>CAYUJX010000001.1:0-12596 GCA_964445125.1 uncultured Microbacteriaceae bacterium
TTACTCGCTTTGGCACCAAACTTTGCCGCCTGGAGTTGCAGAGCGGTTGCCTTTTTCTCGGTGACGCTGCGCTCTTTACGACGACGCTCTTCGTCTGCTTCCCTTTGGCGCAGATAGTGCTTCCACGACATGTTGTAGACGTCAATTGTTGCCCGCATGGCATCAAGATAAAAGACGCGGTTCACGGTTTCTTCCACCAGGACCACATCGTGGGAAATCACGATGACGCCTCCGGGGTAACCCGCCAGGAAGTTGCGCAGCCACACCACGGAATCCGCGTCCAAGTGGTTGGTCGGCTCATCAAGAATCATCAGGGGAGCATTTTGGAAAAGAATTCGAGCCAGTTCTATGCGTCGACGTTGGCCGCCGGAGAGTGTACCCAGGGCCTGATCCAAAATGCCGATAGGAAGGTTGAGATGGGAGGCAATGGTCGATGCCTCTGCTTCTGCTTGGTAGCCTCCAGCGGCTAAGAATTGGTCGTTGAGGCGTCCATATTTCTTCATGGCCGCAGCGGAGATGCTTTCGTCCGCACTGGCCATGTCCGACGTTGCGCGCGTCATGCCGGCAATGAGCTGGCCGAGACCTCGCGCATCAAGAATCCGTGTTTTAGCGGATTCTTCAGGGTTTGCAGCTCGGGGGTCCTGGGGCAGATACCCCACATCACCGGTGACACGGGCGTAGCCGCCGGTCGCCGCGAAATCTCCTGCAATAACTTTGGTCAGCGTCGTTTTGCCGGCGCCGTTTCGACCCACCAGCCCGACTTTGTCGCCGACGTCCACGCGAAAAGATACGCCGTCAAGAAGGACGCGCGCACCAATACGTATTTGAAGGTCTTTAACCTCAAGCATGACACATCACCTGGGCAGGAACCAGACGGTTCCGTGCATTTTCTATATCGAGAATCCGAGAGCTCTCATCATGTCACGCCCATCAGCGGTAATGCGTTCTTGCCCCCACGGAGGCATCCATACCCAGTTGATGCGAAAACGCTCCACAATGCCGTCCATACTGTTCGTGATTTCTTCCTCAATCACGTCGGTGAGCGGGCACCCCGCGGAGGTGAGAGTCATGCTGACAATGAGGGCATCCTCTTCGTCATCCCAGGACAGGTCGTAAATGAGCCCCAGGTCGACGATATTAACTCCGAGCTCGGGGTCAATAACGTTCTTCAGGCCTTCTTCAACCTCATCAAACTTCGTATCACTCAGCGTAACTGTGCTCATAGTCTCACCTTAGGACGCAATGGTCTTCTCTGCGGGGAGGTAGTGGTCGTACCCCTCATCTTCCAGCCGGTTGGCCAGTTCGGGCCCACCGCTTTCGACAATTTTGCCTCCGACAATGACGTGGACGAAGTCGGGTTTGATGTATTTCAAAATACGCGTGTAGTGCGTGATGAGGAGAATACCCAGGCCTGTACTCGCTTTTGCCCGGTTGACGCCTTTACCCACGATTTTCAGTGCGTCAACGTCCAGCCCGGAGTCTGTCTCATCCAAGACGGCAAACTTGGGCTGCAAAAGCTCCAGCTGCATGATTTCGTGGCGCTTCTTCTCGCCACCGGAGAATCCCTCGTTGACATTGCGCTGTGCGAAACCGGGTTCCATCTTCAAATCAGCCATAGCCTTTTTGAGGTCACTGACCCATTCGCGCAGAGCGGGAGCTTTACCGCTAATCGCGGTCTTAGCCGAGCGCAGGAAGTTTGTCACACTCACGCCGGGGATTTCCACGGGGTACTGCATGGCCAAAAAGAGTCCTGCTCGAGCGCGTTCGTCAGCGCTCATCGCCAACACATCCACGTCGTCAAGCATGATGGTCCCCTGGGTGACGGTATATCGGGGGTGACCAGCGATGGTGTACGCCAGTGTCGATTTGCCAGAACCATTGGGGCCCATGATGGCGTGGGTGGAGCCTTGCTCCAGCGTGAGATTCACCCCCGTGAGGATGTCAATCGGGCCGCTCTCCGTCTGGATTGCAACGTGGAGGTTGGAGATAGTGAGGGTACTCATGTGATTCAGGCGCTTTCGATTAGGGTCTGGGGGGTGGGATCTACGTAGACGTCACCATCGGTGATGGTGACGGTGTACACGGGTACAGGCTCGAAGGCTGGGAAATTCCGAGGTTTCCCGGTTCCCAGGTCAAATTTTGACCCGTGAGCCCAACATTCGAGGGTGTCGTCTTCGACAAATCCCTCGGCGAGGGAAATCTCTCCGTGGCTGCAGACATCGCCTATGGCGTGGATGTCGCCCGCGGAGTCTTTGACCAAAGCTATAGGGACCCCACCAATATCCACTTTGAGGGCGGATGCGACCCCGAGGTCATCTACTTTGCAGACCATCACTGAAGTCATTGAGCATCCTCCGTTTGTGTCAGCTTCGCCTGAATAGCGACGGTGAGCTCGGCCACGAGTTCTGGATCGTCTATTTTTTGGACAATCTCAATCAAGAACCCCAACACGACAAGGCGTCTGGCTTCCAGTTCTTCGATTCCCCTTGATTGGAGGTAGAACAGCTGCTCGTCATCAAACCGACCGGTAGCACTGGCGTGCCCGGCGCCTTTGATGTCACCGGTCTTAATTTCGAGGTTAGGAATCGAATCTGCTCGCGTGCCCTCACTGAGAACAAGGTTGCGGTTTTGCTCGTAGGAATCTGTGCCTTTGGCATCGGGACCAATAAGAACATCTCCGACCCAGACGGTGCGCGCTCCGCGGCCGTGAAGAGCCCCTTTGTAGAGCACACGCGACACCGTGGAGGGACCCACGTGCTCCACATACACACGGTGTTCCATGTGCTGAGCAGCATCGGCGAAATACGCGCCGTTGAGGTGAGCCTCAGACCGCTCTCCGACGAGGTGAGCCGTAGGGTTAAGAACGGTGATATCTCCGCCAAAGTTCACCACGATGTGGGTAAACACAGCGGAGGCACCAATATTTGCGAAGTGGGTGGCGTAATTAATGGCGCCGGGGCTCCACTGGCCAACAAACACCACCTGGAGGTGTGAGCCCTCCCCGAGCTCGAACTCGACGGTCTCGCCCAGATGAGCGATACCACGGGAGACCATCACCAGCGTGGCGTGTGCCCCAGGCATTGTCCGAATAACGGTGTGGGAGGCTCTCGGGCCCTCCCCCAAGCCTTCACGCACACAGCGCAGAGGAACGCTGTGGACGCCTTCAATCTCTAGGGACAGCACCTGTTGGGTCTGCCCCCATACGTTCGCCGTAAGGCGCTCTTCGGGAACACCGGCAAAGCCCCTCGGGGTGTTTTCCACGGTGTCCCAGGTAACGCTAAATCCTTCTGCGGTACTGGATTCAAGCGGATAGCTCGACCCGTCAAGTTCGCCGTCCATAAGCTCGCGAAGCTTGGCGACAGGACTGAGTTTCCATTGTGCTTCTCGACCGGTGACCTCCGCAAAAGCGGCGTGATCTTCAGAGGAAAAAAACTCGGATCTGCTCTGGACAGGGACGCTCTTGGCCTCGTTAAAGCTTTTGGGCGCGAGTGTAGAGGGAGGACTGCTGGTGGTCATTTAACCGACGGAACCTTCCATATTCATTTCAATGAGCTTGTTCAGCTCAAGGGCGTATTCCATGGGAAGCTCGCGCGCAATCGGCTCAATAAACCCTCGCACGATCATGGCCATAGCTTCGTCTTCAGCCATACCTCTGCTCTGGAGGTAGAAGAGTTGTTCCTCGCTGACGCGCGACACTGTCGCTTCGTGGCCGAGTTGAACGTCGTCAACACGAATATCAATGGCCGGATAGGTGTCGCTGCGCGAAATAGAGTCCACCAGTAGCGCATCACAGCGAACCGTGTTCGCCGAATGATGAGCGCTGGCTTCCACCCGAACCTCGCCACGGTATGCCGACCGTCCACCCCCACGGGCGATGGACTTGGACACGATCGACGAGGTCGTGTAAGGAGCCATGTGAACCATTTTTGCGCCGGCGTCCTGGTGCTGGCCGGGGCCAGCGAACGCGACGGACAAAGTTTCACCCTTGGCGCGTTCTCCCACGAGGAACACCGAGGGGTACTTCATGGTGACCTTGGAGCCTAAGTTCCCGTCTATCCACTCCATGGTGGCGCCTTCGTGAGCAATCGCTCTCTTGGTGACCAAGTTGTAGACGTTCGTGGACCAGTTTTGGATTGTCGTGTAGCGAACGCGAGCGTTCTTCTTCACGATAATTTCGACCACAGCCGAGTGCAAAGAGTCACTCGAATAAATTGGTGCGGTGCAGCCTTCGATGTAGTGCACGTAGCTGCCCTCATCAGCAATAATCAGAGTGCGCTCAAACTGGCCCATGTTTTCGGTGTTAATCCTGAAATAGGCCTGCAGCGGGATATCGACATGGACGCCCGGGGGAATATACACAAAGGATCCACCCGACCACACGGCAGAGTTCAGCGCGGAGAACTTGTTATCGCCCGAAGGAATAACGGAACCGAAATACTCGGTAAAGAACTCGGGGTGCTCACGCAAAGCAGTATCTGTGTCAAGGAAGATGACACCTTGTTCTTGCAAGTCTTCGCGAATCTGGTGGTACACGACTTCAGACTCGTACTGCGCTGCCACACCGGAAACCAGGCGTGAGCGTTCCGCCTCGGGGATGCCGAGACGTTCATAAGTGTTGCGAATATCTTCAGGGAGGTCTTCCCAGGTTTGGGCCTGACGTTCCGTAGAGCGCACAAAGTATTTAATGTTGTCAAAATCGATGCCAGAAAGATCTGCCCCGAAGGTGGGCATCGGCTTCTTGCCGAAGAGAGCGAGCGCCTTGAGGCGAAGCTTGAGCATCCACTCGGGCTCATTCTTTAGCCCAGAAATCTCGCGGACAACCTGTTCAGAGAGACCCCGTTTAGCGGTCGCACCAGCATCGTTGGCGTCATGCCAGCCAAATTCATATTGACCCAAACTTTCCAGTTCAGGCTTATCGAGTAGCACATCAGACATAGTGTTCCTCCCTCTCGCTTTACGGACCCTGAGGCGTTTCCAGGAGTCTCAGACTTTCGTCTTCTACACTCGCATATACAACTGGTGAAGTGATGTGAGAGACGATTTAGCCCCGTCTTAGGCCTCTAACTGTACCCGTTCCCGACAACAAAAAATAGGCTGGAAACCGTGAAAACACTATGGAATTGGCTCCCTTCTGCCGTTGATGCTCGGATACGAGTCTTTGCGTGGGCGTCGCTTGTCAGCCAGATTGTCATCATTGGCACCGGTGGTGCGGTCCGCCTGACCGGTTCAGGCTTGGGGTGCCCTACGTGGCCCCGTTGCACCGAAGATTCCTTCATTTCCACCCCAGAAATGGGAATCCACGGGATCATCGAGTTTGGAAACCGGCTACTCACTTTTGTCCTCGCGGCCATCGCCATCGTGATGTTCGTCCTCTTGCTGCGTCTGCGCCGCGAAAGGCCCGAACTGTTTCGCCTCAGCGTCGCCCTGGGATTAGGAATCCCAGGACAGGCCGTCATCGGGGGCATCACCGTGTTGACAAACCTGAACCCCTGGGTAGTGGGCTTGCACTATGTGCTCTCCCTCGTCCTCGTTGGTCTCGCCTCGGTACTGCTGTATCGGGTCCGAACGGGCCCCAAGCGCACACAGTGGGCATTGGCGCCCCAGACGCGAGTGTTGGGGGTTGCCTTGGCCGGCTTGTTGACCATATCGCTGGCGGTGGGCGTCATCACCACCGGATCAGGACCGCACTCAGGCGATGGCGGAAGCGCTCGCAATGGTTTGGATTCCGCTCTGCTGCAACACCTTCATTCGTGGCCCTCCTACGGCGTTCTGGGCCTCTTGGTCACCATGACGGTGCTGAGTTGGACCTTGGGCCTTGGGCCAGCGTCCTTTAGACGCTCCATCACCGGAGCGCTCGGCGTCGCGCTGGTGCAAGTAGGGGTGGGGCTCTACCAGGCGCGTAATGGGCTTCCCGAGATTGCTGTCGGCATTCACATGGTGCTGGCAGCTGTGCTGGTAGCGCTGGTAACAACCGCTCTCCTCGCTCAGAAAACAGGGTCTACCAGGGAAGCAGCGGATCAACTCCCACTGCGAGAAACAGCAGTGACAAGTAGGTAATGCTGGAGCCAAATACCCGCATGGGCGCCATCTCGACCTGAGCAAGGGCTCTGGCATAAAGACGGTGGGACTCAAAGATGAACCATCCTCCGCTGACTACCGCTACCACGGAGTACACCACCCCCATCGGGGCGAGGGGGATCAGCATCAATGAGGCGACAACGGCTGCCCAGGCGTAAAGAATGACCTGCATTCCGACCACGGGGGCATCGCGCACCACGGCCAGCATGGGGACATTCGCGCTTTCGTAGTCCTCGCGGTATTTCATGGACAGTGGCCAGTAATGCGGTGGAGTCCACAAGAACACCACCAAGAATAAAATCCACGGCTCAGCACTCAGACTGCCTGTGACGGCAGCCCAACCGATGAGAACGGGGAAACATCCGGCAATTCCCCCCCAAATGATGTTTTGCTCGCTGCGCCGTTTGAGCCACATCGTGTAGACAAAAACATAAAACGCGATGGCCGCCAGTGCCAACACCGCGGCGAGAGGCGTCGTCAGCCACCACAGGAGAACGAAAGAGAGCACTGCCAGAGTGCTGGCGAACACCAGTGCGGCTCGGGGCGTGATTTCTCCCGTCACCAGGGGCCTGGTTTGGGTGCGCCCCATGACGGTGTCAATGTCGCGATCGATGATCATATTGAACGTGTTGGCGCTTCCCGCGCTGAGTGCTCCCCCGGCAACCGTGGCAAGCACAAGCCACAGACTCGGCAGTCCTCGCTCGGCAAGCACCATGACCGGCACCGTGGTGACCAGGAGAAGCTCAATGACACGAGGCTTAGTGAGCGCAACGTAACCACGTACGACGGAAGCTCCCGTTTTCGCGGGAGCCACAGGGGAAGAGGTAGGCACGGCATCCTTCTAGCGACTGTCAGCAGTCTCATCCTAGAGCTCCCTTCTTCAGGGCTCCTGAGTATTGAGGCGTCCACCAGGGCGAGAGGGGCTCGGTAGGATGGGTTTTGTCGTCACGGGTGACTTCTCCTGGCGACTGAAAGTCTTTCCGAGTCGCCAGAAAAGGGTTCTAAACGCTATGGGTTCTATTTTTTCTGACCATGACCGCCACGCCGTCACCGTCGCCAAGGTTCTTGCCGCTGACTCCGTCGAAAAGGTGGGAAATGGCCACCCCGGAACCGCCATTAGCTTGGCGCCACTGGCTTATCTTCTGTACCAAAAAGTCATGGCACTTGATCCTGGTGACCCGCAGTGGCTGGGTCGCGATCGATTTATTCTCTCCGCCGGACACTCTTCGCTGACCCAGTATGTGCAGCTGTTCCTCGGCGGGCTAGGTCTTGAGCTCAGTGACCTCCAAGCGCTTCGCACGTGGGGCTCGCTGACGCCGGGTCACCCCGAATACGGTCACACCCCTCACGTGGAAATCACCACGGGACCCCTCGGGCAGGGAATCGCGGCGGCCACCGGTTTTGCCTATGCCCAGCGTTTTGAACGTGGACTTTTCGACCCCGAAGCGCCCGAAGGTGAATCACCGTTTGACCACTACACCTATGTGATTGCCGGTGATGGTGACCTCCAGGAGGGTGTTTCTTCGGAAGCTGCCTCGCTAGCAGGCCACCAAGAATTGGGCAGTCTGATTGTTTTTTATGATGCCAATCAGATTTCGATTGAAGATGATGTGGACATCGCTTTCTCCGAGGATGTCTCCCAGCGATACGTCGCGTACGGCTGGGACGTCCACACCGTGGACTTTGGTCCCAGCAATAACTACGTCGAAGACGTTGACGCCATTATGGCTGCCATTACGGCGGCTAAAACCGAAACCTCCAAGCCCTCACTGATTATCCTCAAGACCGTCATTGGATGGCCTTCGCCCACGAAACAGAACACGGGGAAAATTCACGGGTCCGCGCTGGGCGCCGACGAAGTCGCAGGCCTCAAGACTGCTCTGGGAATGCCCGAAGATGTCTCTTTTCACGTCCCGCCCGAGGTTCTTGAGCACACCAGGAAACTCCATGATCGCTCCGCGGTGACGCGGGCGACGTGGGAGCTGTCCTTTGCAAGCTGGGCGCTAGCGAACCCGGAAAAGAATGCACTGCTCGACCGCCTCTTCGCGGGAGAGTTGCCGTCGCTTGAGCACCATTTGCCCGCCTTCGAAGAGGGGGCTTCGGTGGCCACCAGGCAGGCCTCAGGGATTGTTCTCAACGCTCTCGCAGCGGTACTGCCCGAGATGTGGGGTGGCTCTGCAGACTTGGCAGAATCAAATCTCACCACCATTAAGGGGGCCCGCTCGTTTGCTCCCTCGAAGCGGTCCACGAAGGAATGGTCCGCGGACCCCTTCGGCAGAGTGCTCCACTTTGGTATTCGTGAACACGCCATGGGCGCCATTCTCAACGGCATCGTTTTACACGGACCCACCCGAGCGTTTGCCGGCACCTTCCTGATTTTCAGCGACTACATGCGCCCCGCGGTGCGATTAGCAGCCCTAATGAAAATTCCGACCCTTTACGTCTGGACACACGACTCCGTCGGGTTGGGAGAAGACGGCCCCACCCACCAGCCCATTGAGCAACTCGCCAGCCTCCGGGCCATCCCCGGCCTTGACGTCGTTCGTCCGGCCGATGCCCACGAGACCGCGTGGGCCTGGAAAACCATCCTCGAGCGCCGATCAGGCCCCGCGGGACTCGCTTTGACGAGGCAGGGCGTCCCCGTTCTTGCCCGCGGTGACGGAGCAGCCAGCGGCGAGACGATGGCCCACGCCAGGAACACTGCCCGCGGTGGGTATGTTCTCCACGAGGCCTCCGCCACGCCAGAGATTGTGCTTATCGCCACCGGGTCCGAAGTGGCTTTGGCACTAACAGCCAGGGCGACACTCGAAACAGCGGGTCACCCCACACGCGTGGTCTCCATGCCCTGTGTGGAATGGTTTGACGAACAAGACGCAGCATACAAAGACGAAGTTCTTCCGAGGTCGCTTCGAGCGCGCGTGAGCGTGGAAGCAGGAATTTCGCTCAGTTGGCACCGATTCTTAGGAGACCACGGCGAAGCCGTCTCTCTTGAACACTTTGGGGCTTCAGCGGACGGCGCCACCTTGTACCGAGAATTTGGCTTGACCTCTGAAGCCATAGTGGAGGCCGCACAGCGCAGTCTCGCTTCGACACGAAAGGGCACCTCATGACTCCCACTCCCACAGACATGCTCGCCGACATTGGCGTGAGTATTTGGCTGGATGATCTTTCCAAAGATCGCCTCATATCAGGGTCGTTGCGCTCGCTCATGGATGAGCACACCGTGGTGGGAGTGACCAGTAACCCCACTATTTTTGCCGGCTCTGTGGCGGGCAGCGACTCCTACCACTCAGACATTCACGACATGGCGGCTCAAGGTCTCTCCGCAGAAGACGCAGCTTTTGCCCTCATGGTCTCTGACGTGCAGGCTGCCTGTGATCTGTTGCGCGAGGTGTACGACGCCACCACAGGCATTGACGGCCGTGTATCTCTCGAAGTCTCCCCCACCCTCGCCCACGACACCGAGGCCACCGTCACTCAGGCCATGGCGCTCTGGAAGCAGGTCAATCGGGCCAACCTGATGGTCAAGATTCCTGCAACCCTCGCGGGTATCCCCGCGATTACCCGCGTGGTAGCACAGGGCGTGTCCGTCAACGTGACACTCATTTTTAGCCTGAAACGCTACCGGGATGTCATCGCCGCCTATGTGGCGGGGATTGCGTTGGCCGCCGAAAACGGTCACGACATTTCGACAATTCATTCGGTTGCGTCGTTCTTTGTCTCACGGGTCGATTCCGCTATTGACCCGCAGCTAGAGAAAATCGGATCACCCGAAGCACTCGGTCTGAAGTCCCAGGCCGCCATTGCTAACGCGCGGCTTGCGTATGAACTATTCGAACAACTC
The DNA here is from genome assembly GCA_964445125.1 of uncultured Microbacteriaceae bacterium. GTDB lineage: Bacteria > Actinomycetota > Actinomycetes > Actinomycetales > Microbacteriaceae > Pontimonas. The sequence goes on from CAYUJX010000001.1 coordinate 9,923, forward strand.
CACGCCACCCCGGAAGCCAGCGCGCTGATTGCCCAGGGGATGAACCACCAGCGGCCGCTCTGGGCGTCAACAGGAGTAAAAGATCCCACGCTTCCCGAAACCTTGTACGTCACCGAGCTTGCCGTGGCGAATACGGTCAACACCATGCCGGAAAAAACATTGCTGGCCACGGCCCGCGACGGCGGAGTGAACGGTGACCGCGTCCACGGACACTATGACGACGCAAGAGCTGTTATGGCGTCGTTAGCAGCCCTGGGAGTCTCCCTTGACAGCGTCACGGAGGAACTGGAGCGCGAGGGCGTGGCGAAGTTCATCGCCTCGTGGCACGAGCTTCTCGAGACCGTTTCTCGCGCCATGGAGGGTAGCGCCCAGGCGTGAAAGTAACCCTGTCTGCGGAACGTCTGGACGCCAGCGCCAGCGCGCTCGCTGAATCCGTGGGGGCTCATTTTGCGTCCCGCTTGTGGGCAGCTGATTCCACGCTGTGGGGTCCCGCAGCCGAGCCAGAAGCGTCGATTCGCCTGGGGTGGGTGTCTTCACCGGAGCGGTGGCGGCCCCTTGTGGGCGAGCTAGAGACGCTCCGTCGTGAACTTCAGTCCCTGGGGATGACCCGGGTAATTCTGTGTGGCATGGGAGGATCTTCCCTCGCCCCTGAAGTGATGGCGCAATCCGCCGATGCGGACGTGCACATTGTCGATTCGACTCACCCCGATGAACTGGCTCCGCTGGTGGACAGAGACCTGAGCCAATGCGTGGTTGTCGTCTCGTCTAAATCCGGCGGGACACTAGAGACAGATTCACAGCGCCGCGTTTTTGAGCAGGCTTTGAGAGACCAGGGACTTGATCCTCGAGAGCGTATGGTCATCGTCACGGATCCTGACTCCCCCCTTCACCAGCAAGCACAGGAAGCTGGCTATCGGGTATTTCTGGGGGACGCGACCATCGGTGGTCGTTTTTCTGCGTTAAGTCCTTTTGGGCTGGTTCCCGCCGCCCTGGCAGGAATAGATATTGACACCCTGCTGACGGAGGCCACCTCTGCTCACGATGCTCTCTGTCGCGACGAGCTCAACAACCCGGGGCTGATGCTCGGGGCAGCGCTTGCGGCGTCACACCCAGAGCGAAACAAGATTTTGCTGGGCTCTTTTCCCGGGCTTCCCGGTCTCGGGGACTGGATTGAACAATTGGTCGCTGAATCCACCGGCAAAGAAGGTCGCGGCCTGTTACCGGTCGTTGATTCACACCTGAGGGGTAGTGCCGATGGTCTGGTCGTCAGTGGGGAACCAGAGCACAGTGATATCGCCGTGGAGGCGACTCTTGGGGAACATTTTCTCCTCTGGGAATTTGCCACAGCGTTTGCCTGCCAGCTCATCGGGGTGAATCCTTTTGACCAGCCAAACGTGGAAAGTGCCAAAATCGCGGCGAAGGCACTCCTTGACGATCCCCCTACGGCACCACGGGAAGAACGTGAGATCGCGGGAGTTTCCGTGTGGTCGAGCCAGGCGCTGCCAGAAACGGTGAATGATCTGGCAGGACTTGTGCGGCAGTGGAAGCGACTCCTCGGAGCGCGCTCGTACGGGGCACTGTGCATTTTTGGCGAACGGTCCCTCAGCGCAAGGTGGGGTGCTGTGCGCGAAGCTTTGGAAGCCGACCTCCAACGGCCCATCACACTGGGCTTTGGGCCCCGCTTTTTGCATTCCACCGGGCAACTGCACAAGGGCGGCCCCGCAGAAGGCGTGTTTTTGCAGATTATTCAAACACCCAGCGCTGAACTCACCATCTCGGGCCGAGACTTCACTCTCGGAACCCTCCTGTTAGCGCAAGCTCACGGGGATGCACAGGTCCTCGCTGTCGCCCACATGCCCGTGATGAGCATCACAGCGTCTCGGGACCAACTCGAGGCCCTCTGGGAAGCCTTGCGAGCTTAGCGTCTGCCTTTTTTGACCCTGAGCACAGCGAGAGCATCGTCCAGGATTTGCTTGGCTTCCTCTTCGGTCCTGCGCTCTTTTACGTAGGCGAGGTGAGTTTTATAAGGCTCATTCACCCGAAGCTGTGGCGGGTTGGCCTTGTCTCGTCCGGCGGGCAAACCGGTCATCGGGGAATCAATGAGTTCGGGGATATCTCCCGGATCTATCTGGGCGGAAAAATGCCGCACCGTTTCGTTGCCCATGGCATCCCAATAGGACACCGCGATGCGCTCGACTTGAATCCCCCGGTCTTGTTCGCCCATGGGGCCAGAACCCACACGGGTACCTCTGATTGCGCTGCCGCCTGATGCCACTGTGCTCGTCTCCTAAATGTCAAACCGGGTGAAAAGACCCAGGGTAACGATGCTGGAGACCCATATGAGAGCCACCACCACCGTGATGCGGTTCAGATTGCGTTCGGCTACCCCGGAGGATCCCAGGTTAGAGGTTACTCCCCCGCCAAACATGTCAGAAAGGCCTCCACCACGTCCGCGGTGGAGCAAAATCATGAGCGTCAGAAGAATACTGGTGAACGCCAGTATCAACTGAAAAATAACACGCAAAACTTCCATACTTACCTCCTGAGTAACTTCACCACTATAAACGCTTGGACCAAGTTTTTAGACCAGCGTGACGTGTTTGGGGAATTGAATGATGGACGCGAACTCTTTAATGTCGATGCTGGCGCCTCCCACAAGGGCCCCATCGATGTG
>CAYUJX010000001.1:12696-17659 GCA_964445125.1 uncultured Microbacteriaceae bacterium
GCGGCGACGACTGCGTCGTCCTCGCGATGATCGGCGCGCCTCTCCGAGTGACCCACCAAAACATAGGCGCAGCCGAGTGCCTTCAGAAAGATTCCGGAAATGTCGCCCGTGTGAGCGCCATCATCGTAGGTCGATAGGTCCTGCGCACCCAAGGCAAAAGGAAGCGAATCAGCGTTAACGAGCGTCTGCACGGAGCGGAGGTCGGTAAACGGTGGAAAGAGCGCCACCTCCACTTCAGACTCGACGTACCGCGCGTCTTTCAGCGCCCAGCCCAGCTTTTGCACGAACGCTATCGCCTGGAGGTGGTCCAGGTTCATTTTCCAGTTTCCCGCTATCAGCGGGCGTCTCACCGTTGCCATCCAAGAATCTCCAATCCAGGTAGTACAGAACCTTCCAAAAACTCCAAGCTTGCTCCCCCGCCTGTGGAAATGTGGCCAAAGTCACTCTCTGCAAATCCCAGTGCTCTCACAGCAGCGGCCGAGTCACCGCCGCCGACCACAGACAATCCGGTGACCTCTGTCAACGCTTGGGCAAGGACTTGTGTGCCGTGGGCAAAAGCGCCGAACTCAAAAACCCCCATAGGGCCATTCCAAAAAACGGTAGCAGAGTCTCGAACCACCTGGGCGAAATGTCTCGCACTCTCTGGCCCGATGTCCAGCCCGATTGCGTGGGCTCCGTGTACCCCTGACTCGAGTGCAGCGATGGGAAGCACTTCGTGCCCAGCATCGGGAGAAAATGACTGCGCCATGACAATGTCGGTGGGGAGCACAACGGTGACGCCGTGGTCGTGGGCTTTCGCCATAAACCCCCGCACGGTGTCCAGCATATTTTCTTCTAACAAACTCGATCCCACCGGATGCCCCTGGGCTTTCAGAAGGGTGAAGACCATCCCTCCGCCGACCACAATGATGTCGACCGAGGGGAGGAGAGCCTCAATAACGCCCAACTTGTCAGATACTTTGGAGCCCCCCAGAACCACCGTGTAAGGGCGCTCAGGTTCCGTGGTCAGACGGGTCAGAACCTCGACTTCTTTTTCTACCAATAATCCGGCGTAGCTCGTGGTCAAACGTGGCAGCTCATATACGCTGGCTTGTTTGCGGTGAACAACGCCGAAACCATCCACGACGGTTGCGTCAACATGATCTGCCCACTCCATCGCGAGCTCCAGACGTTCCGACGCGTCTTGAGAGGTCTCCCGAGGATCAAAGCGCACGTTCTCCACCATGCAGACCTGGCCTGGAAGAAGAGCGTCGACGGTTCTCCATACCTCGGGGCCGGTCACGCCGTTGATGAGCGGCACGGCTTTGCCCCACAATTCTGCGAGCCTCCGGGCCACAGGGGCAAGGCTCAAATGCGTATCTTCCGGCCCGCTGGGTCGCCCCAGGTGGCTTGCCACCACAACCGCAGCACCCTTGCTCACCAGCCACTCGAGGGTGGGCAGGAATGCACGAATTCGACCGTCATCGGTGATGACGCCCTGGTCCACAGGAACGTTGGCATCAACGCGAAGCAAGACAACTTGACCATCAAGGTCAGCAGAAGAACCGAGTGTGCGAAGACTCACGTGTTAGAGCGAAGCTCCCATATAGGCGGCAAGGTCAACGAGACGGTTGGAGTAGCCCCACTCGTTGTCATACCAGGAGCTCATCTTGACTTGGTTTCCCAGCACACGAATCAGACCGCCGTCGATAATTGACGAGTACGGATCGCCCACAATATCGCTGGAGACAATGGGTTCCTCGGTGTAGCGAAGAATGCCTTTGTAGGCACCCGTGTCAGAAACTTCTTTGAAGGCGGTCTGGACTTCTTCGAGAGTTACCTCCCGGCGTGCCTCCACCGTGAGGTCGGTGATGGAGCCCGTGGGGACGGGAACGCGCAAAGCAAACCCGTCCAACTTGCCTTTGAGCTGGGGAAGCACCAATCCAATAGCTTTGGCCGCACCGGTGGAGGTGGGAATAATGTTGAGTGCGGCGGCTCGCGCCCGGCGCAAATCGCTGTGCGGTCCATCCTGCAAATTCTGGTCGGCTGTGTAGGCGTGAATAGTGGTCATCAGACCACGCTCAATGCCGAAGGTGTCATCAAACACCTTCGCCATGGGAGCCAAACAGTTTGTCGTGCACGACGCGTTGGACACGATGTGGTGGTGGGCGGGGTCATAATCTTCGTGGTTGACACCCATGACGACGGTGAAGTCCTCATCGGTGGCAGGTGCAGAAATAATGACTTTCTTGGCCCCGGCATCGAGATGGGCTTTCGCTTTCGATGCGTCCGTAAAGAACCCGGTGGATTCGATCACGATATCTACGCCGAGCTTGCCCCAGGGAAGCGCGGAAGGGTCACGCTCTGCATACACGGTAATAGGGGTGCCATCCACAACAATGGTGCCGTCTCCGGCTTCAACGGAGACCGGCAAGCGACCACCCACAGAATCGTATTTCAGCAGGTGCGCGAGAGCTTTGGGGTCGGTTAAATCATTAACGGCAACGATTTTCACGTCGTGCGAGCTTGCTAACACCGCCCGGAAAAAGCTTCTTCCGATGCGTCCAAACCCGTTAATTCCTACCGTGACCACAATGTCCCTTTCGTCAAACTGCCCATGTGCTGGACGGAATACAGCCCGTGTGGACTGCCTCAGACTAAGAGATTAGCAGTGATGCTGCGGCTGAGGAGCGAGCCGCCGTCAGGCGTTGCCCCACGTTTTCCCAATTCACGATGTTCCAAAAAGCTTTCACGTAGTCCGCTTTTACGTTTTGATAGTCGAGGTAGAAAGCGTGCTCCCACATGTCGAGCTGCAGAACAGGAATGGTTCCTTGAGCGGTATTCCCCTGTTGGTCAAAAAGTTGCTGGATGATGAGTTGTGATCCGACAGGATCCCACGAGAGCACACCCCATCCGGAGCCCTGGATTCCCAGAGAAGCGGCGCTGAAGTGCGCGACGAACGCCTCAAACGACCCGAAAAACTCCGAAATCGCTGCCGCCACTTCACCCTCCGGGGTCCCGCCACCTTCGGGGTGAAGATTTGTCCAAAAAATGCTGTGGTTAATGTGACCGCCGAGGTGGAACGCGAGATCCTTTTCCAGGCGGTTGATGTTCGCAAAGTTTCCCGTTTCGCGCGCTTCGGCGAGCCCAGCGAGGGCGTTGTTTGCGCCGTCAACGTAGGCTTTGTGGTGCTTCGAGTGATGAAGCTCCATAATCCGAGCCGAAATGTGTGGCTCGAGCGCTGAATAGTCATAGGGCAGTTCCGGTAGCGAATATGTCATGAGGTGACCTCCTGGTGAATGGCTATCAGTCTAGGAGAAGCGGGTGGACTCCCGCTGGCATTCCTAATCAATTTCCTCGGGAACGCTATCGAGCGTGTTCGGCACTCCCAAGTCTTCGGCACGCTTATCCGCCATGGCCAGTAAGCGACGGATGCGTCCGGCCACGGCATCCTTCGTTAGCGGCGGATCAGCGTGGTGACCCAACTCGTCGAGGCTGGCATCACGGTGCTCGAGGCGAAGAGTGCCGGCGTAGAGCAAATGATCGGGAATGTCTTCTCCCAGCAGTTCCAGTGCCCGTTGTACCCGCGCGCACGCCGCCACTGCGGCCTGTGCGGACCGACGCAGATTGGCGTCGTCAAAGTTCACCAGTCGATTTGCTGTCGCGCGCACTTCTCGCCTGTGGCGAAGCTTCTCCCACTCCCCTACCGCGCCGGGTGCCCCCATGCGGACAAGTAGGTCCGAAATCGCGTCGCCATCTCGAACCATGACGCGGTGCGCCATGCGAACTTCGCGAGCTTTAGCAGCAATCCCAATGCGCGCACCAATGCCGACCATGGCCATCGCGGTTTCTCCGGTCGGGGCCACAATTTCAATGGCCGCCGAACGCCCCGGTTCGCTAATGGATCCACTGGCAAGAAAAGCGCCCCGCCAAATGGCGGCAAGATCTCCCACCGGTGACGTCGTGAGCTTGTTCGAGAGGCCTCGTACCGGTCGTTTGCGGGAATCGAGGAGGCCTGTTTGTCGAGCCAGGGTCTCACCGCCCTGTCGCACCCGCACAACATACAGCGGGTGGGTGCGGTTTCCCGAGGGTTGCATGACAGCGGCATCGGTTGCCATGCCAAAAATATCCCGAATATCACGACGGACCCTTTTCGCCGCTTCGAGGTGATCGAGTTCAACTTCAACGGCGAGGTGTCCGCCAATGACGTGCAGGCCGCCGGCAAAACGGAGAATAGTAGCGAGTTCTGCTATCCGCTGGCTCGTGCCCTCGGTGGGGAGCGAAACAAGCTCGTCTTTCACAGCAACCGTGAGTGAATGCATACTAAGGGACCCTATTCGCGACCCAAATCACGGTGCTTCACCGAGACTTGGATGTCTTGTCGGGACCCGAGACGGGCCACTATTTCTTCGGCCATCGCCACAGAGCGATGCTTGCCACCGGTACACCCTATCGCAAGGGTTGCGTACGTCTTATTCTCACTGACGTAGCCTTCTAGGACGATGTGGAGAGCCTTTTCGTAGTGCTCGAGGAACTGCTTCGCCGACGGATTTGTCGTGACGTAGTTCCGCACAGCCTCATCTTTGCCAGAAGATTCCCTCAGGTTTTCCTGCCAATACGGATTGGGTAGAAACCGCATATCTGCAACCATGTCAACATCCGTGGGCACGCCGTATTTGAAGCCGAAACTCATCACCGTCAGACGGGTCGTCGCCTGTCCCGGTTCGCCGTACGCTGTTTTCACCGCGGTTGTCAGCTGGTGAATGTTCATTTCTGAAGTATCAATCACGAGGTCGCTTCGTTCACGAATCGCGCCCATTACGACTCGTTCACGAGCGATTCCATCAAGGAGGGTTCCTTGCTCCTGCAGAGGATGCGGACGGCGCACCTGCTCAAACCGTCGCACCAGAATGTCATCGGTGGAATCAAGGAACAGCACTTGAATACCCGCGTCGTGGGACAGATCCAACACCACATCGCTGGC
>CAYUJX010000001.1:17759-41825 GCA_964445125.1 uncultured Microbacteriaceae bacterium
GATCGTCGCCTGGTGGAGCGTTGGTAGGTGATAGCCACCCGGTGAGACTCGTCTCTCATGCGTTGGAGCAAGAACAAGGCTTCACTGTTCCGCGGAAAAATCAACGGATACGCCTCGCCAGGCAGCCACACCTCTTCCAACTTCTTCGCCAGCCCGCACACGGGAATAGAGAGCCCCGCCTCGCGGAGTGCGCGCTGTGCCGCATTCACCTGAGGCACGCCACCATCCACCACAATGAGGCCCGGCGGATAGCGAAAACCCCGCGCAGACTCTGACCCGTCATCGACGGCTACCAAGCGAGCTGCGCGCCGGGAAATCACCTGGTGGATGGCTTCAGTGTCGTCTCGAACATCACGGATGGCGAACCGCCGGAAGTAATCATTCCGGGGCAGTCCGTCTTCAAACACGACCATCGAGGCGACCGGGTTGTCTCCGCCCAGATGAGAAACGTCGAAGCACTCCATGCGAAGGGGTGCCTCCGCTAATCCCAACATGCTCTGAATCTCCGCAAGTGCCCGAGACCGAGTGTTCGGGTCACTCGTGCGGCGCGAAAGATATCCCTGAAGGGTGTGGGAGGCATTCATCATCACGGTGCCCTGCAGGGTGGCTAGTTCTCCCCTGGACGCCTTCTTGATTTTCACCGACCCTTTCTCCCCCGCGTCCGCGCGGACAGAGGTGAGTTGGGCTTCCCATGCCTCGACATCTCCCGGCAATGAGGGGACAATAACCAGTCGAGCGGGAACTTCATCGTCAAAGCCATCGCGCAGAATCATTTCATTCAGCGCGTCCTCACCCTCATCAGAGGGCGTTTCGACAATAAACCCTTTGGCTCCTCGAATGCGTCCCCCTCGGACACGAAACACGTGAGCGGCGGCGACCAGCGCATCGGAGGCAAGACCGAAGATATCGACGTCAAGGTCCTCGGAGAGCACCATCGTGTTTCCCTGCAAAATGGTGGATATTGCTTCTAAGCGATCGCGCAATCTGGCAGCGCGTTCAAACTCTAAATCCTTAGCGGCCAATTCCATGCTGCGGGTGAGTACCGCGGTCACATCCCCATCGCGCCCAGCCATAAAGGACGCGAGCGACACCGCGAGGGATTTGTGCTCGGCCGGCGTGACGCGCCCTACACAGGGCGCAGCACACTTCCCAATGTCCCCCAAAAGGCACGGGCGTCCCTGCCTTTGGGCTTTGAGGTAGGTCGTCTGGGAACACGACCGCACGGGGAACGCCTTGAGGATGGTGGACAGGGTGTCGCGCAGTGCATGAGCAGTCGGGAACGGACCAAAGTATCGAGCGCCTTTGATGCCTCGTCGGCGCGCCAGAAATACCCGCGGGATGTCCTCTTCGAGGGTAACGACGAGGTAGGGGTACTGTTTGTCGTCCCGAAACCGGACATTGAACTCGGGGTGAAACTGTTTAATCCAGAGGTACTCCAGGTGCAGCGCTTGCCTCTCAGAGGGTACAAGCGTCCAGTCAACGTTTCTGGCGGTGCTGACCATTCGTCTTGTGCGCTCATGGAGAGCTTCCGGCCTCTGAAAATAGCTCGTGAGCCGAGAACGTAAGTTCTTCGCCTTGCCCACGTAGAGGACCCGCCCGTGATCATCAAGAAACCGGTACACCCCGGGGGTTGCCGGAATATCTGATGTCTCGGGTTGCCAATCGTGGCGTTTCACCATGGGTTTCCTAGGCCAGTACCTCTGCCAAAAAAGCACCTGTGTACGAGCTCTTGTGAGCAGCGATGTCCGCGGGAGTACCCGTAGCTACGACCATGCCACCGCCAGCGCCACCCTCAGGTCCCAAATCTATGACCCAATCAGCGGCGGAAATCACGTCGAGGTTGTGCTCAATAACGACGACGGTGTTGCCTTTATCCCCGAGGCCTTGCAAGACATCAAGAAGCTTTTTCACGTCGTGAAAATGGAGGCCCGTGGTGGGTTCATCGAGCACGTAAATCGTCCGACCGGTGGACCGGCGCTGGAGCTCTGTTGCGAGCTTCACGCGCTGCGCCTCACCACCGGAAAGCGTCGTGGCACTTTGACCCAGGCGAACATATCCCAGGCCCACGTCAACCAACGTTTTGAGGAACCGGTGAATCGACGAAATCGGCTCAAAAAAGGCGGTTGCCTCATCGATGGGCATGTTGAGTACATCCGCAATCGTTTTACCTTTGTAGTGCACCTGCAAAGTTTCTCGGTTGTAGCGGGCGCCGTGGCAAACCTCGCAATCAACATAGACGTCGGGCAGGAAATTCATCTCAATGGTGATTGTGCCATCTCCTGAACAATGCTCGCATCGACCGCCCTTGACGTTGAAGCTAAAACGCCCCGGCAGGTAACCGCGAATTTTCGCTTCGACCGTCTCCGCAAACAACGCTCTGATTTTGTCAAAGACACCGGTATAGGTCGCCGGGTTACTACGCGGGGTGCGTCCAATCGGCGCCTGGTCGACGTGAACAATCTTGTCGAGCTCTTCAATGCCGCGAATGCGGGTGTGCAGGCCAGGAACGTGGCGGGCCCCGTTCAAGGTGTTAGCCAAGGAACGGTACAAAATGTCGTTAATCAGTGAGGATTTGCCGGAACCACTCACCCCTGTCACGGCGACAACAACGCCGAGGGGGATATCCACGGTGACATCTTGGAGGTTGTTGGCCCTTGCGCCTTCGATACGCAACACTCGCGCATGGTCCACCACACGCTTAGGCCGCGGTTCGACAACCGTAATGGTTTTGTTGAGATAACCGGCGGTCAGCGATCTCTTTTCCTTGAGTAAAGACGCAAGAGACCCCGAATGGACCACTTCCCCACCAAATTCGCCTGCACCTGGGCCAATATCGACAATCCAGTCTGCGGTCTGGATTGTCTCTTCGTCATGTTCGACGACAATGAGCGTATTTCCGAGGTCTCTGAGCTTTATCAGGGTGTCTATGAGACGTCGATTATCTCTCTGGTGAAGACCAATACTGGGCTCATCCAAGACGTAAAGGACCCCGGTCAGGCCAGAGCCGATCTGTGTCGCTAGGCGGATGCGCTGCGCTTCTCCCCCCGACAGGCTGCCGGCAGCTCTGGCCATGCTCAGATAGCTCAAGCCCACTTCGAGGAGGAACTCTAGTCGAGCTCGGATTTCCCGGAGAATCGGCTCTGCAATCGCGCTGTCACGCTCGGAAAGCTGCAAACCCGCCATGAACTCAAACGCTCCATCGAGACTCATGTCAGCCACGTCGGAGATGGACGCACCGTTCACGGTGACGGCAAGAATTTCCGGCTTCAAGCGCTTGCCGGAGCAGTCTCCACATTGAATTTCGCGCAGATAATCGGCGAATCGCTGCTTACTCCATTCGCTGTCGGTTTCGTGAAACTTTCTTTCGATGTAGGGAATTACCCCTTCAAAGCCGCTGGAGTACTTCACATCGCGACCGAAGCGGTTGCGATACCGCACGGTTAGTTCGAAGTTGTTGCCGCGCAACACCGCCTGCTGGACCTCCTCGGTGAGGGAACTCCAGGGCGCGTCAAGGTCGAACTCTAACTCATCCGCCAAGCTTGACAACAGGTTATGGAAGTAGCCATACAGGCCTTTCCCGGCTTGAGTCCACGGCCTGATCGCACCTTTGGCAATACTGAGTTCAGAGTCGCCGATAACCATCTGGGGATCAACGGCCATCGTGAAGCCCAGTCCAGAGCAGCCAGGACAGGCGCCAAAGGGTGAGTTGAAGGAAAAGGTCCGGGGTTCCACTTCGGTCAACGAGACCGTGTGGCCACTCGGGCACGACAGACGTTCGCTAAATGTTTGATGACTGTCGTCATCAACACCGTGAAGGGTGACGGTGCCATCGGCAAGTTTCAGAGCGGTTTCCAGAGAATCCGTGAGGCGGCCCAGAATGTCTGTGCCCATCACCAACCGGTCGATGACCACATCGATGTCGTGTTTCTTTGTTTTGGCAAGCTTCGGTGCTTCAGACAGAGTGACAATCTCGCCGTCAATACGCGCCCTGGCGTACCCCTGAGAGTTGAGACTGCGAAGAAGATCGACAAATTCGCCTTTTCTGCCCACAACGATGGGAGCGAGGATTTGAAACCGCCATCCCTCAGCCCTCGTCATGATGGTGTCCGCGATGCTCTGGACGCTCTGGCGAGCAATGGTTTGACCGCACTCCACGCAGTGCGGGATGCCTGTTCTTGCCCAGAGCAGCCGCAGGTAGTCATAGATTTCGGTGATCGTGCCGACAGTCGATCTGGGGTTACGGTTAGTCGATTTTTGGTCAATCGACACCGCAGGGCTGAGCCCCTCGATGACGTCAACGTCGGGACGGTCTACTTGACCCAGGAATTGCCGAGCGTAGGCGGAAAGCGACTCCACATATCGGCGCTGGCCTTCGGCGAAAATCGTGTCAAAGGCGAGGGATGACTTGCCTGAGCCAGACAGCCCCGTGAAGACCACAAGGGAGTTGCGAGGGATGGTGACATCGACGTTTTTGAGGTTGTGGACCCTCGCGCCCTTGACGTGAAGGACGGACTCGGTCTTCGGTTGTTCTATAGGCACCCCAGCAGTCTAGAGAAGGGAAGCTGTGCGCTGGGGGTCGCTACGCCTTCGCCTGGGTCATCTCCCGTAGCTCCTTTTTGAGCTCTCGAACTTCATCACGCAACTTGCCGGCCAGCTCAAATTTCAGTTCGCCCGAGGCTTGCATCATCTGATCTGTCAGAGTCATGATAATTCCGCCCAGCTCGTCAGGTCCACTTTTGAGAACCCGCTGCCTGGAGTACCCCTCGCCTGCCGAATTTTTGACCCCTGCCAAAAGGTCCTCGGAATCCGCTTTCTCCCGGGCGAGGACCGAGGTGATGTCGGCAATCTTTTTGCGCAACGGTGTCGGGTCGATGTTGTTCTCCAGGTTGTAGGCAACTTGCCTCTCCCGACGCCGATCCGTTTCTTCAATGGCCTGAGCCATGGACCGCGTTATTTTGGACGCATACATGTGCACTTCACCCGACACGTTGCGAGCGGCACGCCCGATGGTCTGAATCAGCGAGGTCGAGGAGCGCAGGAATCCCTCTTTGTCCGCGTCCAAAATGGATACCAGAGAGACCTCGGGAAGGTCGAGTCCCTCTCGCAGGAGGTTAATTCCGACCAGAACATCGAATACTCCTGCTCGAAGCTCGGTCAAAAGTTCAATTCTGCGCAGAGTGTCAACATCGGAGTGAAGGTAGCGAACCTTGACCCCGGCGTCATCCAGATAATCGGTCAGGTCCTCCGACATTTTCTTCGTCAATGTGGTGACCAAAACACGTTCGTTGCGCCCTGCACGCAGCCGTATCTGCTCCAGCAGGTCATCAATCTGACCTTCCACCGGTTTCACCACAATCTGGGGGTCAACGAGTCCCGTGGGCCGAATGATCTGCTCGACCACCCCGTCAGCGACCCCCAACTCGTAAGGGCCCGGGGTGGCGGAAAGATAGAGTTTCTGCCCAGTCCGAGCAAGAAACTCATCCCAGCGTAAAGGCCGGTTATCGAGCGCGCTGGGGAGGCGGAAACCATGTTCCACCAGGGTTCTCTTGCGAGAGGCATCCCCGGCAGACATCCCCCCAATTTGAGGGACGGTCACGTGGGATTCGTCAATCACGGTGAGGAAGTCTTCGGGGAAGTAGTCAATCAAACAGCTGGGCGCTTCGCCAGGGAGCCTGCCATCAATATGTCGGGAGTAGTTTTCAATGCCGGAGCAGAAGCCCAGTTGCTCCATCATTTCTAAGTCATAGGTGGTGCGCATCCGAACGCGCTGTGCCTCTAGGAGCTTGCCACCCCGTTCAAGCTCGCTCCCCCGCAACGCAAGTTCTTCCCGAATCGTCCCCACGGCGCGTTTCATGGTCTCGGGTGACGCCGCATAGTGGGTGGCAGGAAACACGCTGATGGTCTCTTGCTGCGACAGTGTTTCCCCCGTCAGTGGGTGCAAAGAACTCAACGAATCGATTTCATCGCCAAACATTTCTATACGGAGGGCAAGTTCCTCGTACACCGGGATAATTTCGATGGTGTCACCCCGGACGCGGAAAGTGCCGCGCTCAAAAGCAATGTCGTTGCGTTGATATTGCATCTGCACAAACGCCTTGATGAGTTCTTCACGGCTAATTTTCTGCCCCACCTGCAGGGACACCATGGCCTCGAAATAGTCTTCGGGGGCGCCCAACCCGTAGATACAGGACACGGTCGAAACGACAACAACGTCGCGTCGGCTCAGCAGAGAGTTTGTGGTTGAATGCCGAAGTCGCTCCACTTCTGCGTTAACAGAGCTGTCTTTCTCGATGAAGGTGTCCGTCTGGGGAACATAGGCCTCGGGCTGGTAATAGTCGTAATAGGACACGAAATACTCCACCGCGTTGTGAGGAAGCATGTCCCTGAGTTCGGTGGCCAATTGTGCGGCCAAGGTTTTGTTGTGAGCCAGGACGAGCGCCGGGCGTTGAAGTCGTTCAATAAGCCACGCGGTCGTCGCTGACTTCCCTGTGCCGGTAGCGCCGAGGAGCACAACATCGTTTTCTCCCGCCCGCATTCGCCCCTCGAGCTCATCCAGTGCACGGGGCTGGTCTCCGCTGGGCGTGTAGTCGCTGACAACCTCAAAAGGCCGAAAAGCGCGGGTCGAATCCATTTACCCCACCCTAGAGGGCACGTCTGGGGAAATGTTTTGGCACGGTCGCCAACTGGTCAGGCCATGCCAGAGCAAGAGCGTGAAAGAGTTCTCGGGCAGCACTCCGGGTATCTTCAATCGAGCCACTCGAATCAATCACCACGTCAGCGAGGGCCCGTCGTTCATCATCACTCGCTTGAGCGTCAAGACGGGCTTGAGCCTGTTTTGCTGACAAACCCCGGAACCTCTGCAATCGCTCCCGCCTAATATCAGCGCTCGCGTCGACCACCACGACAAGATCGAACTCTCCGGGATCCCTCGCCTCGGCAAGGAGGGGAACATCATAAACAAGGACTTTTCCGGGGTGACTTTCTTCGGTGCGCATCACCTCTTCCTGATAAAGCCGTCTCACCTCAGGATGCACAATCGCGTTTAATTCACCGCGCGCGCCAGAATCGGCAAACACCAGCGTTCCCAGCGCCTCACGATTGAGGTCTCCGCCAGGGAGCAACACATCGTCACCGAATCGGGCGACGACGAGTGAGAGCCCGGGGGATCCTGCGGCCAGCGCTTGGCGCGCAAGGACATCCGCGTCAATCACGATGGTGCCCAGAGAGCGCAGAACGTCCGCAACAGTCGATTTCCCCGCCGCCACTCCGCCTGTCAGCGCCACCACCGTCATGGTCACACCTTACCCAGCCTTAACGAACTGTGGCCCCGCCACGAAGGCGGGGCCACAGCATCTTTAGTCTATTACTATTCTGAAGAGCCGATGAGCTTGTCGCGCAGGGCGGCCAATGCTTCGTCGTCTGCCAGAGTTCCTGCTTGCTCTTCCGGAGCCTGGCTCGCGGCAGCAGTGTCGCTTTCGCCCTGAACAGCTTCGACAGGAACGATAACCATGGCGGCCATGTGGGCAACCTGGACTTTGTGAGACTGCCAGCGAGTTTGAGCGTCAGCGTATTGCTGCTCCCAGACCTTGCGTTGGTCATCGAAGCCTTCGCTCCACTCACCCGTTTCGACGTTGAAGCCTTCGGGGTAGGCGTAGTTACCTTTGTCGTCATATTCGGTGGGCATGCCGTAGAGCGCGGGATCGAACTCGGTGCCTTCCGCGTCGACGCCCTCATTGGCCTGTTTGATGGACAACGAAATCCGACGACGTTCCAGATCGATGTCAATGATCTTGACGAAGACCTGATCAGTGGTCGACACAACCTGCTCGGCCAGTTCAATGTGCTTGTCGGAGAGCTCCGAGATGTGAACGAGACCCTCGATTCCATCAGCAACGCGCACGAAAGCACCAAAGGGCACCAATTTCGTGACAGCACCCGGGGCAATCTGACCGATTGCATGGGTTCTGGCGAAGACCTGCCATGGGTCCTCTTGGGTTGCTTTGAGGGAGAGGGATACGCGTTCGCGTTCCATGTCAACCTCGAGCACCTCGATGGTGACTTCTTGACCGACCTCAACAACTTCGCTGGCATGTTCGATGTGCTTCCAGCTCAGTTCGGAGACGTGCACGAGGCCGTCTACTCCGCCGAGATCAACGAAGGCACCAAAGTTCACGATGGACGAAACAACACCCTTACGGACCTGTCCCTTGACCAGACCTTCAAGGAAGCTTGAGCGGTTTTGGCTCTGGCTTTCCTCCAGGAGGGCACGGCGGGAAAGGACAACGTTGTTCCGGTTCTTATCCAGTTCGACAATCTTGGCTTCGACCTCTTGTCCCAGATATGGGGTCAAGTCGCGAACACGACGAAGTTCGATAAGCGATGCAGGAAGGAATCCACGCAGACCGATGTCGACGATGAGGCCACCTTTGACGACCTCGATCACGGTACCGGTTACCACTCCATCGGTTTCCTTGATTTTCTCTACATCTCCCCACGCGCGCTCATACTGGGCGCGCTTCTTGGAGAGAATAAGACGCCCTTCTTTGTCTTCCTTCTGGAGGACGAGGGCCTCAATGGCGTCTCCCACGCTGACAACCTCGGACGGGTCGACATCGTGCTTAATGGAGAGCTCACGGGAGGGAATAACACCCTCAGTTTTGTAGCCGACATCGAGGAGAACCTCATCGCGGTCAATCTTGACAACGGTACCTTCGATAAGGTCTCCGTCATTGAAGAACTTCAGTGTTTTTTCTACTTCGGCCAGGAAATCCTCGGCGCTGCCAATATCGTTAATGGCGATTTGCTTAGGACCGGCGGTTGTGTCAGTTGTCATAGAGGTAGGGGTTAGGCGTTTCTACTAGGGTTACCCAACGGGTGAAGGGCAACACGCGGACAGGACAAAAAGCCCCGGAGGGCAAGTCATCAGTGTATCCCTGGGCCTGGAAGATAACCAAACCCTAGTGGGCGGCCTCATCCCACTGGGATCCCCAACCCAGCTGGACATCGAGGGGTACCGCTAAGGACGCAGCGCCACTCATTTCCTCCACCACGATGTTTTCCAGGATCATTCGCTCCCCCGGCATCACATCGAAGAGAAGCTCATCGTGGACCTGGAGAATCATGGTCGACTCGAGCGACGCGTCCCTCATACGGACTCCAATGGCGATCATCGCGCGTTTGATGATGTCGGCGGCCGAACCCTGAATAGGGGCATTCAATGCCGCGCGTTCAGCAGCCTCGCGGACAATCCGGTTGGGGGAAGCTAACTCGGGGAACGGTCGGCGACGGCCAAAGATTGTTTCGGTGTACCCATCTTTGACCGCTTGTTCCACCACGCCTCGCAAGTAATCTCTGACCTTTCCAAACCGTCGGAAGTATTCGGTCATCAAGTCTTTAGCTTCGCCGGTAGGAATTTTCAGTTGCTTAGCGAGTCCGAAGGCAGAGAGCCCGTAGGCGAGTCCATAGCTCATCGCCTTCACTTTCGTGCGCATCTCAGGCGTGACGGCGTCTGGGTCTACAGAGAAAATACGGGCGCCGACAAACCTGTGGAGGTCCTCGCCGGCGTGGAATGCCTCAATGAGGGCCTCATCTCCGGACAGGTGCGCCATAATCCGCATCTCTATCTGGGAATAGTCAGCGGTGAGAAGTGCCTCGGCGGGCTGTTGGGCCACAAACGTGGCCCTAATGCGGTGTCCCATGTCGGTCCGGACGGGAATGTTCTGCAAATTAGGATCCGATGACGACAGACGACCGGTACTTGTCCCCGTTTGGTCAAAGCTGGTGTGAAGCCGACCATCTGGTTGCACCGCGGTCTTCAGGCCCTCCACAATCTGTCGCAGCTTGGTGGCGTCCCGGTGCAGGAGTAGGGCATCCAGAAAAGGATGAGGGTTGGTCCGCTGCAGGTCCCCCAATGCCGCCGCATCGGTGGTGAACCCGGTTTTCGTGGCACGGGTTTTGGGCATGTTCAACTCGTCGAATAGAACAGCCTGGAGCTGTTTGGGAGAACCCAAATTGACCTCGTGACCCAGGGCCGCAAAAGCGCCGACCTCGTGGCTAGCGACGTCACGAGCAAGGCCCTGTTCCAGCACCTCAAGTTCCACCTTGTCGCTGCCGATGCCCCTGCGTTCCATGGCGGAGAGGATCGGGACCAGGGGCAGTTCCATCGAGTGAAGAACTTCGAGACTTCCCTTATCAAGCTGGGAGGACAACTGGGTCCACACCCCCAACGCACACCACGCTTCCACTCCCACACCGGCCGGAGCGTCTTCAGGGATCAGCTGGTCCTCACGCGGGGTCGGCAGGTCCACACCCAGAACCTCTGCCACCACTCCGACAAAAGATTTTGTTTTGGAAGCAGGATTGTGGAGCCATGCGGCCAGGTAGCCATCCCCTGACGGGGTGAGGCTCGTGATGCCCACCGCGGCTAGAGCGGTCAGCGCGGGCTTGGCGTGAAAGAACACCCACTGATGGGAGTCTCCTCCGAGGGCTCGCACCAGAGGCTCATGGTCTTTGCTCCCGTCAATCCAAGGAACGCGAAGCGCCTGGTCCGCGTGAGCGATGCCCACTTCGGAGATGATGCCCTGACTCGTTCGAACACTCACCCCCAGAGGAGTGTCTTCATGGTCCGCGAGCCACCGCTCCAGTTCCTCATCAACCAGGGTGACTTCGTCGGGAAGCTCAGCCGATGCAGGCGCGGTTTCTGCCGGCTTGTGTTCGCTCGCGCCGCCTGCCATTGTCAGCACCCGGTCGGTGAGGGTGCGAAACGCAAGTTTCCCAAAGACAGTTTTCACCGCGTCTGCGTCGATAGCTCCTCGCGTTAACCGTGCGAGGGTGACATCGAGCTCGACATCAGTCAACAGGTGGTTGAGCTGTCGGTTCAAGATGGCGCGGTCCTTTTGCTCCCGGAGGTTATTACCCACCACGCCGGGGATGTCCTCTGCTGCGGCAAGCACAGCGTCCAACGACCCAAACTGAGTTATCCATTTGACAGCGGTTTTCTCTCCGACCTTGTCAATTCCAATGAGATTGTCGCTCGTCTCGCCCACTAGCGCCGCAATGTCGGGGTATTGCTCGGGTCGAACCCCATAGCGCTCTACTACCGCCGCCGGGGTGTAACGCTTGAGTTCGGACACGCCTCGAGCGCTGGGATACAGCACAGTGACATTGTCATTAACAAGCTGGAACGTATCTCGGTCTCCGGAGACGACCAGGACGTTAAAGCCCTCTGTGGCGCCCCGGTGGGCAAGTGTTGCAAGAATGTCGTCCGCTTCGTAATCCTCTTTGGTCAAGGTGATGACTCCCATGGCGTGCAACGCTTCTTGCAAAAGGGGTACTTGACCGATGAACTCTGGGGGTGTTTCCCCCCTGGTGCCCTTGTATTCGGGGTAAATGCGGGTGCGGAAAGAAAACCGTGAGAGGTCAAAGGCCACCGCCACGTGGGTGGGGTTTTCCTTTTTCAGCAAGCCAAGAAACATCGAAATGAATCCGTGGATGGCGTTGGTGTACTGACCCTCTGGGGTGCGAAAGTTCTCCAAGGGGAGGGCATAGAAGGCCCGAAAAGCAAGAGAATGGCCGTCAATAACCATCAAGGTAGGCTTGTTGATCACAGCGTCAGCCTAGCGGGCGCACCACACTGCCAAGGAGCCAGGATGCCCATTTTCCCCCCTGACATGGACCCCGAACTCGTCGAACGCCTCATTGCCACAGGCGGGGGCGAACTCGCTCGGAAAATGGAGATCGAATTTCTCGAACTGTCCGCGGAGCATTCTGTTGCGACGATGCCGGTGGAGGGAAACCGTCAAGTGGTGGGGTTACTCCACGGAGGAGCGCATGTGGTCCTCGCGGAATCTCTCGGCTCTATGTCCTCGGCCATCCATGCTGGGCCAGGACGTATCGCGGTCGGGATTGAGATTAATGCCACACACTCAAAAGCGATAAGAGAGGGCGTAGTCACCGCAACGTGCGAGGCGCTATCTCTGGGCCGAAGCCTTGCAACCCACCAGATAACGATGCGCGATGAGGCGGGCAACCGTCTCTCCACCGTGCGTATGACGAACTTCCTGGCCGATCAAAGAACCTAGATATCTGGGTTGTCCGACTTTTCCGCCAACTGGTCGATGACCGTCTGGGCCACTTCTCGCATCGTCAACCTGCGGTCCATGGACGCTTTTTGAATCCACCGGAAAGCTTCGGGTTCGGGCAACCCCATCGTGTTGTTCAGGATGCCCTTCGCACGGTCAAGAACTTTGCGGGTCTCTAACCGCTCGGCGAGATCGGACACTTCGTCCTCAAGCGCTTCAATTTGTTGGTAGCGCGACAGAGCGATGTCAATGGCCGGAATGAGGTCACTGGGGGTAAAAGGTTTCACCACATAGGCAAGAGCGCCCGCTTCGGCGGCGCGCTCAACCAATTCCCTTTGGGAGAACGCCGTGAGGAGCACCACAGGAGCGAGCTTTTTCTTCGAAATGATGGCGGCAGCAGATATTCCGTCAAGTAGCGGCATTTTCACGTCCATCACCACGAGGTCCGGGCGTAGCTCTTCGACCAGGGCGACAGCTTTTTCACCGTCCGCGGCCTGACCTACCACCTCGAACCCGTTGTCCTCGAGGGTCTCTACGATGTCAATCCGAATGAGAGACTCATCCTCGGCAACAACGACCCGTCTTTTACCTTGAGGCTTAGTGTCGTTTTCACTCACGTGGGGAGCCTACGGTATGGTCAGGGGACGCACCTGGGTGCGACAGGCCGGATTGGCGGAATGGCAGACGCGGAGCACTCAAAATGCTTTGTCCGAAAGGACGTGTGGGTTCAAGTCCCACATCCGGCACAAAAAATTCATCGCTCGCCTTGCCACACGGGTGCGGCGCCTTGTTTGGCGTCTCCCACGATGTGGACTCGAAGGTCATTGGTCGAACCGGGGGTCCCTGGAGGGGAACCAGAAATCACCACGACTCGGTCCCCCACTTCAGCTAGACCGTGGGACAGCAGCGTCTCATCGACCTGTGGATACATCGCATCCGTGTGGGACACTCGGGGTACCACAAACGAATCGATTCCCCAGGTCAAAGAAATTTTCCTCCGCACCTCTTCAGAAGGCGTGAAAGCCAACATGGGAATGGGCGAACGCAACCGCGCCATTCGTCGCGCAGAATCGCCAGATTCGGTGAAAACACAGAGGTATTTGGCTTCCACAAACTCCGCCACCTCAGCGGCCGCCAACGTAATAGCGCCGCCTTGCGTGCGAGGTTTTGTGCCGAGTGCAGGAATTCGATTCAAACCATGGACTTCAGAAGACTCAAGAATTCGTGCCATCGTCGCCACAGTCACCGCGGGGAAGTGGCCCACACTCGTTTCGCCGCTGAGCATGACAGCGTCGGCACCATCAAGCACCGCGTTAGCGACGTCGGAGGTTTCCGCCCGAGTAGGGACGGGTGAGTCGATCATCGACTCCAGCATTTGAGTAGCCACAATCACAGGCTTCGCCATTTTGCGACACAACTCGATGGCAGTTTTTTGGACGATAGGAACTGTTTCGGGAGGAAGCTCAACACCTAAGTCCCCGCGGGCAACCATGATTCCGTCAAAGGCGTCAATTATTTCTTCGAGCGCCTCCACAGCTTCAGGCTTCTCAATCTTGGCAATAATGGGGCACGTGCGCCCCTCTTCGCGCATAATTTCACGAACTCGCGTCGCATCAGCCGCACTGCGCACGAAACTTAGCGCAATAAAATCGCATCCCAGGGCAAGACCCCACCGCAAGTCGTCTTCGTCTTTCTCCGAAAGCGCGGGAGCAGAAACGGCCACACCGGGCAGGTTGATGCCCTTATTATTGGACACTGTTCCGCCGACGATGACCCTGGTGACAATGTCTTGCGACCCTGAACTCACCGCTTCCAAGCGAATCTTGCCATCGTCAATAAGCAGCGTATCCCCCGGGTTCACATCTCCGGGAAGCCCCTTATAAGTAGTGCCCACCAGGTCTTTGGTGCCTTCGACGTCTCGGGTGGTGATGGTGAAGATATCCCCGTCACGAAGCTCGTGGGGCCCATCGACAAACTTTTCCAGGCGGATTTTGGGGCCTTGCAGATCCACGAGGACCCCAATCGGCCTGCCGGTGTCCTCCGCCGCCCGGCGGACGTTGGCGTAAATTTCTTCGTGAACATCATGTGAGCCGTGAGAAAGGTTCATGCGAAGCACATTCGCACCGGCGTCCAACAATGCCTTGATGTTGTCGTAGCTGGCGGTGGCCGGCCCTAAGGTTGCGACAATTTTGGCGCGTCTCATAGTGTCCTTGTATTTAGGCGTGGAGGGGACGATCAAATGCGCCAACGGGCGCGGGTAATAGCGTAGCGCCTTCCAAATAAGCATCGACTTGTGCGGCAACGGCGCGTCCCTCTGCGATGGCCCAGACGATGAGCGAGGCCCCTCGCCCCGCATCCCCGGCGACGAATACGCCCTCACGGGTCGTTGCATAGTCTTTGGTGCGCCCGAGGTTGCCCCGGGAGTCCACATCAATTCCCAATTCATTGGTGAGGGCGCCGTGTTCGGCTCCCCGATAGCCCAAAGCTAAAAGCACCAAATCAGCGGGAATTTCATGTTCCGTTCCCGGCTTCGGGAACCTCCCGCCATCTCGATACTCAGTTTCGGCCACCACGACAGCGCGCACTTCGCCTGCATCGTTGCCCACAAACCCCACCGTGGTGGCAAGAAATTCCCTCGTACCTCCCTCTTCGTGAGCGCTTTGAACCCCAAAGAGAATGGGGTCTAGCGGCCACGGGGTAGCGGTGGTTCTCTCGTCGGGGGGTTGTGTACCAATGGCCAACATGGTGGTTGACAGCGCAAGTTGACGGTGAGACGTGCCTAAACAGTCCGCACCGGTGTCTCCCCCACCCAAGATCACGACGTGCTTGCCTTCGGCCGTAATGTGGGTGGCGATGGCGTCACCAGCCTGGACGCGGTTGGAGGGTGTCAAGTAGTCCATCGCGGCGTAAATGCCGAGAAGGTCTCTTCCGGGGACATCAATATCGCGCGGGACGTTTGCCCCGGTGCAAACCACAACGGCGTCGTAACGCTCGTGAAGTTCTTCCCAGGTGATATCGACACCGATTTCCACGCCGGCACGAAAACGAGTTCCCTCGGCTTGCATCTGGGCAAGACGCTGTTCAAGATGGCGCTTTTCCATCTTGAAGTCCGGTATCCCGTAGCGCAAGAGACCACCAATGCGATCATCTCGCTCGTACACGGCGACCGTGTGACCGACCCTGGTGAGTTGTTGCGCGGCGGCGAGACCTGCAGGCCCGCTGCCCACCACAGCCACGGTTTTATCGCTCAAACGATCCGGGGGAATCGGCTGAACCCACCCGTTAGCCCAGGCGTCGTCGATGATCGACACTTCAATATTTTTTATCGTGACCGGAGGCTGGTTAATTCCCAGAACGCAGGAAGACTCACACGGCGCGGGGCACAGGCGCCCGGTGAACTCAGGGAAGTTGTTTGTTTCATGAAGGCGCTCGCTCGCTGCTTTGCCTTCACCTCGGCGCACCAACTCATTCCATTCCGGAATCAGGTTGCCCAACGGACATCCCCCGTGACAAAAAGGAACACCACAGTCCATGCATCGGCTTGCCTGGCGAGTCACAGTGGCGGAGTCTTTTGCTCCGTACACTTCGCGCCAGTCGCCAATGCGCACCTCAACCGGGCGACGAGCGGGGAGCTCGCGCTCGGTGTATTTCATAAACCCTCGAGGATCAGCCACCGGTCGCCTCCAAAATCCGTCCCCACACTACGTCACCGTCGAGGTCAAGTCCTTCTTCGCTTGCTTGCGCTGTGGTGCGCAGCACGGCCTGGAAGTCGCGCGGGGTGACCTTGGAGAATTCAGCCAGCGTTGTCTCCGTGTCCAGCAGCATTCGCTGGCCTAACGGCGACCCGGTCAGTTCGACGTGGGTGCGAAGCAAGTCCAGCACGATTTGGGCATCAGCGCTGCCGAGCGGGCTCACTTCTAACTCCCCGGAAACCCGGGCGTCTCTGTTAAGACGCTCGATGCGAAGGTTTCTCACATAGGCCGTCCCGCCGGACATTCCTGCGCCTAAGTTTCTCCCCGTTTCGCCGAGAATGACGGCGAGACCTCCGGTCATGTACTCGAGCGCGTGATCTCCGACACCTTCCACAACGGCTGTGGCGCCCGAGTTGCGCACCAGGAACCTCTCCCCCACTACCCCCGAGAGGAACATTGTCCCGGAGGTGGCACCGTACCCGATGACGTTCCCGGCGATGACGTTGCGCTCTGGAGGGTAGACCGTTCCTTCTTGTGGGGTGAGCACGAGGGACCCTCCAGAGAGACCTTTGCCGACGTAATCGTTGGCGTCACCCGTCAGGCTCATGGTTATCCCACCGGGCAAAAAGGCCCCAAAAGACTGCCCGGCAGCACCTTTGAGGGAGATGCGAATAGTGTCGCTGGGAAGACCATGTTCACCATATTTCACGGTGACAGCGTTCCCTAAAAGAGTGCCCACAGCTCGTTCGGTGTTGCGAATAGGCAAGCTGATGTTCACCGGGGTTCCGGACTCAAGTGCCGGTTTGGCAAGCTCGATAAGTGTCTGGTCAAAGTGTTTCTCCAGCTCGTGGTCTTGGCCTTCAACACGCGCGAGTGCTACTCCCTTTTGTGCGTGGGCGCTAGAAAGAATGGGGGTGAGGTCAAGACCGTCAGCCTTCCAGTGGTGAATGGCGCGGTCAACATCGAGCAACCCCACCTGTCCAATGGCCTCGCCGAGGGACCTAAAGCCCAGTTCAGCAAGATACTCCCTGACCTCCTCGGCAAGGAACTCAAAGAACGTCTTCACAAACTCCGGGGTGCCAGTGAAGCGCTTGCGCAACTCGGGATTCTGGGTGGCTACACCCACTGGACAGGTGTCAAGATGGCACACCCGCATCAGAATGCAGCCACTGACAACCATGGGAGCGGTGGCAAAACCATACTCTTCAGCCCCGAGCAGAGCTGCGATGATGACGTCACGGCCGGTCTTCATTTGTCCATCAACCTGAACAGTCACGCGACCGCGAAGGTTGTTCACCGCAAGGGTCTGCTGAGCTTCTGCCAAACCGATTTCCCAAGGTGTCCCAGCGTGTTTCAGAGAGTTCAGGGGGCTCGCCCCCGTGCCACCGTCGTGGCCGGAAATCAGAATGACGTCCGCTTTCGCCTTTGCCACACCGGTTGCTACGGCACCAATCCCCGATTGACTCACCAGTTTTACGTGAACACGGGCTTGGGGGTTGGAGCGCTTGAGGTCAAAAATGAGTTGCTTCAGGTCTTCGATCGAGTAAATATCGTGATGTGGCGGGGGTGAAATAAGTCCCACCCCGGGAGTTCCGTGGCGCAGTGTCGCAATCCACGGGTACACCTTGTTGGCAGGCAACTGCCCGCCCTCACCCGGTTTAGCCCCCTGAGCCATTTTGATCTGCAAGTCTTCTGCCATGGTGAGGTAATAGCTGGTCACCCCGAAGCGTCCGGAAGCGACCTGCTTAATTTTGCTGCGGCGTTTAGGGTCCCTCAACCTCTCGGGTGATTCCCCTCCCTCGCCCGTGTTGCTTCTCGCGCCAAGCTCATTCATTGCCACCGCGAGGGTTTCATGCATTTCTGGAGAAATAGCGCCCATGCTCATGGCCCCCGTGGTGAATCGGGCAATAACCGCCGATATCGGCTCAACATCTTCGAGGGGAATGGGCGTGCGGCTTTCGGTCCGCAACCGGAAGAGGCCTCGCAACGTCATCAATTTTTCGGCTTGATCGTCAACGCTCTGGGTGTAGGAGCGAAAGACATCAAAGCGCTTGCTCCGAGTGGCGTGTTGGAGAGTGAACACCGTTTCAGGATTAAACAGGTGCGGAGGACCTTCCCTCCGCCACTGATATTCCCCGCCGACGGGAAGCCCCGCGTGGGGGTTAGCGCCCGGTGCAATCGGGTACGCCAAGCGGTGACGCGATTCGTTCTCCTGAGCGAGGATCTCGAGTCCCACACCACCGATAACGGTGGTGGTACCGGTGAAGTAGGTCTCCACGAGCTCTCGGCTGAGCCCGATGGCTTCAAACGCCTGCGCGCCGGCGTAGGAGGACACGGTGGATATCCCCATCTTGCTCATAATTTTAAGCACGCCTTTACCCAGAGCCTTAATAACGTTTCGCACCGCCTGCTCAGGCGTGACCGTTCCGATGGCGCCGTTTCGGGCCAGCAGTTCCACCGTTTCCATCGCTAGGTAGGGGTTGACCGCAGAGGCCCCAAAAGCAATGAGAAGCGCAACATGGTGCACCTCACGGACATCACCGCTTTCCACCACAATTCCCACTTGCATCCGTTTGGAACCGCGAATGAGGTGGTGGTGAACAGCGGAAAGCATCAGCAGAGAAGGAATCGGCGCCAAGTCTTGATGGGAATCACGGTCGCTCAAGATGAGAAACAGTGCACCGCGAGCGATTGCCTCGTCTGCTTCCGAGCAGAGTTCCGCTAGGCGAGATTCGAGGGCGCGGGGACCCTCATCGAGGCGATAAATGCCATGAAGCGTCTCCGACGCGCTTTCCCCCGACGGCAGGCGAAGGTGCTCAATCTTGGCCAGCTCGTCGTTGTCAATTACGGGAAAATCAAGCGACACCTGGGTGGCGTGAGCCGGGGTCGCATCCAGAAGGTTGCGCTCGGGGCCCAGCCCGCTCGCCATGGAGGTCACAACCTCTTCGCGAATGGAATCCAACGGAGGGTTTGTGACTTGAGCAAACTGCTGAGTGAAGTAATCAAAAAGCAGACGCGGCCGATCAGAAATAGCCGCGATCGGGGTGTCGGATCCCATAGCGCCCAGGGGTTCGGCACCGTTCGCGCCCATAGGTGCGAGCAGGACACGGACTTCTTCTTCTGTGTATCCGAAGGTTCTTTGGCGCCGCTGAACAGAACTGAGGGTGTGAACAATATGTTCACGCTCCGGGAGCTTCGCAAGTTCGATGCGGTTGTCTCTCACCCACTGCCCCCAGGGCTGTTCATGAGCGAGTTGCAGTTTAAGCTCGTGGTCTTCGATAAGCCGACCCTCGACGGTGTCAGCGAGCAACATCGACCCCGGGCGCAACCGACCCTTGCGCACAATCGTCGAAGGATCAACATCCAACACTCCGATTTCACTCGCCAAGATGATGAGCCCATCGGAGGTGATCACATAGCGGCCGGGCCGAAGACCGTTGCGGTCCAAGGTCGCACCGACCAAAGATCCGTCCGTGAAGACAAGTGCCGCGGGGCCATCCCACGGTTCCATCATCATCGAGTGGTACTCGTAGAAGTCACGGACATGGGGATCAATATCCGTTTGGTTCTCCCAGGCTTCAGGAACCATCATCATGATGGCGTGGGGCAAGCTCCGCCCCGAAAGGGTGAGCAGTTCCACAACCTCATCAAACGATGCGGAATCAGATCCGCCCTCAGAAACGATGGGCAGGACAGGTGCAAGGTCTCCCAGCAACGGCGACGCAAGCTGGGACTCCCTGGCCCGCATCCAGTTTCGGTTCGCCCTAATGGTGTTGATTTCACCGTTGTGCGCAATCATCCTAAACGGCTGCGCCAAAGGCCAGGAGGGGAACGTGTTGGTCGAAAAGCGCGAGTGGACCAGCGCAAGGGTGGAGTGGAAGTCAGGGCTCCCAAGGTCTGAGTAGAACGGCTCCAGTTGGAGTGTCGTCACCATCCCCTTGTAGATCATGGTGCGTGAAGACAGGGAAGGAAAATAGGATCCCAGCTCGCGTTCGCAACGCTTGCGCAGACGGAAAGTGAGGCGATCTAGTTCAATTCCCGCGCGCAACGGCTCGCCCTCTGCCTCTGAGGACTGCACAAAAAGCTGTTCGAAGAAAGGCATTGCCTTCCGTGCAAGATCTCCCAAAATCTCGGGGTTGACGGGCACCTCTCGCCAGCCCAGCGGGTCAAGGCCCTCCGAACGGGCAATGGCTTCAATCGCCGCTTTTTCACCGGCTCGAGCTGCATCGTCAAGGGGGAGAAACGCGGTACCCGCCGCATAATGGCCTTTTGCGGGAAGCTCAAAATCAACGACTGATCGGAAGAACGTGTCCGGAATCTGGGTGATAATTCCCGCACCATCCCCGGTGCCCGCGTCGGAGCCGACCGCGCCGCGGTGCTCCAGGTTGCGCAAGGCTTCCAGGGCTTTTTCGACAATGTCGTGGCCCGGAGTTCCGCGCAGCGTCGCAACCATCGCGAGCCCACAGGCATCGCGATCATGCTCATTGTTATATAGCCCCATCGGGCCCGGTGCAGAATTCCAACGCTCAAAGGGCGTGCGTACGCTCATGTCACCATCCTAGAAATAGTCAAAGAAGGGGGACGACAGTGGCCCGGAAAGGGGGAACTAACTTTAGGGCGACCGAACCGGCTGGCTTGTGGCAGGAGGTTCGACGCCTTTGTCATCATCCGAGGAGGATTCATCGGTCACAACAAAATAATCGTCCTCAGAGTCTACCCCAGGCTCGGGTACCCATTCCTGACCGGACCGGTAGGGACCAGCTTCGGACCCTGGGTGACGTCTGCCTTGGACGACCACGATGATGACGCCCAACACAATTGCCGCAAGCGAACCCCAGACGTTGACTCGAATACCTAGCAGCAGCTCTGCTGGGTCCAGTCGGAGCGTCTCGAGGAAGGCGCGGCCGATGCCATACCACACGAGATATAACCCCAAGAGGCGACCCCACTGCAAAGTGAAGCGACGCCCCACCCAAATCAACACAGCGGCACCGAGGAGGTTCCAGATCATTTCATAGGCGAAAGTGGGATGGAAAAGAGTGTCCTCTGGGAGACCTACGGGGATGGCCGCGTTGGGACGATCGATTTGCAATCCCCAAGGAAGAGCTGTGGGAGCCCCAAAAAGTTCCTGGTTGAAATAGTTGCCCATTCTCCCCACTGCCTGCGCGATGAGCAGCCCGGGTGCGAGAGCGTCGACATAAGCTCCAAATCTCAGACCAGACCTTCTGGTGCCAATGAAGGCGCCTACGGCACCCAACGTGATTGCTCCAAAGATGGCGAGCCCGCCCTCCCAGACGTAGAACACGCGCAACAGATTTGCACCCTCATAAAAGTAATCTGCGGGGTGCGTGATGACGTGGTAAAGCCGCCCACCAAGGATGCCCAGAGGAACAGCCCACAAGGCAATATCAAGCACAACCCAGGGCTCAGCACCTCTCGCCACGAGGCGCCGGTTACTCACCCACAGTGCTGCGGCAATACCCAGAAGGATAAAGAGAGCGTAGGCGTTCAGCTGGAGGTTCAGACCGAACCACTCAAGACCAGCATCACGGAGCCACGCTCCGATGTTGAACGATCGCCACTCTGCAGGTGGGCTGGGAATACCGCCAAAGTCCATGATTGCCTCTCTCGGGGTTTCCCAGGGTACTAGCTACGTTGGGTGCCGGAGGCAAGTTGACTCGCCAGAGTGCGAACAGCCTCGACCCCCCCTTCGCCTAACGCTCTAACCAGCGCGGAGCCGACGATGGCTCCATCAGCGAACGACACCACGTTGCGCACGTGGTCAGCCGTCGAGATTCCTAGACCCACGCATGTCGCTGTGGCTCCCTGCGCGTAAATCCGTTTTACAAGCTGCTCGGCCGCGGAATCAACGTCCACGCGGGTTCCCGTTATCCCCATCGTGGAGACGGCATAAACAAAACCGTGAGACACGCGCGCTGAAGCTCCGAGTCTTTCATCGGAGGAAGACGGTGCGGCAAGAAAAACACGTTCCAGCTCGAGCCGATCAGACACCTCAAGCCACTCTGCTGCCTCATCGGGAATCAAATCCGGGGTGATGAGCCCTGCGCCGCCCGCATTCTTGAGCTCCGTAGCAAAACGTTCGATTCCGTATTGCACGACCGGATTCCAATAGGTCATCACGAGGACGGGTTTATTGGTGGCCTGGGTAATGCGTGAAATAGCCGGAAAAATCTGGTGAAGCTTGAAACCCGCTTCGAGGGCGGTCTGTGTTGCTTTCGCAATGACAACCCCATCCATCAGCGGGTCGCTATACGGAACCCCTAACTCGAGGACGTCTGCACCGCCATCGAGGACGGCGATGCACGCCTCAATGCTGGTTTCTAAGTCTGGGTACCCCAGCGGCAAATAGGCGATGAGGGTTCCTGCACCCGAGTCCTTCCGATGGGCAATGGTCGCCGCAACGCTCGTGCTCATGAGGAAGTGCCCGAATCGATCAAATCAAAGTACCGTCCAGCGGTTTCCATGTCTTTATCGCCGCGTCCACTCAAAGACACCAGAATTGTGGCGTGCTCCCCCAGTTCGTGACCGAGCATTTGCGTTCCCGCTAATGCGTGTGCCGTTTCAATCGCGGGAATGATTCCCTCGGTTTGACTGAGCAGTCGGAGCGCTTGCATAGCCTGGTCGTCGGTGATGGGCACGTAGGTGGCACGGCCCAATCCCGCCAACCACGCGTGTTCAGGCCCCACACCGGGGTAGTCCAGGCCGGCAGAAATTGAATGAGATTCAATAGTTTGGCCGTCTTCATCTTGAAGAATCAGAGAACGCGCTCCGTGCAGCATTCCTGGCTTGCCCTTCGTGATAGTCGCCGCGTGGCGAGGCGTATCTGCTCCCTCACCGCCGGCTTCATACCCGACAAGCTTCACGTCGTCATCGTCAAGGAATGCATGGAAAATTCCCATGGCGTTTGACCCGCCACCCACGCATGCCGTCACGGCGGTCGGTAGTGCCCCGGTAAGTTCCAGCATTTGAGCTCGAGCTTCGTGGCCAATGATGGAGTGAAAGTCGCGGACCATCAGCGGGAACGGATGGGGTCCGGCAACTGTTCCTAACAGGTAGTGCGTGGTGTCAACGCTGGCAACCCAGTCCCGCATGGCGTCATTGATTGCGTCTTTGAGAGTGCGGGAACCCGTGGTGACAGCGACAACTTCAGCTCCGAGCAGTCTCATTCTGGCGACGTTGAGGCTCTGTCTTTGGGTATCAACCTCCCCCATATAGACAACACAACTCATCCCCATGAGAGCAGCAGCAGTTGCGGTGGCGACACCGTGTTGGCCCGCTCCCGTCTCAGCAATCAGCCTGGTTTTACCCAGTCGCCTCGCCAGCAGTGCCTGCCCCAGGACGTTGTTAATCTTGTGGCTGCCCGTGTGGTTAAGGTCTTCGCGCTTGAAAAAGATCCGAGCACCACCGCAATACTCAGCAAAACGATGCGCCTCAGTGATGATGGAAGGCCGACCGGTGTAGGTCCTGTGGAGTTCGGTCAGTTCCGCCTGGAAAGCAGGGTCTGCTTTCGCGCTGCGGTAGGCCGCTTCGAGCTCATCCAGGGCGTGCACTAGAGATTCGGGGACAAATCTTCCGCCGAATTCACCGTAATAAGGTCCCTCAACAAGGGATAGTTTTGCGCTCATGCCGCTACGAACTCCTTCACCCTCTGCTCTGGGTCGGCGCCCGTAACGAGGGCTTCCCCGACCAGCACCGCCTGTGCTCCATGCTCACGGTACCGGGTGACATCCTGGGAATTCACCACAGCGGACTCAGCGACCGTGACAATGCCCTCAGGAATCCTCGGCAACAGCGTTGCGAACAGGGAAGGGTCGACTTCGAAAGTCGATAAATTCCTCGCGTTGATGCCCACGATGCCGGCACCAAGAGCAACCGCCCGGTCAACTTCTTCTCCGCTGTGGGCCTCAACGAGAGACTGCATCCCCCACTCGTTGGCCAGCGCCATCAACCGAGTAGCGAGATCGTCGGATAACCACGCCATAATCAACAACACCACATCGGCGCCGTGGGCTCGAGCTTCGATGATTTGGTACTCGGTTTCGAGAAAATCTTTTCGCAATACAGGGATGGACACAGCGCTGGAGACCGCACTCAGGTCTTCGAGCGAACCACCAAAGCGGCGACCCTCGGTCAGAACGCTGATGACGCTGGCTCCCCCCGCCTCGTACTGGGTGGCCAGGGCCACCGGATCGACGATGTCTGCCAGAGCGCCTTTCGAGGGACTGCGGCGTTTAATTTCGGCGATAACGTGAATTTCTGGCCGAGCACGAAGA
>CAYUJX010000002.1:0-34296 GCA_964445125.1 uncultured Microbacteriaceae bacterium
ACCGACGAAAAAGGGTCACCACTTCCGCGCGCAAAGCCGTCCTTTGGCGTATCCTCAGACCTCCGAGAGTCGCCCTGGGCAACACCCCCGCGGCGGCGAGGACGCGCTGCACCTTGGTGGAGCCCATACCCGGGATTGAGCGAAGAAACCATTCCACGCGCAATCCCGCGAGGATCTCGTCGGCCTCTTCTCCTTGCGCCCGATCGAACAGCTCCAGAATGTTTTCCTCACCAGCAGCAATCGCAGCCTTGAGCGTGGCTCGCGCTTGACGCACCGCCACCCCGAGGGTAGAGGCGGCGTGTGCGTCAAACTCCACCATCACTGCCCCAACTCCTGCACAGCTCCAGCAACGGCCGTGGTGAAACCCCCGCGGCCACCCATCAGGAGGGACCGTGCCGCCACAGCTATGACACGCGTGGAGGTAGCGAAAATGTCTTTACAGTCCGACAGGTGCGCCCCCTGAGCGCCGAATCCGGGTGCGAGTATCGGAACATGCGGATGAGTCGCAAGATCAATTCCTGCGAACACTTGGTCCACCGTGGCACCGATGACGACTCCGTGCGAGCCCTGTGCGGCGGGGTGTGTCCGCACGTAGCGGGCGACATCGTCGAGCACCGAAGCAACAACTGTATTTCCGCGGCTGGTGAGCGCAGACTGAATCTCCTGGGCTTCAGGGTTAGAAGTGGCGGCAAGGACAAAAACCCCCCGGCCACCCGTTGCTGCAAGCTCGAGGGCGGGCGCTAACGCTGTGACCCCCAAATAGGGACTCACGGTGAGCGCGTCCACCTCGAAATCAGCACCAGGGGCGAGCCAGGCATCGGCATACCCTGCCATGGTGCTTCCGATGTCGCCGCGCTTGGCATCCCCAATCGTCGCCACACCGCTTTCTCGAAGGTGACCGAGCAGGTGGGAGAGCGAAGCCATGCCGCTAACTCCGTGGCGTTCAAACAGGGCAACCTGGGGCTTTACCAGAGCCACCTCTGCCTCAGCAATCTCCTCGATCACAGCGCGAACCCAGTGGAACAGCCCCTCGGGAGAATCGGCGCACTCCCAGCGTTCCAGCACCTCCGGGTGAGGGTCAAGCCCCACACACAGGGTCGAGCCGTGCTCGGTGAGCTCTCCGAGCACGGTGGCAAAACTCACGCTTCACGCTCGCGCGCGTAGTCCTGCAGACTTTTCACCTGGGGGCTCTCGGAATGATATTCCAGGGAAGCAACCGCAGCACCCACCTGGGCGATGGTGGTAAACAGTGCTTTGTCGGCTGCCACCGTGGCCGTGCGAATTTCGTAGCCATCCACCCTCGCGCTGCGACCCCGGGGAGTATTAATGACCATGTCGATTTCCCCCGCCCGAATCAGATCCACAATGCTCGGCCCAGGCAGGCTCGAGTCTTCGTCGGTCTGTTTACGTACCACCGTGGTTTCAATGCCGTAGCGCGCGAGTGTTTCCGCTGTGCCTTCGGTGGCCATCAAGTTAAAACCCAACTGGGACAGCCGCAAGACAGGTAGGACAACGGAGCGTTTGTCTCGATCTGCGACAGACACGAAGACGGTTCCTGAACGGGGAAGCCCACCGTAGGCGGCATCCTGGCTCTTGGCGAAGGCTTCGGGGAAGGTCGCAGCAATGCCCATGACTTCACCGGTGGAACGCATCTCTGGACCCAGAATCGAATCCACGATATCCCCTGCAGGTGTCCGAAAACGTTTGAACGGCAGTACTGCCTCTTTGACGGAGATCGGCGAAGACGAGGGGACGTCTCTCCCATCACGTTCGGGCAAGACCCCAGACGAAATGAGTTCTTTCACGCTCGAGCCCGTCATGACGAGCGCAGCCGCGCGCGCGAGTTGAATCCCTAGCGCCTTGGAAACAAAAGGCACCGTTCTACTTGCGCGAGGGTTTGCTTCCAGGACATAGAGCACCCCGGCTGCAACGGCAAATTGAACGTTAATCAGGCCGCGGACGCCAATACCGCGGGCAAGTTTCTCTACACCCTCACACACCTCGGCCACCACGTTTCTCCCGAGGGTCACCGGTGGGAGCGTGCAGGAGGAGTCACCGGAATGAATCCCCGCTTCTTCGATGTGCTCCATCACCCCACCGATATACAGGGTTTCTCCATCAAACAAGGCGTCGACGTCAATCTCGACCGCGTCATCCAGGAAGCGGTCGACGAGCAGAGGCGCCCCGGGGCCCACAATGGCCAAGCCTTCAATGCGGCCAAAATAGTCCGCCAAAGATTCCTGGTCATAGACAATTTCCATCCCGCGCCCCCCCAGGACGTAGCTGGGGCGCACCAGGACCGGGAAGCCGATGTCCTCGGCGATGGTGAGTGCGTGAGGGTAGTTCGTGGCGGTACCGTTACGGGGCGCCACAAGCCCTGCCTCCTCGAGGATTCGAGCAAACGACCCTCGCTCCTCCGCTAAGTCGATGGAGCTAGGAGAGGTCCCTAAGATGGGAACGCCCGCGGCTTCTAAGCCTTCGGCGAGCCCGAGAGCCGTTTGGCCGCCAAGCTGGACGATGACCCCCAACATCTCGCCCGCAGCGCTCTCTTGATGGATAATTTCGAGCACATCCTCCAGGGTCAAGGGCTCAAAATACAACCGGTCACTGGTGTCATAGTCTGTGGACACCGTTTCGGGATTGCAGTTAATCATGATGGTTTCAAAACCCGCATCGCGCAAAGCGAAAGCGGCGTGAACGCAGGAGTAGTCGAACTCGATTCCTTGACCAATACGATTGGGCCCCGAGCCCAAAATGACCACCTTTTTGCGGTCAGAGGGCACCACTTCTGACACCTGGTCATAGCTGGAGTAGTGGTAGGGAGTAAGCGCCGGAAATTCACCCGCGCAGGTGTCTACGGTCTTAAACACGGGCCGCAGGTTGAAACCATGGCGCACCTCGCGCACCGCGTGCTCTGAGAGTCCTCTCAGAGAGCCAATCTGGGCATCGGAAAGCCCATGTTCTTTGGCCCAGCGCAGGATCTCCAGAGAAAGCTCTGGAGCGTCGGAGACGTCCTGGGCGACCTCGTTAATCAGCTCAATCTGGTCGAGAAACCACGGGTCTATCCCTGTGGCGTCGTGAACTTCCTCCACCGTGGCCCCGAGTCGCAGAGCTTGTTGGACGGTCACAATGCGGCCGTCTGTGGGAACTGCGGAACGCTCAATAAGCTCCTGCCGGGAAGAGGTCTGAGCATCCCAATGAAAAGAGCTACCGCGTTGCTCTAGCGAGCGCAGAGCCTTGTTGAGAGCCTGGGAGAAGTTTCGACCCAGCGCCATAGCCTCGCCGACAGATTTCATCGTGGTGGTGAGGGTGCGATCTGCAAGCGGAAATTTTTCGAAAGCGAACCGGGGGACTTTCACCACGACGTAATCCATGGTGGGTTCAAAGGACGCCGGAGTGACACCGGTGATGTCGTTGGGTATCTCATCTAAGCGATACCCCAAAGCCAGCTTGGCGGCGATTTTGGCAATCGGGAAACCCGTGGCTTTGGAAGCCAAAGCGGAGCTTCGCGACACGCGAGGGTTCATTTCGATCACGATGATGCGACCTGTGAGGGGTTCCACAGCGAACTGAATGTTGCATCCTCCGGTATCCACGCCCACGGCGCGAATGATGTCAATACCGATGTCACGCAAACGCTGGAATTCCCGGTCCGTCAGTGTCAACGCGGGGGCAACCGTAATCGAATCCCCCGTATGGACGCCGACCGGGTCAACGTTTTCAATCGAGCACACCACAACGGTGTTGTCTGCGCTATCGCGCATCATTTCTAGCTCGTACTCTTTCCATCCCAGAATGGACTCTTCGAGCAGCACTTCTGTCGTCGGACTCTGGTGGAGTCCATCGCCCACCATGCGCACAAGTTCTGCTTCGTCATGGGCAAAACCAGAACCCAGGCCACCCATCGTGTAGGAGGGGCGGATGACCAAGGGATACCCCAAGTCTTGTGCAAACTCTTTAGCCTCGTCTATTGCGGTGGCGATGTAACTGCGCGCGACATCTGCCCCACAGTCAAGAACGAGGTCTTTGAATATCTGGCGATCCTCACCACGCTGGATGGCCTCGAA
Organism: uncultured Microbacteriaceae bacterium; assembly: GCA_964445125.1. Taxonomy (GTDB): domain Bacteria; phylum Actinomycetota; class Actinomycetes; order Actinomycetales; family Microbacteriaceae; genus Pontimonas. The sequence goes on from CAYUJX010000002.1 coordinate 4,068, forward strand.
GGAAGCGCCGATGAGCTCAATGTCATATTTTTCGAGAATCCCCTCCGTGTGCAAGGCCATCGCGGCATTCAAGGCGGTCTGGCCTCCAAGAGTGGGAAGAATTGCGTCGGGACGCTCCTTCGCGATGATGGCTTCCAAAACCGCGGTCGTGATGGGTTCTATGTAGGTCTGATCAGCAAAACCCGGGTCTGTCATGATTGTTGCCGGGTTTGAGTTGACCAGAATGACCCGGACCCCTTCCTCCCTCAGCACCCGACAGGCTTGAGTTCCCGAATAGTCGAACTCGGCTGCCTGGCCAATGACGATGGGGCCTGACCCAATGACAAGAACGCTGCGAATATCGTCGCGCTTAGGCATTGTTACCGCGCTCCTTCCGGGGTTGACAGGTGTTTTTCCACCATGTCTCTAAAGCGGTCGAATAAGTGGGTTGCATCGTGCGGACCTGCCGCCGCTTCCGGGTGATATTGCACCGAGAAGGCAGGCAGGTCGAGGGCTCTCAGCCCCTCCACGACGTTGTCGTTCAAGCTGTAATGGGACACTTCAACCCGGCCAAAACCTGCAGGGGAATCAAGGACACCCTCGAGCGGGGCGTCGACGGCAAATCCGTGGTTTTGGGAGGTAATTTCCACACGCCCGGATTCTTTGTCGAGAACCGGCTGGTTGATGCCGCGGTGGCCGTAGGGAAGTTTGTAGGTTCCAAAACCCAAAGCACGCCCCAGGAGTTGGTTGCCAAAGCAGATTCCAAAGAACGGCAACCTCTCGCGCAACGCCTCCTGAAGTAACTCAACCTGGTCATCAGACGCCGCGGGGTCTCCAGGCCCGTTGGAATAAAACAGAGCAACCGGGGATATCGCCAGGACATCCTCGAGAGTGGACTTTGCTGGCAAGAGATGAACTTCAAAACCCCTGGCGGCGAGGTGGCGCACGGTGGATTCCTTTATTCCCAAATCCAGCGCTGCCAGGACCCCCAGGAGAGGCCCCGTCGAAGGGATGACGCGGGTCGAATCAACACTGACTCGATCCGACAGGCTCAACCCCGACATGGAAGCGGCACTTCGCACCGCGCCGAGTTGCTCGTCGGGGGAAAGGGTCAGAGCGTCTCCGCTAAATATGCCGCCGCGCATGACGCCTGCTTCCCGGAGCACCAGCGTAATGGCCCGGGTGTCGACACCAGAAATGCCCACAATGTCATCGTGGAGCAGGTCTTCATCCAGGCTCCGAGTGGAACGATAGTTCGAGGGACGCCGCGCAGGATCACGCACAACAAACCCTTCCACCCAAATTCTGCGCGACTCCGCGTCTTCATCGTTCATTCCGGTATTGCCAATATGGGGCGCGGTCATGACGACAATCTGGCCGGCATAGCTGGGGTCCGTGAGGGTTTCTTGGTATCCCGTCATCCCTGTGGAGAACACCACCTCACCTAGTCTCTGCCCCACGCTCCCCCAGGAATATCCGGGAAAGCGAGAACCGTCTTCTAACACCAGCACCGCTGCGGATCGCACTATTGATTCTCCTTTGCGAGCGAATTGATACGGTCGACGACCGCTTCCAGGTTGCTATCGACCAGCCGAAAGTAGCTGTCCACCATGTGGGGGCCCAGTAACCACTGCACCATGAGCAGCCCATCAGGCTCCACCACGCGGTCAATGGTCCACGTTGCACGGCCAGCTCGCAAATTCGCGCTAAACGGCAACACGATGGGATCGGACCCACGCGCGTCGAGCACGAGGCCTCCCGGGGCGAACCCGAGTGTGGCCTGAGACCGAAACGCCAAGGGACCGACAGCGACCCTCTGGAGCGGGGCGCCTGCTTCGGAGGTGCCAACGTAAAGACACTCAATTCCCTCAGTTACCGAGCCTTCTGGGTCGCTCCACGTGAAAAAGCTTTTCCATCCCGAGTAGGAGTTTCTTCGCCTGCGCCACCCCCACCAAGCGCCACCGAGAGCCAACGCCATCACGGCGAGCAGTATCAAAGCAGACTGTTCTTGAGTCACGAAAGTGCCTTCCTTCTGAGGTGAACCTCGGGCATGGGGACGAGGACACCGTCTCGAACAGTCGGCGCCCCGCCATAAAACGTGTGCAGAACCTGTCCCGACAACGTGATGCCGAGATAAGGGTTGTTAGAGCTCAAGCTGGCACCAGGCGGTGGGGTGGGTGCGGAGGTATCAACCAGAGTCAGGTGTGCCGGTTCTCCGACAGCGAAAGGCTTCGAATATCCAGCCACTTTTCCAATGCGAGCCGGTGTGCTCGACATCACCCGCGCGACATCGACCAAAGAAAGATGTCCCGGCTTCACGAGCGTTTCTAGCACCACGGGTAAAGCAGTTTCCAAACCAAGCATGCCAAAGGCTGCGAGTGAAAAAGCACACCTTTTCGCTGCCTCCGGGTGGGGCGCGTGGTCGGTGGCCACAATGTCTATCACCCCGGAGGCAACCGCTTCGCGCAACGCAAGAGTGTCCTCTTTCGCGCGCAGCGGCGGATTGACCTTAAACGTCGGGTCCGCCTCACAAAGCAAATCTTCGGTCAACAACAGGTGGTGGGGGGTGACCTCCGCTGTCACCGCAATTCCCCGGGCCTTCGCCCACGCCACCACGGCAACAGATCCGGCTGTGGACAAGTGACACACATGCAGACGCGCACCCACGGACTGTGCCAGCAGGACGTCTCGAGCAATAATGGTCTCTTCAGCGACGCCAGGCCAGCCTTTCAAGCCCAGGGCGATGGCCACGTCTCCGGAATTCATTTGAGAACCTTCAGTGAGACGAGGGTCCTGAGCGTGTTGGGCCACAACACCACCGAGAGCACTGACTCGCTCGAGGGCTTCTCGCATAAGTCGTGAGTCGTCCACGCAGTGACCGTCGTCCGAAAACACTCGAACCTGGGCTGCCGAGCCAGCCATCGCCTCGAGAGAAGCCAACTCTTTCCCGGCGAGACCCTTGCTGATGGCCCCCACCGGTCGCACATCGACGTAGCCGGCGTCTCTGCCCAGATCCCAGACGTGGTCGGTGGCAGCAGAGGTATCCGCGACGGGTGTTGTGTTTGCCATTGCGTGCACGGCGGTGAAGCCGCCTAGTGCGGCTGCTTGGGACCCAGAAAGCACCGTTTCCGCCTGCTCCATTCCCGGTTCTCTCAAATGAGTATGAAGGTCAACAAGTCCGGGAAGCGCAACAAGGCCTGCGGCATCGATGGTGACGGCGTGCCGGGGCGATACGTCCTCAGGGGACACAAAAACTCCCCCCGAAATAGCGAGGGTGTCGTTTTTTACCCCGAAGAGAGAGGCTCCCACTATTAAGTACTCACTCATGAGTGATCCCCCCACACCTCATATAGCGCCGCCATCCGCACGGAGACACCGTTGCGCACCTGATCGAGAATGACAGATCGCGTCGAATCCGCTACCTCCGAGGCTATCTCCACCTCCCGATTGAGAGGACCCGGGTGCAACACGATGGAGTTATCGGGCAGAGCGTTGGCTCGCTCGGAGGTGAGGCGAAAGTCTCGAATGTACTCTTCCAGGCCCAGAAGGCGCGAAGAGTCCATCCGTTCCTTTTGCACACGCAACATCATGATCGCGTCGGGCCCAAGCCCAATGGCATCATCAAGGTTGGTCATCACTGTCACCGGCCACGTTCCTATTTCCGGGGGGAGAAAGTCTGCAGGGGCAACCAGAGTGATATTGGCGCCCAGCGTGCTTAGGAGGGCCACATTAGAGCGGGCAACGCGCGAGTGGGCTATGTCCCCCACAATCACAATGTGAAGGCCAGCGAGGTCCTTCCCTCGAGGTTGCTCATAGTGATGGCTACGAAGCGTGGCGGCGTCGAGGAGTGCCTGGGTGGGGTGCTGGCCCATACCGTCTCCGGCATTAATAATCCGCGCGCGCACCCACCCTGAGTGCGCCAGTTCGGCAGCCGCACCTTCGGTGAAATGGCGCACCACGATAATGTCAGCGCCCATGGCCTCGACTGTCTGGGCGGTGTCTTTGAGGCTTTCGCCTTTCGAGACGCTCGATCCGTGAACCTGGAATGTCATCACATCGGCAGACAACCGTGTCGCCGCTGCTTCGAACGACAGCCGTGTCCGAGTGGAATCTTCAAAAAATAGGTTAACCATGGTGACACCCCGGAGCGTCGGCAACTTAGGTACCTGGCGGTCGGCGACGGCAGAAAACTCAAGGGCTGAGTCCAGCAGGGTCAGAGCGTCGGGGCGGCTGAGATCTTGGGCGGAGAGCAGGTGTTTCATAGCTCGACCACAACCTCATCAACCCCGTCGACCTCCTCCAGGTGCACGCTGACGCGCTCCCCCGGGGCAGAGGGCAGGTTCTTTCCCACATGGTCGGCCCGAATCGGCAGTTCACGATGCCCACGATCAACGAGCACCGCGAGCTTTACTGCTCGAGGGCGGCCAAGCGCGGTCAACGCATCGAGCGCTGCGCGAATAGTTCGTCCCGAAAACAACACATCATCGACGAGGACAACCACCGCTGCGTCAATGCCTCCACTAGGCAGTTCGGTGGGGGCGGGGCTCCTATGCCCCGTCCGCGCCAGGTCATCGCGGTAGAGGGTAACGTCGAGGCTTCCCACAGCAACGCTCTCACCGGTAATGTCAGAGACCATTGCCGCGAGACGGTGGGCCAAGAAAGCGCCCCTGGTGGGAATTCCCAATAGGACAAGCGAAGACGTTTCTGGCGTGCCCTCAACTATTTCGTGGCTAATACGGCGAAGAGATCGCTCAATATCTGGCGCAGAGAGAGCGGGACGCACACTCATCTAGCCCTCCTTCCGCGCCTCACGGGACGCTTCTTAAAGTAGGTTCGACGGTCAGTCTATGGCATCGTCTAGAGAGGGCTGTGCCTCATCGGGAATGTCGGCGAGGGAGGCGAGTATCCCGTGAACGAAACCTCCGGAGGCTTCTGTGCTGAGCTGGGAAACCAAGTCGACAGCTTCAGAAATGCTGACGGCTACCGGCACCTCAGGGTTGTGAAAGATTTCCCACACAGCAAGGCGCAAAATTGCTCTGTCAACGGCTGGCATGCGATCCAGCGGCCACGACGTACTGGTGGTGGAGAGGGCCTCATCTATCGCGTCGCTGTGGGCGATGACCCCGATTACCATCTCCTCGGCGTACCCCCAGCTGCCCACACGCTCGGGTTGCCGACCCGCAATGATTCTCGCCTCCTCGAGCGCTACGTCGAGGTCTATTTCTCGAACATCGGCGCTGAAAAGAACATCAAGGGCGCGCTTGCGCGCTTTGCGTCTGGCGCTCACTCGTCACTCACGCGACCCAGGTATTCGCCTGTCCTGGTGTCCACTTTTACTTTGGTTCCCTGTTCGACGAACAGGGGCACCTGAATGTCATAGCCGGTCTCCAGCGTCGCGGGCTTGGTGCCACCGGTGGACCGATCGCCTTGCAGCCCCGGCTCTGAGTACGTAATTTCGAGAACGACCGAGGCGGGCAACTCAATATAAAGCGCCTCGCCCTCATGCATAGCAATCGTGACCGCCTGGTTAGAAAGCATGAAGTGAGAAGCGTCCCCCACGACATTTCCTGGCACGGTTACCTGGTCAAAGTCGGCTTGGTCCATGAAGACGAAGTCGGCGCCATCTTCGTAGAGGAACGTGTAGTCACGGCGGTCAACGACGGCAAAATCTACTTTGGTGCCCGCGTTGAAAGTCTTGTCGACGACTTTCCCAGACCGAACGTTTTTCATCTTGGTCCGCACGAACGCTCCGCCCTTGCCCGGCTTCACATGCTGGAACTCCACAACAGCCCAGAGCTGTCCATCCAGGTTCAACACGCTGCCGTTCTTGATTTCGTTCGTTGTTGCCACGTTATTGCCTTCCTACCAGGGTCATCATGTGATCTAAAGCCAAGGAATAAGACTCTGCTCCGAATCCGGCAATCACGCCGGTGGCGACGCCACTAATCACGGAGTGGTGGCGAAACTCTTCGCGAGCGTGAGGGTTAGATAAGTGCACCTCGATGAGAGGCAATCCCGCTTCCGTTACCATCGCGCACGCATCTCTCAAGGAGTAGGAGTAGTGAGTGAACGCTGCGGGGTTCAGAATCACCGGTGTTCGCTCGTCCACCGCCGTGTGCATAAAACCCACCAGGGTTGCCTCATCATCGCTTTGTTCAAAACTCATGTCAACGCCCGTGGCTAGGCGTGCACGCAGAGTTGCTTCGATGTCCGCCAATGTCGCTGTCCCATAAATCTCGGGTTCTCTCGAGCCCAGACGAGCGAGATTAGGGCCATTGACGACCAGGATGCGCACCATGTTCCAAGACTAGCCGGTGTGGCCGGACAGCTCTTGGTACGCAGCAAACAGCATGGACTCGTCGGGTATCGACAGCACACGCGGCTTTCCCACATCGTCTAGGACCACAAAACGCAGAACGCCACCGCGCGCCTTCTTGTCCTTTTGCATTGACGCCAGGAGGCCTCGCCAGCGATCCTGCGGATAGGTCAAGGGCAAGCCAAGCGAACCCAAAAGGCTGCGATGGCGAGCGACCTGACTGTCCCCCAGGTTGGCAACAATCCTGGAAAGCTCGGCAGCGAAAACCATTCCAATCGATATCGCAGCTCCGTGGCGCCACTGGTATCGCTCTGCATGCTCAATTGCGTGGCCCAAGGTATGTCCATAGTTCAAAATTTCGCGTTGACCCATCTCACGAAAATCGTCTCCCACGACGGTGGCCTTCACGGCAATCGCACGCCTCAGCAGTTCAAAAAACACCTCCGAGGAGGTGTCCACCGCAGCGTCAGGGTTGGCTTCGAGGAGATCCAAAATTATCGGGTCCTTGATAAAGCCGCATTTCACCACTTCAGCAAGACCCGTGCGCACTTCGTTTTCAGAAATACTCCCCAACAGGTCAGGGTCAATCAGGACAGCCTTGGGGGAATAAAAGGCCCCCACCAAGTTTTTCCCCTCAGCCGTATTGATACCCGTCTTCCCTCCCACGGAGGCATCGACCATTCCTAAGACCGTGGTGGGAACGTGAATCAGAGGAATCCCACGCAACCATGTTGCGGCCACAAAACCGGCTGTATCCGTTGTTGCACCACCGCCCAGAGATACAATCACATCGGTGCGATGGAAATCCAGCTGAGCGAGGATGCCCCAGCAAAAAGACGCAACCTCGACACGCTTCGCACCTTCCGCATCGGGCAGTTCTGCCAAAAAAACCTGCCTATCGGCGCCGAGAGTGTCGCGAAGTACCGCTGCTATTGACGCGAGAGGTGGGGCGTGAACAATAAGAACTTTATGGGCGTCGCCGGGGAGGATTTGGGCCAACTGAGTCAGTGAGCCAGGCCCCATGATGATCGGGTAATCCCCCTGCTGGGCATTCGACACAGTGATGGTTTCGTGGGACGTCATGCCGGCACCTCTTCCAACCACTTCACGATGTCCTTGGCAACCGTATCAATCGGTTTAGTGCTGGTGTCAAAGGTTCCGTTCGCGACTTCTTCGTACCACGGTTGACGCTGGGCAAGGAGAGCCTTCCAACTTTCTACGCCATCGGGGAGCAGCGGTCGCTTATCAGACGTCAAGCGTGCACTCACAGCCTCCGCAGAAATAGTGATGAGCGCGACGCGATGCTGGGCTAAATCTGCTCGCGTTGCAGGATTCACGATGGCTCCCCCGCCAAGAGAAACGATGCCCGAGGTGGCCAGCGCCGCTATCACAGCTTCCCTCTCCAGGGCTCGAAAACTCTCCTCCCCCCGTGTCGCAAAAATCCCGGTAATCGAGCCGTGTGACTGCGTGATTAAGGTGTCTGTGTCCACCACGGAAATGTTCACCAACTTGCCAATGCGTTTAGCAAGCCGGGATTTCCCCGACGCGGGCGCTCCCACAAGCACTAACCGAGGTGCGCCACTCACGGGCTGAGGGAGGAAGCTGGAGAAATATGTTGGGGGATGGAAGCCATAAAGCTGTCCCGATTGCGCACCACTTCAGCGAGCGAATCTCCGCCAAATTTTTCCACCAAGGCCTCTATGAGAACCAACATCACCATGGCTTCGGCCACGACGCCTGCCGCGGGGACCGCACAGACATCCGAGCGCTGGTGATGAGCGACTGCTTCTTCCCCGGTGGCGGTGTCGATGGTGCGAAGAGCTCTCGGAACGGTGGCAATCGGCTTCATGCCTGCTCGTACCCGGAGGACACCACCGGTGCTCATCCCGCCTTCAATCCCGCCGGCGCGATCGCTTGTGCGCTGGATTCCTTTGACGCCTCCCACAATTTCATCGTGAGCGAGAGAACCTCGACGTCGAGTGGTCTCAAACCCGTCTCCCACCTCAACGCCCTTGATAGCCTGAATTCCCATCAATGCCCCCGCTAGGCGCGAATCGAGGCGACGATCCCAGTGCACGTAGGAGCCAAGACCGGGTGGGAGCCCGCGCACGACAACCTCCACAACACCACCGAGGGTGTCCCCGTCTTTATGTGCCCCATCTACTTCGGCGACCATCGCTATGGACGTCTCCGGGTGGGCGCAGCGGAGCATATCTTCGTCGAGTCGAGCCAGGTCAGAAGACGAGGGCAACGGCGCATCTGGAGGAGTGGATACGGAGCCCACAGCGACCGTGTGGCTGACTACGTCGATGCTCAACTCCCCGAGCAAAGCTCTAGCAATAGCGCCCAAAGCCACTCGAGCGGCTGTTTCCCGAGCACTGGCTCGCTCCAGGACAGGTCGGGAATCGTCAAAACCATATTTCTGCATACCGGCCAGATCAGCATGACCGGGGCGAGGTCTGGTGAGCGCTCCAGCACGACCGCCCTCAAGATCTTCCGGTGCAACGGGGTGAGGGCTCATCACCGTTTCCCATTTAGGCCACTCCGTGTTGGCAATTCTCACGGAGATGGGTCCCCCCTGAGTGATGCCATGGCGTATTCCCGAGGAGAGGGTAACCTCATCAACCTCAAACTTCATCCGAGCGCCGCGCCCATACCCGAGTCGCCGCCGCGCGAGGTCTGCCTGAATGTGTTCCACCAGGATGGGAACCCCCGCAGGGAAACCTTCTATGACGGCAATGAGTTCGGGGCCGTGCGATTCACCAGCAGTTAACCATCGAAGCATTGTTCTATTCTCCCACGAACAAGCTCCACTAAGGCCCAGAAGGGAGTCCCACGGCGTTTTTCATCGCACGGAGCACTTCTTCCTCTAGAGGAAGGGCAACATCAGCGTCTTGGTGCACGAAGAGACGAACCTGCCGCAGAGCTTGGTGCACCAACATCCCTATGCCCGACACAACAGAACAAGGAGACACAGCCCATTTGGTGGCCAATTCCGAAGGCCACGGATGATAGGTCACATCAAAAAGACTTGCGGTGTGCACCAGCTCGTCAGAGAAATAAACCTCGTGTCTGAGCCCACCCGGCAGAGTGGACACGACCAAGTCCCACGTCCCCGCGAGCGGGACAGCACTCATTTCAATAATCTGAACGTCCAGCCCGAGACTCCGAAGGACGGTAGCGCAACTGCTGGCGCGTTCAGTATTTCGTACGACAAGGTCGACACCAGAAACACCCATCAAGGACAAGCCATACCCGACCGCGCGGGCCGTGGCTCCCGCTCCCAGAATGACGGGGCGTTGGGGGGCGAGCTCGTCGTCACCGAGCGCACCCATTACTCCCCAGGGATCCGTGTTGGCGAGGTGGGGTTTGTCCCCGGCCCAGTAGACAGTGTTCGCCACACCCAAGATTTCCACGACTGAATCGCGGCTTGGCACCATCGCAAGAATCGGCTCTTTCACAGGCATCGTCAACGACAGCCCAAAAGATCGACTGGTGTGTTCAGACCACGCCTCTGGCAGGCTCCCCACGTCGACTTCGCGAGCGTGATAACTCCACGAGAGCCCTAGCGCTTTATACGCAGCACGGTGAAGAACGGGAGAGAGAGAATGTGATATCGGTGAGCCCCATACTTCGGCGCAGTCTCTAGCAGTAGGCACCGTTCTCCTCGCTTTCGCGACACCAGCTGAGCCAGCGGTCGACCGCGACGAGGTGCTCTGCGTAGGTGGGGGAGAAAACAGTGTCGCCGGTGCGAAGGTCTATAGCGACAAAAAATAACCAGTCACCCGGAGCTGGGTTGAGGGCAGCATCAATGGCCACATCACCGGGAAGAGAGATGGGCCCTGGCGGGAGACCGAGGATCTGATACGTGTTGTAGGGATTTCCCGAGTCGTCACGGTCAGCGTCCGTTGTACCAACACCCTCATAGAGACCCGTCCAGTACGTGATGGTCGCATCCGACTGCAACGCCATGTCAATATCAAGCCTGTTGTAAAAGACTCGTGCGACCTTATAAAAGTCCTCCGTCTTTTTTGCCTCTTTTTGCACAAGGCCAGCCATGGTCAATACACTGTGCCAATCCTCCTCAGCGACCCCTGCAGCACGAAGACGTGACTTCATTTGTTCGACCAGATGATTCACAATGTCATCGGCTTCTGTGCCGGGTTCAAAAGTGTAGGTGGCGGGAAACAGATAGCCCTCGAGGGTGCCCGTCGGTGAATCGATGCCGTACAGGGACGGCTCGCTCGCTGCTTCTATAAGATCTTCCATAGGCAAGGAGGCCCGTTCAGAAATACGCGCAAGAGCCTGCTCCATGGTGAAACCTTCAGGAATGACAAAGGAAATCTGCACTCTGTTGGAGGGATCCTGTAAGGCGGATATCGCGTTTTCCCCCGACATCCCGGTCAATAATCGGTACGTCCCCGGCTGGAACGTGATGGTGGCATTCTGCAGAAGCAGGTCGTACACAGCTTCAAAAGAGGCAGTAACGCCCTCTTCGGCAAGTTTCCGAGCAACCGTCTCTCCGATATCTCCGGGCGCTACCACGATATCGATGGAGGGGCTCGCTCCCCCGCCTTCAAAATTGGCGACCTCTTCCGCGGCGAAGTAGTTGACCAACCGCTGGCCATACTCGTTCCACACCCACCACACACCCCCGCTTCCCAGCAGAAGCACGATGATGGTCACGATGGATACGGCTCGGCGGCCGCCGCCACGAGGTGGCCGGGAAGTCTTCACTCGGCCCGGGCGCGCGGACCCCTCGTCCTCGCGTTTCGGAGGTTCCTCACGTGGCAAAGTGTTAAAAATGGAGTCGAAGTCGGAGTTATTGGCCATTCGTCATTTCCTCGGGCTGTACCAGGTAGCCAGGAGGAACTCCCCGGTACCTCTCGGCGTCTAAAGCATGTTGCAACAGAATAGCAGCGGCCACTTGGTCGATAACCGCTCTTTGCTTTTTAGCCGACCGGCCCGCCTGGTGAAGAGACTGGGACGCCTGGACTGTGCTGAGTCTTTCGTCGACCATCCGCACGGGCATGGCGAGGGTTGCCGCCAGATCTGCGGCAAACTTTTTTGCGTCCTGAGTAGAAGCGGTCTCCTGCCCCGAAAGAGCAAGAGGAAGACCGACGATGACTTCCAGTAGGTCCATGTCCGCAGCAACCCTCTGTATATCTGCCACAGCGGTCATCCTGTCCAAGGTATCGACCGGAGTGGCTAAGAGGCCTTCTCGGTCACAGCGGGCAAGCCCCACACGAGCTTTCCCCACGTCCACACCGAGCCTTGGGCCTTGTCGCACTAGAGCCTGTCCACCTCGGCGCTCAGCGCCTTCAAAGCGCCCGCAAGCTTGTCGCCGTCGGGCCCGCCACCTTGGGCAAGCGCAGGTTTGCCGCCCCCGCCGCCGCCCATGAACGCGGACGCAGCCTTGACCAGGTCTCCGGAGTGCGCGCCGGCGCTCACTGCCGGAGGATTTGCGCCGACGACAACCGTGGCGCGGCCTTCAATATCCGCCCCCAATGCGACCAGCGCGGGTTGGACCGAAAAAGTAGCAAGCACGCCCTGGACCAAAGCACGAAGCTCATCTGCCGAGGACACATCACTGACCATCTGCACGACCGACGACACCCGGCCTTCACGAACCGTTGCGGCGAGTTCGGGAACCCGTGCACCCGAAGCGGCTTGTTTAGCCTTGCTCACCTGGCGCTCAAGATTCTTGACCTGAGCAACCAGCTCTTCCACGCGGGCAGGAATGTCTTCTCGAGGGGTTTTCAGCACTGAAGTCAGCTTGCGCATGAGGGATCGCTCGAGGGTGAAATCAGCAACAGCAGCCGAACCGACCAGGGCTTCCACTCTTCGCGCCGTCGAACTGACAGAGGATTCACCCAGCACAGTGACCACGCCAATCTGCGAGGAACGTGCCACGTGAGTACCCGCGCACAGTTCTCTCGACCACGGGCCACCAATGTCCACCATGCGCACAGTGTCGCCATACTTTTCCCCAAACAAGGCCATGGCGCCCTGGGCTTTCGCCTCAGCAACGGGCAGACTGCGGGTAGTGACCTCAAGATCTTGGGTGATGGCATCGTTGGAAATCTCACCCAGAGCGTCTTGTGCATCCTTGCTCAATGCTTGGTTCCAGGAAAAGTCCAGACGCAGGTACCCGGGGCGGTTGAGAGACCCAGCCTGAGTGGCATGTGGTCCCAACGTGTCACGCAGAGCTGCGTGGATAAGGTGGGTTGCCGAGTGCGCCCTCTGGCCCTCATATCGCGTTTTGGGGTCCACGTGGACATCGACCACATCGCCAACACCGAGCTCACCCGACGTGATTTCCACCGTGTGGCTCACCAGTCCCGGGACAGGACGTTGGACGTCGAGAACAACGCCGTGAAAGTTGGCCCCTTCCAGAGTCCCCTGATCTGCTACCTGACCACCGGACTCCGCATAAAGCGGCGTCTCCGCCAAAATAACTTCAACGCTGACGCCCTGAGCTGCTTTCTCCACGGGGACTCCATCAACCAAAAGCCCCAAAACACCCGACTGCGCATCGAGCGAGGTGTACCCACAAAAAACAGTTTCACCGACGTGCCGAAACTCGCTGTAAACGCTGAGATCTGCGCGAAGCAATTTCTTGGACCGCGCATCTTTTTTTGCCCGCGTGCGCTGCTCGTGCATCAACAAGTCGAAACTGTCACGGTCCACACCCAAGCCGGCTTCTTCCGCCATCTCAAGTGTCAAGTCAATAGGGAACCCATACGTGTCATGCAGCAGGAACGCGGTATCCCCGGCAAGAACGCTGGCGCCCTCTTTTTGGGTCCCCACCACGGCCACATCAAGGATTGTCGTGCCCGCTTCGAGCGTCTTGAGGAAAGACTCCTCCTCCGCTTTAGCGAGTTCACTCACCCGGGAAAACTCCGCCGCAACATCGGGATAGGAAGGAGCCATCGCGTCGCGCGAGGCAGCAAACAAGACGGGGAAAGTCGCTTCCTCGACGCCTAAAAGACGCATTGAGCGGATGCTCCTGCGCAACAAGCGGCGCAACACATACCCTCTGCCTTCGTTGGCGGGAACCACCCCATCCGTCATCAGCATCATCGCCGAACGAATGTGATCCGCGATAACGCGCATACGCACATCGTCATCATGAACAGCGCCGTACGAGCGCCCGGATAATTCACTGGCGGCATCTAAAACAGGACGGACCTGGTCAATCTCATACATGTTGGCAACACCCTGTTTGAGAAACGCAACGCGCTCCATCCCCATCCCGGTGTCAATATTTTTTTGAGGAAGGTCACCAACGATGTCGAAGTCCACTTTGCTTCGCACGTTATCGATGAGGTACTGCATGAACACTAAGTTCCATATTTCGATGTAACGCGTGTCATCAACCGCCGGCCCACCGTCAGGGCCAAACTGTGGCCCTCGGTCAAAATAAATCTCTGAGCAGGGGCCCGCCGGCCCCGGTTGCCCCGTAGACCAGTAGTTATCTTCGCGCCCCATCCGCTGAATCCGGTTATCGGGGATTCCGGCGATGGTCTTCCAAAGGCGCTCGGCCTCCTCGTCCTCTTCGTACACCGTCACCCAGAGGTCAGATTCATCAAACCCGAGTCCCCCTTTGCTCTCACTGGAGGTGAGAAGCTCCCAGGCATATTCGATTGCTCCCGCTTTGAAATAATCGCCGAAGGAAAAGTTTCCGTTCATTTGGAAGAACGTTCCGTGCCGTGTCGTCTTGCCGACTTCTTCAATATCGAGCGTCCGAATGCACTTTTGTACACTGGTCGCCCGGGGGTAAGGGGCAGGGGCCACACCAGCGAGGTAAGGGATGAAAGGCACCATCCCCGCGACGGTGAACATCAACGTGGGATCATCGCTCACGAGCGAGGCAGACGGCACCACGGTATGCCCGCGGTCTGCAAAAAAGGTTAACCACCTTTTTTGAATCTCTACGGTTTCCATAACTGCTTCTCTCCCGCGCCCTTAGGAACGGTAGGCGTCACGGACGCCAGACACGAAACTATTGACGGTAGCGCCGATTCGAGCAAAAACCATTTTCCCCTGGGGCGTCGTGTTCACCAGGTGGGCAAGAAGAAAACCGGCGACAACACCGAGAAGTGAGCTGAGAAACTTGGCCACTGCTTACCTCCTCCCTCAGAATAAACTACGTGCTATCGCGATGGCGGAGAAGCACAGGCACCCCCGCCACCGCGGCACAGTGAACTATCTTGCGGCGTAGTACTCCACCACGAGCTGGACTTCACACGTCACAGGAACCTCGGCGCGCTTGGGTCGACGGACGAGTGTGGCTCGAAGACGATCAATTTCCACCTCGAGGTAGCTGGGAGTAGGAGGCAACACGTCAACGTGGCCCCCTGCAGCTGCAACCTGGAAGGGTTCCATTTCTTCGCTTCGGGTCTTCACGTGAATCATCTGTCCCGGTTTCAGGCGATAGGAAGGACGGTCGACAAGCTCGCCGTTGACCAGAATGTGGCGGTGCACCACCATCTGGCGGGCTTGAGCTGTGGTGCGAGCGATACCGGCCCGCACGACGAGAGCGTCAAGGCGCATCTCGAGCAACTCCACCAGGTTCTCACCGGTAAGCCCCTGAGCTTTGCGAGCTTCTTCGAAAACGCGACGCAATTGTGCCTCACGAATACCGTATTGAGCCCTTAAACGCTGCTTCTCGCGCAGACGAACAGCGTAGTCACTGTCGGTCTTGCGCTTGGTCCGGCCGTGCTCCCCGGGTGGGTAGGGCCGTTTTTCGAGGTATTTTGCCGCCTTCGGCGTGAGCGCGATGCCCAGGGCTCGAGACAGACGGGTTTTGCTTCTGGTGCGTGAACGTGTTGACACGAAACGGGTTCTCCTTGTTTGTGGTGATGCCAAGAGGCATGGTAAAAATCCAACGAGAGGGTTGTGTCCACCGGCGCCCCGGCTACAGAGGCACTGGTCAGAACCTTGCGCGCGCAGCCATCGCTTGCAGGGTCTGTGACCGAGGAAAACACTATCACAGGGCCTGGTTTTTAGGCGCGCAGAATTTTGTGAATGGCCGCGCTGCGAAGAGAAAGCTCCTGTTCAAAGCCTCGTGCGCTTGGACGGTAATAGATATCGTCGCTCACCGAGTCAGGGGCATACTGCTGGGAAACAATCCCCGCAGCGTCGTCGTGCGGGTAGCGATAATTTACGCCACTGCCCTGGGCTTTGGCGCCCTCATAGTGAGCATCACGCACATGTGCCGGAACATCGCCAATTTTTCCTTCGCCGATGGCGCGCTGGGCGTGAGAGATTGCGAGGTAGGCGGCGTTCGACTTGGGAGCCAAGGCGAGATAAATTGTCACCTCCGCCAGGGGTATGCGGCCCTCTGGCATCCCGATAAGAGCAATGGCGTGGGCGGCGGACACGGCCATCCCGAGAGCACCGGGGTCCGCGAGGCCAATATCTTCAGACGCCAAAATAATCAGCCGCCGAGCGATAAAACGAGGATCTTCTCCCGCTTCCATCATTCGCGCCAAGTAGTGCAGGGCGGCATCAACATCGCTGCCCCTGACAGATTTGATGAACGCGCTGATCACGTCGTAGTGCTGATCACCGTTTCGGTCGTAGCGAACGGTGGCGACGTTGAGGGCCTCCGCAACATCGTCGGCGGTGACCACGAGGGGTGACACTTCAGGGCCTTTCCCCCGCGCTACCCCGGTGGCCGCTTCCAGCGCCGTGAGGGCCTTTCGGGCATCACCGCCAGAAAGTCTGACTAAATCTGATCGCGCTTCATTCTCCAAAGAAACTTTACCGGCAAGTCCCTCCGGGTGACTCAGTGCGCGATCGAGAACTGCGTCAATACCCGCGAGATCCAGGGAGCTCAATGTGACCAGAAGAGACCTACTCATGAGCGGGGCAATAACGGAAAAGGAGGGGTTTTCGGTTGTCGCGGCGATAAACACCACAACACCATTTTCTACACCCGGCAGCAGCGCGTCCTGCTGCGCTTTAGAAAAACGATGAATCTCATCCAGGAATAACACGGGTGCACGACCCGATAACTCCCCCTCTCGGCGCGCATGCTCCAAAGCCTCACGAACATCTTTCACCCCGGCCGTGACAGCGGAGAGCTCCACGAACTGCCGCCCCGAGGATCGGGCCACAATTGTTGCCAGCGTGGTTTTGCCTGTCCCCGGAGGGCCCCAGAGAATCAGGGAGCTCGCAGCGCCCTGATGGTGAGGATCTGCCAACAGGCGCAGGGGCCCGCCGGGGGCAAGCAGATGGTCTTGACCGATCACGTCGTCGAGACTTTGAGGCCGAAGGGCCACAGCAAGAGGGCGCGGCGCCCCCCACAATCCCGTGTCGACCATGCCCTTATGCTAGCCAGTGCACTGTGGCCACGCCCTACACTGGAGTGTCACATCCACAAATTTCCAGGGAGCTTTCGTGTCTGCAGCAGAAAAAATTCGACGCTCGCAGTTGCGGCGTTTTGAGGCTCGTCAGGTCCTGCATGCTCACGTGGCGACCCGTCGTAAACGCGACCAGCTGGTGTGGAGCAGTGCGGCCTTAGTCGCCATCGTTGTCTCCTCCCTCGCACTCTGGGGCTACACGACCATTGGGCCAGGAACGCCACCGTCAGCACCGGATGCTTCACTCAGCGAAAATCGCCAGTGGGTTGGAGAAATGGTTTTCGATGCGGCATCGCTCGACATTACCCTCGAAGGCGACCTCGCCCCTAAGGCCGTGGCCAACTTTATCTCCCTTGCCGAAGAGGGCTTTTACGAGGGGCTTGATTGCCATCGGCTCACCACTGACGGCCTCTACGTGATGCAGTGTGGAGATCCTCTGGGCGTCGGCTTGGGAGGACCCGGATATTTCTTCGGACCCGTCGAAAACGATCCGTCAGATCGCACCTATCCGGCAGGCGCCATTGCTATGGCCCGCGGCGCCGGAGATGGAAGCAGCATGGGGAGCCAATTCTTTGTCGTCTATGAGGAAAGCATTATCCCTTCCGATGCCGCCGGGGGATACACCATCATGGGTCACATCACGAGTGGACTAGAGGATTTCATTAACGCCTACGTGCTTGATGGCACAATTGACGACTCCACAGACGGTCCACCCGCCACAGTGCCCACCTTGGAAAGCATCACAATCCGATAAGGACTCTGGCTTCTCCGCCTTCTGGCTTCCCTGCCTGCGCTAGGCTTTCTATCTAGCAAACGTGTTACCGATTGAGGAGCTATGGCCGAAACAACGACCAATTTTGGCCGTGTGGAATCAGATGGATCTGTTCAGGTACGTGAAGGCGACACCTGGCGTTCTGTCGGCAGCTATCCGGATGCCAGCTCCGAGGAAGCCCTCGCCTACTTCGAGAGAAAATACAGCGACTTAGAATCACGCGTCAAGCTCGCAGGGCAGAGACTCAAAGCAGGCGCCGCGTCCAAAGACATCGAGGCTCAACTGACCTCTCTGACCGCCGAACTGGTGGAACCCTCCGTCGTGGGAGACATCGAGGCGTTGCGCACCCGTGTTCAAGAAGTCTCCGAGGGTCTCCCTGCTTTGAAAGAGCAGCAAAACAAGGAAACCCTGGTTGCTGTGGCAGAAGCGTTGGCGCATCGAGAGAAAATTGTCGTCGACATGGAAGCCCTCGCCTCGACGGATCCCGAAAAGATTCGTTGGAAGGCTGCCACAGCAAGCATCACGGAACTGTTCGAAGCATGGCAAAGCCACCAACAAACAGGTCCCAGGCTCCCCAAAAAGACCGCTGACGTCCTGTGGACACGCTTCAGAAGTGCGAGAAGTTCCCTGGAAAAAGCTCGCAGAAGCTACTTTCAAGTATTAGATGAGCGCTCCAAAGAGGCAAAAACGTCGAAACGAGATCTCATTGAGAAAGCGGAGGCTCTCGCCGCCAAGGGTGCGGGAGGCATTTCCGCCTATCGCACTCTCTTAGAGAAGTGGAAAGTTGCTCCCCGAGCGTCGCGGAGCGTCGAGGATTCGTTGTGGGCCAAGTTCAAGGCTGCGGGCGACGCCCTCTATGCGGAGAAGGCACAGCAAGACCAGAAGGATGATGAAGCCAACGCCATCAATCTTGCTCTCAAAGAGGAACTTGTTAAAGAGTTTGCGGACATTTTGACCCTGACAGACCGTGACAAAGCTACAGCTCGCGTCCGCACTTTCCACGAGCGATTCGGCGCAATCGGCCCCGTCCCCAAGAAATCTCTGCGTGCCATCGATGATCAGGCCAAGAAATTTGACCAGCACGCACGAAAGCTTGACGAGGATTTCTGGACCAAAAACGATCCGGAGAAGCAAGCTCGAAGCCAGTCAATGTCGGACCAGCTCTCCAAGGCTATCGCCGGCCTCGACGCCGCGATAGCGCAGGCGCAGGGCGCTGAAAAAATCGCGCTGGAGGAGGAGCTTTCGACGAAGAAGGCGTGGCTCGCCATCGTCGGACAGTAACGTTCTCCACAGCTTTTTGGCTCCTCTGCTGTGAGGGAGTGTAAGCCGTCATACTCCCGGAATGCACCCCACCCTGCTGCGCAGCATGATTCTTCAAGGACTTGCCCTTAATCTCGGCACCATGACCTGGTTGAAACCGCACTTCCCCACTCTCGATGAGAGGGCAGGCCTTGTTGCGAAGGCTTTGCCTTTGTGGGCCGTAGCGTCCTCTCACACTGCCGGCTGGGTGTGGACGGGGATGGGTTCCCCTGAGCCGTGGAGTGTCCTCAGACGGCAATCACCAGGTCTTTCGCCTCTTGAGCGCACTCGGTGGTCTGCCAAGCTTCTCAGCCCTCTCCACCATCGCGCGGTGACAATCGGAACACTGTGGCTCCTCGATCGTCGCTCGACCGCGATGGAAGTTCTCCTCCACGCACCAGATATCGATGCCTCAGCGGCTCAACTCATCATTCTCGAAGAACACTGCCGCGTGCCCCTCCACGAGCTGGTGCTCGCCAGGCGCTCTCTGGCCGTGAGCAAAGCCAAAGCTAGCGCAACCTTGGCCCACCTGGCCACACTTCGAGAGCTCTACCCAGACATCGCTCGGTAGACGTCATAAACGGCGTCAATGCGGCGCACAGAGTTCAGCACTCGGTCCAGGTGCGTGACATCGCCCATTTCAAAGCCAAAGCGCGATATTGCAAGATGCCCGTCAGACGTATTTACCGTTGCGGAAAGGATGTTGACATGGTGCTCGGAGAGCACCCGAGTGACATCAGAAAGCAATCCGGGGCGATCAAGCGCTTCGACTTGAATATGAACCAGGAAAATGCTGCCTTTGGTGGGGGCCCATTCAACCTCGCTCATCCGCTCAGGATGTGCCATCAGAGAACCAATGTTGTTGCAATCATTGCGGTGAACGCTCACCCCTGTTCCTCGGGTAACAAAGCCCACAATCTCGTCCCCGGGGACAGGGGTGCAGCATCGCGCCAACTTAACCAGAATGTCGGGTGCTCCCCCCACAAGGATTCCGGATTGTCCCGTGCGGGATGGCGTTCGGTTGAAAGGGGTACTCGAGTAGACGTCTTCGTCTGAATCATCGGCGGTCTGGAGAGACCCCACCATTTTCTCGATGACGGACTGGGTGGAGATGTGCCCTTCCCCGACGGCCTGGTAGAGGTCATCTACGCCAGGTAGACGCAAGATTGCGGCCGCATTTGCCACAGATTCTTGATTCATCATGCGCTGTAAGGGAAGGTTCTGCTTGCGCATTGCGCGGGCAATAGCGTCCTTGCCCTGTTCGATGGCCTCTTCGCGGCGTTCCTTCGTGAACCACTGCTTGATCTTGCTCTTCGCCCGCTGGCTGGTGACGAAATTCATCCAGTCCTGGCTGGGACCAGCGTCGGGGCTCTTGGAGGTGAAAATTTCTACCGAGTCACCGCTGGAAAGCTCTGTGTCCAAGGGGACCAGCCGCTGGTTGACCTTGGCGCCCATCGTACGGTGGCCTACTTCAGTGTGAACGGCGTAGGCGAAGTCCACCGGAGTTGCCCCTCGGGGAAGGCCCACCACTTTTCCTTGAGGGGTGAACACGTAAAGCTCTTTCGCCCCAATTTCATACCTCAGGGTTTCGAGGAATTCTGCAGGGTCCGTAGTTTCTGCTTGCCAGTCGGAAAGGTGAGCCAGCCATGCCATGTCCTGGTCCTTGGACCCCTGGTCGCCAGCCTTGCCCTGCGATGACATCCGTTCCTTGTACTTCCAGTGCGCGGCAACGCCAAACTCGGCCCTCTGATGCATCTCTGTGGTGCGTATTTGAATCTCCACGGGCCGACCTTCTGGGCCATACACGGTGGTGTGGAGGGATTGATACAAATTAAATTTGGGCGTTGCGATGTAGTCCTTGAATCTCCCTGGCAAGGGACTCCACCGCGCGTGTACCGCACCAAGCGCCGCGTAACAGTCTCGAATACTCCCCACCAGGATACGAACCCCGGTCAGATCGTGGATGTCATTGAACTCTCGATGCCGACTGACCATCTTTTGATAAATGGAATAGAACTGCTTGGGGCGCCCCGCAATATCTGCCTTAATTTTCGCGTGCCTCAAGTCATCCCGAATCGTGTCGATAGTTCCTTCGACAAAGGCTTCACGCTGAGGAGACCGATCCTTGACCAGCGACTCAATTTCCAGGTAGATCTTGGGGTGCAAGACGGCGAAAGACAGATCTTCGAGTTCCCACTTCAAGGCCTGGATGCCCAGCCGGTGAGCCAACGGCGTGTATATATCGAGAGTTTCCTGAGCCTTTTTCTGTGCAGACTCTGGAAAGACAAAACCCCATGTGCGAGCGTTGTGGAGCCGGTCGGCCAGCTTGACGACGAGCACCCGAATGTCTTTCGACATCGCCACAATCATTTTTCTGACAGTCTCGGCTTGAGTGTGATCGCCGTACTTCACTTTGTCAAGCTTGGTGACCCCATCCACCAACATCGCAATTTCCGCGCCAAAATTTTGCTGCACCTGTTCCAGCGAGTACGACGTGTCTTCCACGGTGTCATGCAGCAAGGCCGCCGCTACCGTGATGGACCCAATCCCAAGTTCGGCGAGAATTTGCGACACCGCCAAAGGGTGAGTGATGTACGCCTCTCCACTGTTTCGGAACTGACCCTCGTGAGCTTTCTCAGCGACCCGGTAGGCGCGCTCCACGAGAGCCCAGTCAGCTTTGGGGTGGTGCTTTCTCAGCGTCCGCTGCAAAGTGTCTAGGCCATTATCTCCCGGAGCCCGCGAGAACAGACGTGGCAACATGGCACGCAGAGTAGCGGCCGATGTCGCCGAAACTTCAGTCATTTTCCACCCCCTCGCTCACGTTTCCAGTGTACGAGGGTATGCCGCAAACTAGCTGTTATCGAACCGCCCCCGACGTGGGACGCGGCTCGCGCGCCTTGCGACCTTGCTTCAGGTTTTCGGGCTCGTTTTCCCGCAAGTGAACGTACATGGGTGCAGCGATGAAGATACTCGAATAGGTTCCGGCAAGCATCCCAATGAAAAGTGCCAGAGCGATATCTCTGAGGGTTCCCGCTCCCAGCAGGAGGGACCCGATGAAGAGAATGGACCCCACGGGGAGAACGGCGACGACGGAGGTGTTAATAGACCGCACGAGGGTCTGGTTCACAGCAAGGTTCACTGATTCGGCGAACGTTCTGCTGCTTTCCTCACCGTCTTGGTTGGTGTTCTCGCGAACCTTGTCAAACACCACAACAGTGTCGTAAAGGGAATAGCCCAAGATGGTCAAGAAACCGATGACAGCAGCCGGGGTGATTTCATACCCCAGAACCCCGTAAATACCCGCTGTAATCAGAAGATCGTGGGCGAGCGCGGTCAGCGCGGCGAGCGACATCTTCCAAGTTCGGAAATACAGGGCCATCACAATTGACACCAGTACCAAAAAGACGCCCAACCCGATCAGAGCCTGACGAGTGATGTCTTGGCCCCATGTCGCGCCGATGAAGGACGCGGTGACGTTCTCTAGTGGAACGTCATACGCATCGGCCAGATCTTGCCTCAGCAAAGTCGTTTGAGCATCAGTGAGTTGTTCCGTCTGGACACGGACCGAGTCTCCACCCACGATGGATACCCGGGGGTTTGACTCCACGCCGGCTTCTAACTGAACCGTGTCAATCGCGGTCTGTTCCACGATGGAGGCAGGGTTGGAAACCCTGAATTCTGAGCCACCACTGAATTCAATTCCGAACGTAAATCCTCCACGAAGAAGCGTAATCGCCACAGCAAGAATGACCAACGCGCCACCAATCACGTACCAGCGGAGGCGGTTGCCGACGAAATCGAATGAACGCTCCCCGGTATACAGGGCATTACCAAATTTAGTGAAACGGGACATTTACTTCTTTCCCTCCATCGACGCAGATTCTTCTTGAGCTTTGCGTTCGGCAATCGTCTGTCGCCGCTTGGCCTCACCGGCGCTCCGCTTTTTCGCTATCACTCCCGCATTGACCGGCTCCATAAAACGTGCCCGGCCCCGGTACACAGCGCCCAACGCTTTCGGGTCCAGTCCGCTCAGCGGGTTGCCCGAAGAGAAGAACGAGGTTCTGCCCAAAACCCCCATCAAAGGACGGGTAAAGAGGGCTACGACGATGAGGTCAACAATGGTGGTAATACCGAGTGTGAAGGCGAACCCTCGAACGTTCCCCACCGCCAAAATGAAGAGCACCGCCGCGGCGAGGAAACCCACAGCATCCGAGGCAAGAATCGTCCTAAAGGCCCGTTTCCACGCTCCGACAATCGAGGACTCAAGATTTCTTCCGTCTCGGAGTTCGTCTCGGATGCGCTCAAAGAACACAATGAAGGAGTCAGCGGTAATACCGATGGCAACGATGAGTCCTGCCACCCCCGCTAGGGAAAGGCGGTATCCCTGTGTGTTGGACAGATAGGTGATGACAAAATAGCTCAGAGTGAAAGCTGTGGTCAGCGAAAACACCGTGACCATTCCCAGCATCCGGTACTGCACTAAGGAATACAACACCACCAGGACAAGACCTATGGCGCCGGCGAGGAGACCGCTTTGTAGTTGGGAGAGTCCCAATGTTGCCGTAATGGTCTCGGAGCTTTGGACGGCAAACCCGATTGGGAGCGCGCCAAATTTTAGTTGATCAGCGAGCGTGGTGGCCGATTCCTGCTCAAAGCTCCCGCTGATTTGAGGCTTGCCATCCGTGATTGCGCCCAGTGTTCGAGGGGCGCTGATTACGTTGCCATCCAAGACAATAGCAAACTGATTTTGCACTCCCTGCAACAGGATTAAGCGCTCCGTCACTGTGCGAAATGCTTCCGTCCCCACGCTGTCGAATTCGAGGAAGACACCCCACTCGTTGGTGACCGTCCCCTGGGGACCGGGAACCAAGCCTGAGATGGCGTCAGAAATAGTCCCGCCGTCCACTTCCACCGGTCCAAGAATAAATTTTGATGCCCGGTCGTCGGAGCAGGTGACCAGTGGCATGGTCGGGTCCGCGACGTTGGCGCCGAGCTCGTCGAGGGCCTCACAACTGAGTTCGTTGTAGGCGGTCTCAATCTCCGGTGTAATCCACGCAAGATCACTGGGGTTCTCCGGGGTGGTTTCCGGCGCATTCTCTGCCGGGACAACCGGCTCTACAAGACTTCCTTCGGGAAGGAGAGCAGGCCCTATCCGGAGGACTGCGCGGAACTCCAGTTTTGCAGAGGAGCGGATTCTCTCCAGGGTTGCCGCATCGGGAGTCCCAGGGATAGACACCACAATGTTGGAGCCACCTTGAGTCGTCACTTCGGCCTCTGCGACACCTCCAGCGTCCACACGCTGGCGAATAATCGAGACAGCCTGAGTGAGCTGCTCGTCGGTAACGTTTTGATTTTCTGCAACCTGAGGAGCCAAAACAATCTGAGTACCACCTTGCAAATCAAGCGCAAGTTTGGGAACCCAGGAACCCGTTCCCTGGAAAACGGCAATAGCGTTTCCCCCTATGAGGAGAGCAAACAAAACTCCCAACCAAATGAAGCGGGTCATTGCCGAGCGCACAACAGACGTTCTTGCCACAGTAAATCTCTCTAAAAAAGGGGGCGGAGGTCTAAGACTTGTCGGCCTGAGGAGCTGCCTCCTCGGCAGCTGACTCTTCTACAGCTGCATCTTCGACGCTTTCGTCTTCGACAACCTTGGTCAACACTTGACGATGAACTTTAATTTCGACGCCTTTTCCTACATCCAGTGTGGCGACGTTGGTGTCGTCGTCCATGGCGATGACCGTCGCAAAAAGCCCGAAGGACGTCATGACGTTAGCGCCGGGATGCAGTTTATCTGCCAACTCCTCCTGGGTCCTCTTTTGCTTGCGGGAGTTGCGAATCATGAAGAAAATCAACAGTCCGAGGATTGCGACCATAAACAGTGTTACGGGATCCATGGCTACTTTCCAGCCTTTCGTCGAGTGGGTAGAGCGGGCAAGCTCCTGACAACTATAGGTCATTCCTGGCCGGAGCCTTGTGGCCAAGGTGGGCGTACGCTCCCGAGGTAGCCACGCGACCTCGGGGAGTTCTATGAATAAAGCCTTGCCGAACGAGAAAAGGCTCCACCACAGACTCAATCGTCTCTGGTTCTTCCCCTACAGAGACCGACAGAGTTCCCAGCCCGACAGGCCCACCATCGAACTTCACGATGAGCGCCTCCAGCACTGCCCGGTCAAGCCGATCTAAACCGAGCTCGTCGACGTCGTACAGCTCGAGCGCATCCTGCACAGAGGAAACATCGGGGTTTCGCTCGCGGACGAGAACAAAGTCGCGGACCCTTCGCAGCAACCGGTTAGCAATTCGGGGTGTTCCCCGAGAGCGCAGCGCAATTTCTGCCAGCGCTTCGCGAGGCCACTCCACGCCTAGAACAACCGCTGACCGTGTCACCACCTCGGTGAGCTCCTCGTGAGAGTAGAACTCTAGATGGGCGGTAAAACCAAACCGATCTCGAAGCGGACCGGGAAGGAGACCCGAGCGTGTCGTCGCTCCCACGAGCGTGAACGGGGCGATGTCCAACGGCAACGTGGTCGCCCCTGCGCCTTTACCCACCATGATGTCGATGCGGAAATCTTCCATCGCGAGATACAACATTTCTTCTGCAGGACGGGCCATGCGGTGAATTTCGTCTATAAAGAGAACCTCGCCGGGAACAAGCGAAGACAGTACCGCGGCGAGATCGCCAGCATGATTGATCGCGGGACCACTCGTGATGCGCAGAGATTGGTCGGTTTCTTCCGCGACAATCATGGCCAACGTCGTTTTACCCAATCCGGGCGGGCCGGAGAGAAGGATGTGGTCTGGTGTTCTGCGTTGTTTCGCTGCTGCTTCAAGGAGTAACACGAGTTGCTGACGAACTTTAGCCTGACCGACAAATTCGGAGAGTTTTTTGGGACGAAGAGCACCTTCGAATTGGATTTCTCCCAAAGATTCTGGCTCTTCGCGCACCGGAGTGTCGGACACTATCTCGCCTCCCGGTTAACGTGAGGCCCCAGGATAGCCAGAGCACTGCGCAGCAGATTTGCTGCATCCACAACCTCGCCATCGACCGACTCCACGGCTTGGGCGACCCCCTCTTTCGCGGTTTTCTCCGGCCAGCCGAGACCTGTTAGGGCATCAACGACAGAGTGGCGGATAGCTTCGTGGGCCGATGAGCGGGGCTCGGTCACCGAAACGCGAATCCTCGAATCGAAGGCGCCCTGGAGCGAAAGCACAATCAGTTTTGCAGTCTTGGGCCCGATGCCACTGACGGCGCGAAACGCGGCATCGTTTTCTTGGATCACAGCGTCCTGGATTGCGTCAATGCTGAGATGACTCAAAATCGCCATCGCGGATTTCGGCCCCACACCTCCCACTCCCCTCAGCAGCTGAAATATCGCCACCTCGTCATCTGACGCGAACCCAAAAAGGGCTATGTGGTCGTCCCTCACCACCATGGCCGTGTGGAGGAGGAGAGATTCACCCACGGTGAGCGTTGCGGCTGTGCGCTCGGGAACCAAGACAAGGTAGCCGATTCCCCCAACTTCGAGGATAATTTCGGCGCCCGCGCGCGAAGCGACACTCCCCCGCAGCGTGGCAATCACTGTGTTAGCTTAGGTCTCTTCGCTCGAGCTTCCGCTTCTCGCCACGCCTGTTGGGCAGGGGTTGTTCCCGTTCGGTGGACCTCGGGTGCTTGGGCCCGCCACGCCTCCGTGATAGCCAGAGCGAGAGCATCCGCAGCGTCCGCCGGTTGGGGAATCGAATCGAGCCCGAGAATTTTCTGCACCATCGTGCCCACCTGGTGCTTCGTAGCCCGACCATAGCCCGTGACCGCAGCTTTCACTTCACTGGGAGTCCGCATTGAAACAGGGATTCCCTGTGCGTAGGCAAGAGCGAGAACAACCCCGCTAATTTGAGCAGTACCCATGACGGTTCGCACATTGTGTTGGGCAAAAACCCGCTCCAGAGCCACGATATCGGGGCGAAATTCGCGAAAGACAGCCTCGAGGGCAACCGACAGTGCACCCAAGCGAGCCTCGGGTGGATCGCCTGCTGGAGTCCGAAACACATCGACGTGGACCAGAGACACCAATCGGCCAGCACCTTTCTTGATCACCCCCACACCCAATCTGGTTAGGCCGGGATCGATGCCAAGGATGGTACTCATCAGGTCACCGCCTACTCAGACTCTTCCAGTAACGCCGACACCTCTGCGCTGAGGTCCATGTTCGTGAAGACAGTTTGGACATCATCACAGTCCTCAAGAGCTTCGACCAGGGACAGCACCTTCTTCGCTCCCTCAAGGTCGGGCTGAATGCTCACGGTGGCGAGAAATTCTGCTTCCGCTGCGTCGTAGTCAATGCCCGCTTCCTGGACAGCCTTCCGTGCCTCAACCAGGCGGGACGGGTCGGTAATAATTTCGAATCCCTCGCCTCTATCGATTACTTCTTCCGCTCCAGCGTCCAGCACAGCCATCAAAATGTCGTCTTCACTCACCCCGTCGGTCTTCGAAATTGAGACAACTCCTTTACGGGAAAAGTTGTAAGCCACGCTCCCCGGATCGGCCATCTGACCTCCATTGCGCGTCATGATAATTCGCACCTCTGCCGCGGCACGATTGCGGTTATCGGTCAGGCATTCGACCAACAAAGCCACACCACCGGGCCCATAACCCTCATACATGATGGTGTGATAATCCACGGTTTCGCCCGCGAGCCCGCCACCGCGCTTGATCGCACGATCGATGTTGTCGTTGGGCACCGAAGTCTTCTTAGCCTTCTGAATTGCATCGGCGAGGGTGGGATTACCGGCAATGTCCGCTCCACCTATTTTTGCCGCTACTTCGATGTTCTTGATGAGCTTGGCGAAAGATTTTGCACGTCGCCCGTCGATGATGGCCTTTTTGTGCTTCGTTGTTGCCCACTTAGAGTGTCCCGACATCGCGCTCCCTTGTTTGCCACCCCATTCTAAACAACCAGTGCCTCGCCGTGGGAACGCTTCGCGGCCAGGACCTGGTCGAGGAATCGTTGGTGGAGGCGGTATTCGCCGACCACCTCGGGGTGAAAGGCGACACCCAGAAGAGTTGCCGTCGCGACGCCGACCACTTCGCCACCGGCAAGGGTCGCAATAATCTCGACACCCTTGCCCACCCTCGTCACCACGGGGGCCCGGATAAACGCCACTTTGAGGGGTGGCCCATCAAGCCCACTCAAAGAAATCTCCGCCTCGTAGGATTCAACTTGCGGCCCAAAAGCATTTCTGCGAACAGAAATATCAAGACCACCCAAAGTTTCCTGGCCCCTAATTCCACCCTCAATGTCGTGGGCCAGGAGGATTAGCCCCGCGCAGGTTCCCAGCACAGGAAGACCCCCTGCAATAGCCTCTCTGAGCGGCTCCCGGAGACCAAAAATGCGCATCAATTTGTCTATGACGCTCGACTCGCCCCCCGGGAGGACAAGACCATCAAGACCTTCGAGGTGCTCGGGAAGCCGCACCTGGGTGACCCGCGCCCCCAGGGACGCAAGCACGGCATGATGCTCGGCAACATCGCCCTGGAGGGCGAGGATGCCGATGGTGGGTGGGGTACTACCAGCCACGCTCAGCAAGGCGGTGTGGGGCAGGAAGGTCGGATACGTTAATTCCCACCATGGCTTCTCCGAGGCCGCGGGAGGCCTCGGCAATGACGCTAGCGTTGGTGAATTGGGCGGTAGCTTTCACGATCGCAGCAGCACGATGGGCAGGATTTCCCGATTTGAAAATTCCCGATCCCACGAAGACGCCGTCGGCGCCGAGCTGCATCATCATCGCCGCATCAGCTGGCGTGGCCATGCCACCGGCGGAAAACATCACCACGGGAAGCTTCCCGCTCTGCGCCACCTCCACGACGAGGTCATAGGGGGCCTGAAGATTTTTGGCCGCCACGTAAAGCTCGTCCGGGCTCATCGCCTGAAGCTGGCGAATTTCTCCCAAAATGGTGCGCATGTGCTTCGTCGCTTCGGAAACATCACCCGTTCCTGCTTCACCTTTCGAGCGAATCATCGCAGCACCTTCAGTGACCCGACGAAGCGCTTCACCCAGGTTCGTTGCTCCACACACGAAAGGAATGGTGAAACCCCATTTGTCGATGTGGTTGACGTAGTCAGCGGGGCTCAGAACTTCGGACTCGTCGATGTAGTCGACCTTCAGAGATTCGAGGATTTGAGCCTCAACAAAATGACCAATGCGTACTTTGGCCATCACGGGAATCGAGACGGTATCCATGATTCCCTGGATGAGATCTAAGTCGCTCATCCGAGCAACTCCACCCTCAGCGCGGATATCCGCCGGGACTCGTTCGAGGGCCATTACAGCTACCGCGCCAGAGTCTTCGGCAATGCGGGCTTGTTCAGGAGTGACGACGTCCATGATGACGCCGCCCTTAAGCATCTCGGCGAGACCTCTTTTGACCCTTGCAGTTCCAGCCTGCGGTGTGGTGGTGTTGTCGCTCATGAGGTGACGGGGTCCTTTCCCAGACAGTGGCACGTGAGGCACTTTGAGGTGCGGGCAAAAGTCTAACCCTTGGAACCTGAAGGCCAGCTTGCTATGAGCTGTTCGCGCATATCGCCAAGAATCTGCGGTATCGCTTTGGTGCGCGCAATGATGGGGAAAAAGTTGGAGTCCTGCCCCCACCGCGGCACAACATGTTGATGAAGGTGAGCCTCAATACCCGCACCAGCAATGCTCCCCTGGTTGATTCCCATGTTGAATCCTTGGGCACCAGCAACATGACGAAGCGTTCGAATGGCATCTTGCATCATCGCTGAAAGCTCGGCTGCTTCCTCCACGCCCAGGTCGTCATAGTTCGCAACATGGCGATACGGCGTGATGAGAAGGTGCCCTGCGTTGTAGGGATACAAATTGAGTACGGCGTAGACAAGCTGACCACGAGCCACCACCAGTGAATCATCTTCGGCCATATCAGGCGCCACACAGAACACACAGCCCTGCTCGGCCGTCCGGTCCTCCCCGTTGAGGTAGGCCATCCGGTGCGGTGTCCACAGACGTTGAAAAGCATCGGGAACCCCCGGCAAGCCGGAGGGATCTATGAGCGGAACCCCGGGATCATCGTTAGACATGATGGGGCGTCCTGGTTGCTTCCAACACCATCTCGAGCGCTTCTTGCAAGGGGACCTGGTTGTGTTGGGATCCATCACGAAAACGGAAGCTCACGGCACCTGCAGTTCTATCGTCTTCTCCGGCAATCAGCAGGAACGGAATCTTTCCTTTGGTGTGAGTCCGAATCTTTTTTTGCATGCGATCGTCTGAGTCATCAAGTTGCGCCCTCACCCCATTGCGGGAAAGAGTCTCAATAAACTCACCCAGGTAATCAGCAAACTCCTCAGCGACGGGGATCCCCACGACCTGGACCGGCGAAAGCCATGCGGGAAAAGCACCGGCATAATGCTCGGTGAGAACGCCGAAGAACCGCTCTACAGAACCAAACAGCGCGCGATGAATCATGATTGGAGCCTGGCGCGA
>CAYUJX010000002.1:34396-40569 GCA_964445125.1 uncultured Microbacteriaceae bacterium
GACTTGGTGATGTGGGGCGTGTACACGAATTCGTAGCCAGCTTCTTCGTGGCGCTTGCGAGAGTAGTCCTCCATCACCCTGCGAATCACGCCACCTTTGGGATGAAACACCGGGAGGCCGGAGCCAATCTCCTCGGGGAAAGAAAAAAGGTCTAGCTCGACGCCCAACTTGCGGTGGTCGCGTTTGGCGGCCTCTTCGAGACGATCAAGATGAGCCCGCAGATCATCCTTACTCGCCCAGGCTGTGCCATAGAGGCGCTGAAGTTGGGGGTTGGCGTCATTTCCCCGCCAGTACGCTGCGGCCAGCCGCGTCAGCTTCCAGCCATTGCCGAGCAAGCGAGTCGTGGGAACGTGGGGGCCCCGACAGAGGTCTTTCCACACCGTCTCACCAGTTTTGGGATCCACGTTGTCGTAAATGGTGAGTTCTTCCCCACCCACCTCGACGCTTTCCCCGGCATCAGAATCAGCTGAAACGTCTTTCAGTCCGATGAGTTCGAGCTTGTAAGGCTCGTTCTTCAACTCTTCGCGCGCCTGGTCAGCGCTCACCACCCGACGCTCAAAACGCTGGCCAGATTTCACTATGCGCTGCATCTCTTTTTCCAGCGCAGAGAGATCCTCAGGAGCAAAAGGAACCTCAACGTCGAAGTCATAGTAAAAACCATCAGTGACAGGGGGGCCTATACCGAGCTTGGCTTGAGGATTAATGGACTGCACCGCCTGGGCGAGAACGTGCGCGGCAGAATGCCGCAAAATTTCCAGACCCTGAGGAGAAGACGCCGTAATCGGAGAAACACTCGCCCCAGCGGGAGGAACGTCGGTTGAGTCGTGGAGAGCGCCACCGTATTCGACGGCCACCAGCCCCTGGATGGCAAAGAGATCTGCGCCACTAGATGCGCCGTCAGCCACAGCTGATTCGAGGGAAGTGTTGTGTGTCGTCACCAGAAACGCTTTCGATTGCATGAAGGGCCGAGTTCAGCCTAGTGGCGACACTAAATGACCGAGTCAGAATGTGGTGGGCGATACTGGGATCGAACCAGTGACCTCTTCCGTGTCAGGGAAGCGCGCTACCGCTGCGCCAATCGCCCAATATTAAGTTTTCAAGCCGAGGTGGCGACGGGATTCGAACCCGTGTAAACGGCTTTGCAGGCCGCTGCCTCGCCTCTCGGCCACACCACCGCAGGAAAGCCCCACCTCGAGGCTTCTCCGAGCGGATGACGAGATTCGAACTCGCGACCCTCACCTTGGCAAGGTGATGCGCTACCACTGCGCCACATCCGCACACCCACAATTTCTGCGTGCTCCGAAACTCTAGCCGACCGAGCTACAAGCACACAAACCCCACCCCGGTGTGTTCCTCTTGAACACACCAACGAGCGCCTCTTCACAGGGCGGCGGTGTGGCAAGATGTTCTCAGCGGGGCGATTGGCGCAGGGGTAGCGCGCTTCCTTCACACGGAAGAGGTCACTGGTTCGATCCCAGTATCGCCCACCACACCTTGAGCCGACCGGAGCTCGAGAAGGGCCTCGACTCGGCATCGCGCAGGATGCGTATCGCTGGGAAATGGTCAGCGTGAGAGAGTTATCGAGCGAGGAATACGTGCATGCCAGGTCGCGATGATCTGCCGGCTAAACACAGGGGGTCAATTCGTGAAGCTGGGCACATTGGCTAGATCCGCCCTTTCTGCGTTGTCCTCACCGGCATTGGGGAAAAAGATTGAGTTGTTCCTCACCCGCGGTGCGCGCTTTGCCATAATCGAAGGCGGCCTCTACTTTCGCTCGGCCGGTGTTACGCGCGTCCTTGACGCCGGACCGGACACTCCCCCAGGATTCGGTGGCCTCGCGATGGTGCGTGTGTCGCCGCGGTGGGTCTTTAACTTCCGTCGCAATCATGGTGTCGACGCTGTCTTGATTGAAGGCTTTGGAAGACTAGGCAACTCGGTCATTCAAGTACTGAACGCTCTCGCACTGGCAAAAAACTTTGGGGTGAACATTATCCTGTTCCACCGATTTGATCTCATCGACAACGCCACCCTTGCTTTGGGCGCGGGGGTGACTCTTCAACGCACCTCACTGTTTCGAAAACGAGGCAGCGTTCGGCCCCTGGTGGTCTGGCGCACTGCCGCAATGCGGCGCACGGAAATCCTGCTTAAGCCCTGCTCGCCGGAGGCAGCGACGGCAAGAGCCGCGCTGAGCGGAGCTCTCGCGGGGGCTCAGTCGCGGGGGCAAGAGCCCCGCGACACACTGACGGTTCACATCAGGTCAGGAGATGTGTTCGGACCCGCTCCCCATCCGGGTTACGGCCAACCCCCCCTGGCGTTTTATACACGGGTGATCTCCCACCACGCGTGGAAAAGTGTGGCCGTGATTTCTGAGGATCTTGGTAATCCCGTGAGCGATGCGGTGAAAAGATGGTGTGAAAACGAAGGCATTCCGGTGACCCAGCAGTGTCTCGACCTTCCTGAAACCATCGAGCGGTTAGCCAGTGCCCATGCCGTAGCAGCCGGACGCGGGACCTTTGTTCCCGCTTTGGTCTATCTGTTTCCCGGTGAGCGGGAACTGTACCTTTTCGAACCATCAGACGAGCCACTCCTCTGTGACCCTTCGATTACCCTTTACGAGGTGAGGGATTCTGAGGGGCATTACGTTAAGAAAATCCTCAACAACAACTGGCATAACAACCGAGCCCAACGCACAATGATGCTCGAGTACGCCATTTCCTCCTTGAGCGAAGTCACGGTAAAGGAGAAGGCTCGATGACTGGCGCGAGACGAGTGCTTTATACCTCTGTTTTCGGCGGTTTCGAAAGGGTGTGGCCCCCGATAGACCGCACTCCAGGCCTGTCCCGCTTCGTGATCACAGACTCTCTGGCCACGCCGCGAGGGTGGACGCAGGGGAAGTCCGGGTTGGCGAAAGGGGACTCCCCCCGTCTATCAAACAGACACCAAAAAATGCTCTTTCAGGAATCTCTGCCCCAACAAGCGACCTCACTCTATGTGGATGCAAACGTGCGCGCCGTAGCCAACCTGGCCCCACTATTCGAGGCATTCGAAGAATCTGGCGCGGATCTGGGAATGTATCCCCACTACGCTCGCGCCAGCGTTCACGCCGAAGTACGCGCCTGTATTGCCAGGAACAAGGTTGATAACCCAGAAAACGCCGAGGAAGAACTCCTCTTTTATGACGAGCAAGGCTTTCCTGATACTGGAGGAATGTGGGAGGGTTCGGTGATTTTCAAGAACAACGCCTCGCCCCATCTTTCAGAGGCAATGCAGCAGTGGTGGAGCCTCTATTCCCGGTTTGAAACGAGGGACCAGTTCAGCCTCCCCTACATCATCTGGAAACACGGGCTTGTTGTTCTGAATCTTGATGACCAACCTTTTGGGCGGAAACACTATTTTGTGCGTCTGCAGCACTCGAGCTCCGGAGTCGCCAATCGCTCTGCCCGGTATCTCCAGGCCAGGGCGCCAGAAAATGCGGTGTGGGCGTCGCTTCACAAACTCCTCAGCACTCTTCTTCGCCGCGCTCAAGCGAGAAAAAAGCTGTAGTAGCCGAGATAAGTGCCCAAGAGAACGAGGGCAATCCCGCCAGCCATTCTGACGGATGCTAAGCGGTCTGGGGATTTACTCAGCCAGTTCCTGGCGCTCCCGGCCGCCAGCGCCCACACCATGTCACTGGCCACACCAATGACGAAGAAAAAGCCCCCCAAGACAAACATCTGTGTGACTACAGAACCCCGAGTCGGATCGACAAAGAGGGGAAAAGTGGCGATGAAAAATACCAGTGTTTTAGCGTTGGTCAGCCCGACCACCACGCTGTCTAAAAGCACCCGCTTCGTCGACGGTGAAGCACCGGTTTCCAAAGCGCTCACAAACTGTTTCCGGTGCACGATGCCTTGGATTCCTAAGTAGATCAAGAACAGAGAACCCAGAACTTTCACAACCGAAAACAGCGCCTCCGAGGCGTAGACCAGAGACCCCACGCCTAGGGCAACTGCGACAATCTGCACCCCGACCCCGACGGCGTTGCCCCAGACGCTCAGCAGAGCACCCCTGGTGCCAAGAATCATGGCGCGGCCTATGACGAAAACCACACTCGGGCCGGGGACGACGATGACGACAAGCGCCACCAAGAGAAAGGAAATGAGGGAAGATGGCTCGGGCACCGGGTTAGTCTATGGCGGCGGCGCTGGCTTCCGGTTTTCTCACGGGGCTGCGCCACGCCCACCACACCAGAGGAAGCTGGAGGGGTAACCGAACCCAGGCGATAGCCACCATAATCCAAGATTCTTCCCCGATGATGTCGATGGCGTACCACCAATTCGCCGGCCATACCGCGAGCAAAACAAGAACTGTGAAGAGGGGGCCTAAACGGTGCCGAGCGAGAAGAAGCCCCGCGGCCAGGAGCTCTGCCACACCGCTGATATACACGAGCGCTACAGGCCAGGGGAGAAAGGGCGGCATCAGCCAGACAAAACTGTGGGGCGACACGAGGTGTAACACACCGGAAAGCGAAAACATGGCGATGACGATCCATGATCCGACGGCGCGGTGACTCTTCATATTCTCCAATTCTAGGACGCAAGCAAAAGGTGGGGCCACAATGTGGCCCCACCTTTTGATATGAGGAGTTAGACCCTAACGTCCTCTTCGAGCTTGTACCCCGCTTCACCGTGAACCGCCGTGTCAATTCCGGCAACTTCATCTTCACTGGTGACCCGGAAGCCAATGGTCTTCTCGATTGCGAAGCCCAAACCGAGAGCCACAACGAAGGAGTAGATCATGATTCCCAGTGCGGCGATCGTCTGAACAGCGAGCTGACCGAAGTCTCCGCCGGTGAACAAACCCGTGTCGATGGCGAAGAACCCGAGGTACAGGGTTCCGACTAGTCCACCGACGAGGTGGATTGCCACGACATCAAGAGAGTCGTCATACCCGAGCTTGTACTTCCAGTCGACCGCGAGAGCCGCGATAACTCCGGCAATAACACCGAGGAGAAGAGCGAACCCTGGTGTCACGTTGGCACACGCCGGCGTAATTGCGACGAGCCCGGTGACCGCACCTGAGGCGGCACCGACAGCTGTTGCTTTCCCGTCTTTGAGCTTCTCCACGATCAACCAACCGAGGATGGCTGCAGCGGTGGACCCGAGTGTGTTGACGACGATAAGTCCCACGCCCGGCATCCCTTCTGCAAGGAACTCGGCTCCGGCGTTGAAACCAAACCAGCCAAACCATAGCAATGCGGCCCCCAGGAGAACGAGGGGGACGTTGTGAGGCTTGTGCGCGCCCTTACGGAACACAACCCGGCGTCCAAGTACTAAGGACAGGGCGAGCGCTGCTGCGCCCGCGTTGATGTGAACTGCGGTACCACCGGCATAGTCAATGACAGCGGGGTAGTCGCCCAGCAGGTTGCCAAGCTCCAGAACCCATCCGCCGCCCCAGACCCATGCGGCAACCGGGAAATACACGACGGTAACCCAGATACCGGCAAACACCATCCAGCCGCCAAACTTTGCTCGGTCTGCGATGGCTCCCGAGATGAGCGCGACAGTGATAATGGCGAACGTTGCGCCAAAAGCCGCACCGAGAAGGTCCTCATTGCCAAGACCCTCCAAGCCGAACGCTGAGAAAGGGCTTCCGGCGAACTGCCCCGGGCCATCCACAGCAGACATTCCATAGCCGTAAAGGATCCACAACACCCCGACGAGCGCCAAAGACCCGAAACTCATCATCATCATGCTGACAACGCTTTTTGCTTTAACGAGACCACCATAGAAGAAAGCAACTCCCGGTGTCATCAGTAATACGAGCGCGGTTGCGGTTACACCCCACGCTAATTGTCCAGAATCCATTACTCCCCCTCAGTGTGTGCGGCGACCACGAACCGTGGCCGACACCTCAGTGTCCCGTCGGAGTGTTTCTCTGGTGGGGCAAGGATGTTACAGACTGATGACACAAAGGAAAGAAATGTTAAGCCTAGGTTTCCTGAACCCCCCACACTCGTCGGTGCCGCCACGAATACCGTGCAGACGGACCTTCGCCCATTCGAGGTTGTGGCGTTCCCCAAGGAGTCTCCGTTGCCGGGGTGGCTTTTTAGACGGCGTCTGCGTCGCTGCGGGGTAGCGAGGGGCCGGATGAGTCCTTCGTCGCTGGCACGGCTTGGTCAGCGAGTTCATCGG
>CAYUJX010000003.1:0-23622 GCA_964445125.1 uncultured Microbacteriaceae bacterium
AAGAGGTGTATCCCAAATCGCATTCAGGAGCGATCAGAACCTGGGTGGGGGTGGGCGGAAGTCCCGAATCTGTCGTCCGGGCGGCGAGCTATGGATTCCCCCTGATGTTGGCCATTATTGGGGGCGCACCGGATCGATTCGCCCCCTATGTTGATCTCTATCACCGCGCACTAGACCAGGCGGGTAAGCCGAGCCAGCCTGTCGGGGTGCATTCTCCTGGACACATCGCCGCCACTGATGAAGAAGCCATTGAAGGTATGTGGCCTGCATATGAGGCAATGTTTGGTCGCATCGGTCGCGAACGCGGATGGGCTCCGATGACGAAGGAAAATTACCTCAACGAGGTGCACCACGGTGCGTTGTTCGTGGGCTCCCCTGAAACGGTCGCAACAAAAATCGCCCACACAATCTCTGCCCTGGGAATTCAGCGGTTTGACTTCAAATACTCCACAGGACCTTTGGCCCACGAGACACTGATGGACAGCATTGAGCTCTACGGAACCACAGTCATTCCGATGGTTCGAGACATGCTCTCCCACACGAAAGCGACGGTAAGCGCCTAATCGACGACGATGGGGATGCCGCTCATCAAACTGGCCTCTTCCAGGCCACCTCCATTCGTCAGGGAGCTAAAGCCCATGTCTGACATCAAGGCGAGTGCTTGGCCTGAACGATTCCCGGTGCGGCAGTAGATAAAGTACTCTGCATCCACGTCAAGCTCGAGTACCTGAGCGGCAAAGTCTGGCGATTGGACGTCGATGTTGAGCGCACCCTCAAGGTGGCCGGCGGAGAATTCTGCCGGGGTGCGAACGTCAATGATGACGGTGTCGGCGCTCACTTCGATGCTCTCGCTGGCGGCGCACGCACTCACACCGACGGTTATGGGAATGATCAACAAGAGGATGGCGATGAGTTTTGTGAGCACGGCGTTCTCCTTGGGGTGGTGTATCCCGAGGGCAGCACATACCCTCGCGGTCAGCGACTACGGGGACAGAGGCAACCTGCGCCGGAACCAGGCAGTTTCGGGAATACGACTAATGAGGGGCCCCACCAAGACCGTGATCAACACATAAGCGGTGGCCAAGGGGGCGATGCGCGGCTCGAGACCGGCACTGACCGCTAACCCGGCAATGATGATGGAAAACTCTCCTCGGGGCGTGAGAGCAAGCCCCGTGCGCCACCGCCCGGGCACCCGTATTCCTGCCCACTTCGCCGCGTGATACCCGGTGAAAACCTTGGACGCAATCGTCACCAGCGCCAGTGCGGCGGCGGGTAACAGCATTGGGAGGAGGTCCGCCGCGGGCGTAGAGAGGCCAAAGAACAGAAAAAAGGCTGCGGCAAAAAGATCTCGCAGAGGTGACAGCACTTTTTCCGCTTTTTTCGCCACCTGGCCCGACAGTGCGATACCCACGAGGAAGGCTCCCACCGCTGAGGACACGTTGACCTGCTGGGCGATTCCTGCCACCAGCAACGTCAGTCCCAAGACGCCCAGAAGCAAGGATTCGGGGTGTTGGGGGCTAAACAGTTTCGAAATGGTGTCGCCGTGTCGCAGCGCCAGATAAAAAATTATCACGACCGCGAGGAGAGAAATACCCAGCGTGATTCCGCCCTGGAGGAGGCCCGCCCCAATCAAGAGGACGGACAGCACGGGCAGATAGAAGGCCATCACGAGATCTTCAATAACAAGTACCGCCAAAATGGTGGGTGTTTCTCGGTTACCGAGCCTCCCAAAGTCCTTCAATACTTTTGCTACCACGCCCGAAGAGGAGACATAGGTTATTCCCGCCAGCGCAACGGAGACAACGACCCCCCAGCCCAAGATCATTCCCAGAGCAAACCCAGGAGTTGAATTCAGGACAAGGTCAAGGATTCCGGCTTTCTTGGATTGCTTGAGGTTGGTGACAAGTTCCGAGGCGGAGTATTCCAAACCCAGCATCACGAGGAGCAAGATGATTCCGAGTTCGCTCCCTATTTCTAGAAATTCGGCACCACCTCCGTCGGAGAGAATGCCTGAGCTTCCGACCACCAAGCCCAGCAGAAGATACAGGGGGATAGGCGAGATACCGATTCGACTGCCCCATTGGGAGAGAAATCCCAACACGGCAAGAAGGGCCCCTACTTCAATGAGCAGGATGGCAAGCGAATGCATGTGCTAAGGGCGACCATTACTCAGCAGCGAGCTGAGTTTCTCGAGCCCCTGCTTTGTTCCCACTGCAACAATGATGTCCCCGGCTTCGAGGTTGTCATCGGGGGTGGGGGAGGGAAACGCGATGCCTTCGCGCAATATCGCCACAATCGACGATTTGGTCAAGGTTCGTGCCTGAGTAGCCCCCAGGGTTTTGCCGGTAAAAGGTGAACTCGCGGTCAACAAAATTTGTTCTGTGTACAGGCCCGTTGATTTGTCGCCGAGGTTCGCAAACTGGCCGAGCAACAGCGATGTGCCTAAGACCTCGGACAGGGCAACAGCCTCATTGTCGCTCAGGTGAATGGAATCACTGCACGCGTCAGGATCTTTCGGATCAAACATCGCCAGTTCTCGTTCACCATTGCGGTGCGAAATCACGCCGAGGCGACGGCCCTCGCTCGTAACAACATCGTGCCGGGTCCCGATACCGGGAAGGTCTACTTTTTCTATGCGTACACTCACGATGGAGACATTACCACGCGCCAATGTTCGGTAGCGGGGAGAGGATTACAGCAGTCCCAGTTGAGAGAACCCCGCGGCTAACCCAGCACCGTTCGGGGCGGAGATCCAAGGAATTGTCGACGGGTTGTGGGTTCTGTCCAGGTGTCTTCGGCCGCCGGCGAGGAGAGCTTCCGGGGTCAACAGTTCGCGAATAGCTACCGCCTGGACGTGCTCAGGGTAGGCCACCACAAATTCTCCGTAGAGCGCTTCGTCGTGTTGCCCGTCATCTCCGATCAGAATCCATTTCACCCCGGGGAGCTCGTGGGCCAGACGGCGCAGGTTGGTGCGTTTATGCTCGCGTCCACTTCTAAACCACCGGTCGTGGGTGGGCCCCCAGTCTGTGAGCAAAAATGCCCCCAAAGGGTAGAGGTGTCGGGAAAGGAACCTGCCGAGCGTGGGGGCAACGCTCCACGCGCCGGTGGAGAGATAAATCACGGGCGCATCGGGGTAGGCCTTCGTCAGTCGCTCCAAGAGGACGGCCATACCGGGAACGGGCCGGCGGGCATTTTCGTCCCGGACAAAAGAGTTCCAGGCGGCGAGGAGAGGCCGGGGCAAGGCGGTCACCATGACGGTGTCATCGACATCACAGATGATGCCCGTCGTGGTGGCGGTAGCGACGATGAACACTTTGACCTTCACCTGCAAGGAATCATCGCTGGTCAAGGCGAACGAGTGCCAGCCAGGGCTGAGCGACAGCGAGACCACTGTGTCGACAACGCCGCCGCGATCAGCGGTGAGGGTGAGCGTATGGCCGTTGGCCTCCAGAGTGACTATGGCCCCCGCAACGGGAGCGCCCAAGAAACTGCGCCACCCTCGCACCTTCCGCGGAGCTCCGGTGATGGTGGGGCGAGATTTGAGCAGGAGAACTCGGCAGAGAATTCGGACGGATTCGGTCGTGCCATAACCGGTGAGCGGCACAATGTGTTCACGATGACCACGCCGTCGAGCTATTCGGGCGCGCAGTAAGTGGAACCAGTCTTCAACAACGGAAGCTCTGTGCGCCCTCACAGGTATTTCCCCGGCAATTCCCCGTGAGTACTTATCCACAGTTATTAGTCTTGCAGAGTCGGACAGGCACTGAGGTCACTATGATATTGCTTTAGAGAAAAGCTAAATAGAAGCTCACTCACCTTGGGTGCTTGACTGAAAAGTGAGTTGAGCTAACACAATAAAAAGGGTTCGCATCAGCGAGTCGAAAGGGTGTAAACACCATGGGCGTTAAAGAGAGACCACCACTATCCATGACATCAGCCCCGATTCGCGTGGAGCCAGTGCAAGCCAGAAGCGCCGCCAGAGTGAATGCTCTGCTCGACGCAGCATGCGAAACGATGCACGATTTGGGCTACGAGCAATTGACTACAGCCATGGTCGCCGAGCGCGCAGGCGCCTCGATCGGCACGGTCTACCGCTACTTTCCCGACCGGATTGCAGTGTTGCAATCTGTCGCTTCGAGGAACCTTGACCGCGCACTTGATGTACTGTCTACTGCTCTTGAAGCTGGCGAATCATCCACACTGGAGGGTTCTCTCGAGGTCGCTGTAGAGGCACTCGCCGGGCTGTTCCGCAGTGAAAAAGGTTTTCGTTCCCTTCGCATGGGCGACGTGTTGGACATCCGTCCTGCCACGGGTACTCGTGCCGGTAATGCCGAGGTCGCTCGGGTTATTCGCGAGGACTTGGAAGAGCGAACGGGAATTCGCTTGGACTCTGGCGCCCGGCTCTCCGTGGAGAGCGCTGTTGATGTAGCCGACGCCCTTCTGGGCCGCGCTTTCTTGCACAGCGTGCGTGGGGAAGCATCCTTGATTAGCGAAGCAAAGCGCGTTGCTGTGCTGGCGGTACAGGGTATTACCCGCTAAGACGTCGCACTCAGTGACTCTGAAGGTTCGAAACGGCGGGTGACTTTCTCACCTGCCGTCTGTGCTTTCCTCAGCTGGGCCTGCTTCACTGGGTTATCCGCGCACGAAACCCACCCTGGAGAGTTTCCCCATGATTGAGTTTGATTCTGTAAGGAAAGAGTTCCCGGGTGGCACGGTGGCCGTCGAGGATTTTTCCCTGGTTGTTCCCACCGGCTCCATTACTGTGTTAGTCGGCTCCAGCGGCTGTGGGAAGACCACTCTCCTTCGGATGGTCAACCGGATGGTGGATCCGCTCCGAGGGGAAGTTCGCATCGATGGTGCCAGCATTGCCCTGCGGGATCCGGTTGAGCTACGCCGCTCCATCGGTTATGTCATGCAAAGCGGTGGGCTTCTACCCCACAAGACCGTGGCGGAGAATATCGAGACGGTGGCCAAACTGCGCGGCATGCCAAAGTCCGAGAGGCACGCTCGCGTCGAGGTGCTGATGACGACAGTGGGCTTAGACGCTGTTCTTGCCCACCGGTATCCCGCGCAGCTCTCAGGAGGCCAACAGCAGCGGGTGGGGGTGGCACGCGCTTTGGCAATCAACCCCAACATTTTATTGATGGACGAACCTTTTGGTGCTGTAGACCCCCTGGTGCGCGCCGATTTGCAACGAGAATTACTGGAGTTGCAAAAACAGCTTGCCAGAACGGTCATGTTCGTCACTCACGATATTGATGAAGCATTCCTGCTCGGGGATAACGTTGCCATTTTGGAAGAAGGCGGTCGTATTGTTCAGCACGGCACTCCCGCCCAGATTCTTGCGCACCCCGTGAATGACTTTGTAGCGGCATTCGTCGGGGCAGATCGCGGCAAAAGGGCTTTGAGCGTGGTGGAACAAGACGGTCAGCGCATCGCCGTTGATGGAGACGGCCGCCCGGTCGGCCGCCTGCCCTAAAGAAGACTGTCATGGACTGGATACTCGCTAATATTCCGCTGATTGGGCAGCTCACTCTTGATCACGTGAGGCTGTCAGTCATTCCTATCCTGGTGGGGTTCCTTGTCGCGACACCACTGGGGTGGGTTGCCCACCGGTGGAAATGGTCCAGGGGAATCCTGTTGGGTGTGGTGGGGCTGCTCTACACAATTCCCTCCCTCGCTTTGTTTATGATTCTTCCTCCGCTTCTTGGGTTGTCCGTACTGTCCGAAGCAAACGTCCTGATCGCTTTGAGCCTGTACGCCGTAGCGATTATGGTGCGCAGCGCAGCGGACGCGTTTTCCAGTATCGAACCTCGCGCCCTTCGGGCAGCGACCGCGGTGGGCTATGGCGAATGGGGGCGCTTCTTCGCAGTGGAGCTTCCGCTTGCCGGACCGGTGTTGCTCGCTGGTATTCGGGTGGTCGCTGTCAGCACCGTGAGTTTGGTGACGGTGGGCGTGCTCGTTGGGGTGTCCAGTTTGGGGTATTTCTTTACCGATGGATTCCAGCGCAGAATTGTTCCCGAAGTTCTCGCAGGGGTGGTGATGACGTTCCTCGTGGCGCTGTTTTTTGATGGTCTGCTTGTTCTTGCGGGACGCTGGATTATGCCCTGGGCGTCTCTTGCCACAGCCAGTCGGGGGCGGGAAACCTAATGGACTTGCTGCAAAATGCACTGGTCTGGCTGTTTTCTCCCGAACAGTTTCACGGGGAGGGCTCCCTTCCCCAACGCATCGCTGAACACCTGGGTTATACCTCGGTGGCGGTGGTGGTCGCCATCGTGCTTGCTTTGCCGCTGGGGTATTTCATTGGGCACACGGGCAAAGGTCATGTGTGGATTGTCGGCATCACCGGAGGAGCAAGGGCGCTGCCCTCTTTTGGGCTCATTCTTCTTCTGGTGTTGGTCCTGGGTGTTTCTCAGAGGCAGTCCGCGGCTATCTTGGCGTTGGTGTTGCTCGCCATTCCGCCGTTGCTGGCGGGAGCCTATGCCGGAGTGGCTCAGATTCCTCGCTCTGTTATCGATTCTGCCCGGTCTCAGGGCATGACTGAGGCGCAGATACTCTTCCAGGTCGAAATCCCGTTGTCCTTGCCGTTGGTGATGGGGGGGCTGAGAGGAGCGGTGTTGCAAGTTGTCGCGACAGCAACCCTCGTCGCGTATGTGGGCCTCGGCGGTCTGGGGTACGACATCATTCAGGGCATACCTCTTCGTCGTTTTGATCAGACTCTGGGCGCAGCGATCGTTGTCGCTCTTGTCGCTCTCGTCCTCGATGCGGCGGTGGCAGGAGCGAGTAGATGGGCAACTCCCAGGGGAGTTCTCCTAGGCTCTTTCGGAGACGTTCGTGCTAGGGACTCGTCTGTGGCCCGAACGCGGTGACATAGTGTGTCACCGGCCATTTATTCGCAAATTACACAAGGAAAACCATTTATGAAATCGCTACGTAAAACAACGGGTCTGACCGGATTAGCGCTCGCTTCGGCCCTCGTATTCTCCGGGTGTGCCGCAGATACGGGTACCGCAGAGACCGTAGTTGTGGGCTCACAGGCCTACTACTCGAACGAGATCATCGCAGAAATCTATGCCCAGGCCCTCGAAGGCGCCGGGTACACGGTGGAGCGTCAGTTCCAAATTGGTCAGCGCGATGCTTACCTGCCCGAGCTTGAGTCAGGTGCGGTGGACTTGTTCCCCGAATACACCGGCAACCTTCTCCAGTTCTATGCACCCGATGCGCAAGCGACCAAAGCTGATGATGTGTATGCAGCTCTTGAGAGCGCCCTGCCCGAAGGCATGACCGCTTTGGCCATGTCATCGGCAACCGACCAGGATTCCTACAACGTGACCGCCGAGTTTGCTGCTGCTAACGCACTAGAAAGCATCGGGGACCTTGCTGCACTGGAGGGCCTGGTCTTGGGCGGTAACCCTGAGCTCGAAGAGCGCCCCTACGGGCCCTTTGGCTTGCTAGAAACGTATGGTGTCACCGTGTCCTTTAGTGGAACCGGTGATGTCACGGTGGATGCATTGGTCGCAGGAGAGCTTTCTGTAGCCAATGTCTATAGTGGTGACCCCCGCATTGCTGAATATGGCTTGGTCACCCTGGCCGATCCTGAAGGTCTCTTCCTCGCCTCCAACGTTGTGCCTATTGCCTCTGGTGATTGGGCAACCGAGCTGGCTGGTGTTATTGACCCCATTAGTGCGGCATTGACCTCGGAAGGGTTGGTCGCA
This sequence comes from uncultured Microbacteriaceae bacterium, assembly GCA_964445125.1. Classification (GTDB taxonomy): domain Bacteria; phylum Actinomycetota; class Actinomycetes; order Actinomycetales; family Microbacteriaceae; genus Pontimonas. The sequence continues at coordinate 7,716 of CAYUJX010000003.1, forward strand.
CTGAACCTGCAGAGCACCAAAGACCAGCTTTCTGCTGCCGTCATTGCTGCTACGTGGTTAGAAGCTAACGGCTTCTAACTCTGTGTTGGACTAACGCGGCGGCCTTCGGGCTGCCGCGTTAGTCGTTAACGGCGAGCTTTTCTTCCGTCACCTCTGAAGTGATTTCTCCGGTGTCGACAACGTCGTGGGAATTGGCATAGCGGTGCAGCACGTTTTTTGCCACCGCGACGAACAGAATAGACACCGCCACGATGGCGATGAAGACCCAGCCGGCGTAGGAGAACGAGTTCTGAAGATCCCTGTAGGTCTCCGCTGCACCCGAACCAATGGAAACATAGATAAACGTCCAGAGGATGCAGGCGGGAATGGTCCACGCCATAAAAGTTCGGTAGCGCATGGCGGTAGTTCCCGCGGTGAGCGGAATGACAGAGTGAAAGACCGGAAGAAAACGCGAAATGAAGACGGCGATTCCGCCTCTTCGCTGCACGAAGCGGTCCGCCTGTCGCCAGCGGTCTTCGCCGACCCGTTGGCCCAACCAGCTGGATCGAAGGCGAGGGCCAAAAAGGCGTCCCAACCCAAAACCGATGGATTCCCCGACTAGGGCGCCACACACGACGGCGATGACGGTGAAAATGTACTGTGTCGCGGTGGTGATGCCCGTGCTGGAGACCAACACAATGGTGTCACCGGGAACAATCAGCCCGACAAGAATGCTTGTTTAAGCATGACGGCGACACCGGCGACAACAATACGCAACACCGGCGGTATGCCCTCGACCCAGGTGAGGAGGGAATCAAGGATTTCGTTCATTAATCCTGAATCTTAGACGGTGGACTGTGGGGAAATGCCGGGACAGAGTAATGGGGCCGGGAGGGATAATTAGAAGACGGGACTGGGAGTGCCGCTCTGGTGCTATCAACCCTGAGCGCACTGCGGGGGAGAACCAGAGGCATGCTGAAAAGCCAGGATGGTGCGGTTTGGACCGCCGTCACGGGGGTGGTGGCACGTCTCACGCCTTCGTTTTTGAAGAAGCGGTTATCTAACCGGGTCTTCTTTAGCTCGTGACATTCGTGGCCTGCGCCTCCCATAGCGCCTGCCACTGCGTTGCTCGAGAGCCGGTGCTATCAAGCTCTGGGCCGTTGCGAAAAGCTGTAGCCACGCGAATTCCCTGCAGAGCACTCACAATCCAGACTTCGGCACCGGCTAGTTGGGCAACGCTGAGGGAACGCTCCACCACAGAAACATTGCGCTCTTGGGCAAGGGCAACCAAAATGTGCTCCGTAACACTGGGGAGCCGGGGCACAGTACGGGGAACAATGGAGAGCTCCGCGGCCCCAGGAAGCCAGGTCAAAACAGTACTGTATGCGCCCTCGATGATGGTGTCTACGCTATCCACAACGATGGCTTCGCCTGCGTGCAGGTGCGCTACCTCCGTGCGCAAAGCTTCTAGCGCGGCCAAGTCAGGCCCCTTCACGAGCGGGTTTAGTCGGGGGTCATAGGAGGCGCGAGCAATCACCACCTCGCGGATCCGCGCTGGCGCAGCTCTCTTGCGATAGCGCAAGAGAGGACCCTGGTCAGCATCAACCACTTCGATTCGAGGAAACCATTCGCCGTGCGGGGGCAGTTCCCCGACGACCTGGTCGAGAAAGGTATCGATGACGTCGCCCTCCAACGAGGTGTGGTGTTTGGCGCTCGCACGAAAGCGCTCGAGATGGCGCCACAGGCAAACCACCTGGCCCTCGCTGACCCTCCAGGAATCCGCCACCAGAGTGGGGAGAGGCACACCAGGATCGTCATCCACTTTTTTCAGGCGCGAACCCGTGAACTCAAAGAGGATGCCACTCATAGGCTAAGGCTATGACGGTGGGGCTTCTTCGGCATCTTCTGGGTTTCCCGGTGGAGCCTGAGCGTGCGTTCATGGCGCTGGCTCACGACGCACCCTATGCCGTGTGGTGGGACGACCACGGGGATCGTGGCACACAGGTCAGTTTCCTCGCCCTGGCCACACCGCTGACCGCCTCCGCCCGGGATGATCTACGCGCTACCCACGCCGAGCTGTCCGTCTCGCCGGAAGTGAGGCTCGAAGGCTTTCCGCTGGGAATCGTCGTCGTGGCACCCTACGAAACGGGAGCGCAGTTTCTCGACCTCGGCGCCGACACGTTACCCCCGGTGCACGCTCTCATTGTTGACCGCCTGGTGGCCATCGACCATGCCACCGGGGCGACCACGCTCGTGGCTCTTGGTGACTCGTGGTCGGGCGAGCTTGAGGCCTGGCGCAGACATGTTGAGGGCACACTGGCGGAGGCGCCAGAACTTCTGCCCCCCCACCTAGAGCCGGTATCGAGCGCGATCTGGCGTGATACTCCAAATCGCTACCGCGAAATGATTGCCCAGGCGCAGCATGCTATTCGCGAGGGCGATGCTTACCAGTTGTGTGTCACGACACAGATTGACTTTCTGGGCAGTGTTGATGCTGTGGCGCTTCATCGTCTGATGCGAGTGGCAAGCCCCACGCACCATCAGGCGCTGATCCGCTTAGGGGAGATCACTATCGTCTGCGCCTCCCCAGAAACTTTCTTGGATGTGAGCGCAGAAGGCTTTGTTGTTACTCGACCTATCAAGGGAACAAGGCCTCGCGGGCAGAGTCCAGAGGAGGACCGGCGCCTTGCAGAAGAACTGTTGGCCAGTGAAAAAGAGCGCGCTGAGAATCTGATGATTGTCGACCTCATGCGCAATGATCTGTCCAAAGTCTGCGTGGTGGGGTCTGTTGCTGTGCCCGAACTTCTTGTGGTGGAAACCTATGCCACCGTCCATCAACTGGTCAGCACCGTCGGGGGTGACCTTCAGGAGGGAGTAGATGTGTGGGATGTTGTGGAGGCAACATTCCCTGCAGGGTCCATGACTGGTGCCCCCAAGCGGCGCGCGGTGGAGCTTCTCCAAGACATCGAATCAGGCCCCCGGGGACTGTATTCGGGGGTGATAGGAATCTGGCGCGCCGATGGCTCGGCAACGTTTGCGATGACGATTCGCAGTGCCATTGTCTACGCCACACACCTCACCCTGGGGGTCGGGGGTGGAATTACCGCGCTGAGCGAGACGGAAGCGGAGATTCGGGAGGTGGGGGTCAAGGCCGCTGCGTTCTTGGAGGCCTTGGGTCAGCAGCAGGCCGAGTATTCTTGGTAAGTGATGACATCCAACGAGGCGCCCGAAGCTGATTCCGAAGGGGCGTATGACTTCCACGCACTCGAAGCCAAATGGTCAGCATATTGGGAATTACACCAGCCTTTCACGGTGGATGAAGACGATGACTCGAAGCCGCGTAAATATATTTTGGACATGTTTCCCTACCCTTCTGGTGACCTTCATATGGGACACGCGGAGGTGTATGCCCTCGGCGACATAGTCGCCCGGTATTGGCGACTCCGGGGGTTTCAGGTCCTGCACCCCATTGGCTGGGACTCTTTTGGGCTTCCCGCAGAGAACGCGGCCATTCAAAGGGGTGTAGACCCGAAAGAGTGGACGTATTCCAATATTGAGCAGCAAAAAACCTCGATGAAGCGGTACGCGGCGTCCTTTGACTGGAGTCGCGTCCTCCACACTTCTGATCCTGAGTACTACCACTGGAATCAGTGGCTGTTTTTGAAACTGTATGAAAAAGGTCTCGCCTACCGCAAAGATTCCTGGGTTAATTGGGACCCAGTAGACCAAACGGTGTTGGCCAACGAGCAAGTTCTTCCCGATGGCACTTCAGATCGCAGTGGTGCACTGGTGGTAAAGAAGAAACTCACGCAGTGGTTTTTTGCCATTACCGAGTATGCCGACCGGCTCTTAGATGACCTTAACCAGTTGGAAGGCCGCTGGCCCGCCAAAGTATTGGCGATGCAGCGCAACTGGATTGGGCGCTCCGAAGGCGCTGAAGTCGATTTCGTCATCGAAGGTCGTGACACTCCGGTCACTATTTTCACTACCCGGCCGGACACTCTTTTCGGGGCCACGTTCATGGTGGTCGCACCCGACTCCGACCTGGCGGCCGAGCTCGTCGAAGGTGCCAGCGAAGCTGTGGTGAAAGAGTTTGAGAAGTACCTTGAAGTCACGCAGCGGGTCACAGAGATTGATCGCCAAGACGCGGGTCGGAAAAAGACCGGGGTGTTCTTGGAGCGCTATGGCCTTAATCCGGTCAACGGCGAGCGGCTGCCCATCTGGGCCTCAGATTATGTGTTGGCCGAGTATGGAACAGGCGCCATCATGGCGGTTCCCGCTCACGACCAGCGCGACCTAGATTTTGCACGGGTTTTTGGCTTGCCCGTCCGGGTTGTGCTCGATACCAATGCGCCCATCACCGGTGCCATTCCTGTGGTGACGGAGGAAATGTTGGAATCCGGTGACATTCCTGCCCTGGACCCCCTCGCCACCGGCGAAGCCCTTTCCGGTAATGGCCGGATGATTAATTCTGGCCCCCTGGATGGGCTCAGTAAAGAACACGCCATTGGGCGCATCATCGAATTACTGCAAGAAACGGGCGGTGGACGGAAAGCAAAGACCTACCGTTTGCGCGATTGGCTGATTTCTCGCCAACGTTTCTGGGGGACTCCGATTCCCATCATGTATGACTCTGAGGGCAACGAGGTGCCCGTTTCACTCGATGCCTTGCCGGTGACCCTCCCTGAAAGCGAAGGCCTTGATCTCAAACCCAAGGGCACGTCGCCTCTCGGGGCGGCGCGCGAATGGTCCACGGTTGAGCGCGATGGTGAAACACTCACCAGAGATCCCGACACGATGGACACGTTTGTTGATAGCTCTTGGTATTACCTGCGGTTCTTAAGCCCCAGGGACGACGCCCAAGCGTTTGACACCAAGAAAGTGGATCAGTGGGCGCCGGTGGATCAGTATGTCGGTGGCGTCGAACACGCCATCTTGCATCTTTTGTACGCCCGCTTCATCACCAAAGTGCTATTTGACTTGGGATACGTCTCGTTCACGGAACCCTTCACCTCTTTGCTCAACCAGGGAATGGTCATCCTTGACGGGGCGAAAATGAGCAAGTCCAAAGGCAATGTTGTCTACTTCAGTGAAGAACTCGACGCCTTTGGCGTTGACGCGGTGCGCTTAACGATGGCGTTTGCCGGTCCACCGGAGGATGACATTGATTGGCGTGATGTCTCACCGGTGGGGTCACAAAAGTTCTTAGCCCGCGCATGGCGGCTTTCTGGCGATGTGGACTCTCGCGCCGGAATCGAATACGGCAACGGCGATGCGATGCTTCGTCGCCACACGCACCGGTTCTTGGCGGACCTTCCCAGACTGATCGAAAGCTTCAAGTTTAACGTTGCGGTCGCAAGAACTATGGAGATGGTCAATCACACCCGCAAGACCATTGACCAGGGCCCCGGTGGTGCAGATCCTGCCGTTCGCGAAGCGAGTGAAGCTGTCGCTATAGCTTTGTCGTTGTTCGCCCCCCACACGGCGGAAGACATGTGGGAGCGCTTGGGACACGAACCCAGTGTTGCTCTGCAACGCTGGCCCGATGCTGATCACACGTTGCTCGTGCAGGAGTCCATCACCGCCATTGTGCAGGTCGATGGCAAACTTCGTGATCGTTTTGATGTCTCACCCACTATCGGGAGCGAAGAGCTTGAGGCTCTCGCCATGGAAACTCCCGGGGTGAAACGCTCCCTGGAGGGTAAAACCATCGTCAAGGTAATTGTCAGGGCGCCGAAAGTTGTGTCCATCCAAACCGCCGGGTAGAAGTCCACAGCCGTGCAACTCCGGCAGCTTCTCTCTCTTTTTAGGTATGTCCGTCCTGCTTAGGGGCGGAGAGCTTTAGAGTCCCGGGCATGACGTTGACGCGCACCCTCTGGGATTTCCTTGATTCTCGGGAATCGGAGACGACAGACCTCGAACCCGCCATTGTCGACACCCGTGATGATGATGTGGAAGGGGCCTATTTTGGGGCCGCGACCCAGCGAATCCGGTGGCGGGTGGGAATTACCACAGCGATAGCACTCGGAGCTGCCGTGCTGCTCATCGTTGTGGGGTCGTTTCTTTTCCGCAGCGCAACACCTACGGTGGAAGTCGTTGTCGCCAACGAGGCCAGCGCAGTGGACCAAGTTGCCGAGGGTGAAGAACTCTTGGCCGCGTCACCCCAAGTGGTGGTGCACATTGTGGGGGCCGTAGTCCGCCCGGGAGTCGTTCGTGTACCCGAATCATCCAGGGTGGAAGATGTGCTCGCCCTCGCAGGTGGTCCCACGACGGATGCCGAGCTCTCCGGAGTTAACCTTGCACGCGTGATTTTTGATGGGGAACAAATTATTGTGCCCACCATCGGAGAAGAACTCCCGGCGGGAGAGGGCCCGCGCGGCGGGCTGGTCAGTCTTTCCCGGGCTGACTCCACAGCGTTGCAGACTCTGCCCCGGGTCGGGCCCGCGACAGCAGAGCGCATTATTACGTGGCGTGAAGCCAACGGGCCGTATCGAAGCATTGAAGACTTGCTCGCGGTGTCGGGAATTGGGCCTGCAACCTTGGAGGGCTTGCGCAAGTTCGTCACACCGTGAACAACTCTGAGCCTCCAGTTAGGGTTCGTGATCTTCGAATGCTCCTGCCTGCCCTGGTGGGGTGGGCAACGTGCTGTGTGGGGGTGTGGCTTCGACCAGGGTTGGGGTGGTTAATGGTCTTGGGGCTTTTCGTTCTCTTGACAAGCGGTGTCCTGTGGCGAGCGAGACGTGCACCGCGGAATAAACCCCCGCGAGCAGCCCGTATCCTCGCGCCGATTGCGCTGGGGCTGGTGGTGGCCTGGGTGATGCTGGCAGCAATATCCCTGGGGGAGGTGTTTCGGGAGCAGGCCGCCGTGACGGAGCGCGGAGGGTCTGAGGTGACAGCGGATTTATCCCTGTCCACCACAGCCACGCCGGGAATGCGCAGTGTTGATGTGCAGATCCTGGGCCTCAATGGCGAGGTTCTCAGCGGAGGAGGAGTAGCCGCCAGGCTCATTGGTTTTCCGTTCACCGAGCGCGTTGCCTATGGCTCGAAAGCCCGAGTGGAGGGCTACTTGCAGGCGGGCGAACCATGGGAAGAGGCGGGATGGGTGGTGATGGCGCGCGGCGTGGCCAGCGACATCCGTTCTCCTGGGCCCTTTCTGGAGGGTGTGGATTCGCTTCGCCTCGGTTTAGTAGAGCGATCTCTGTTGCGGCCAGGCGATGGCGGCAGGCTACTACCGGGCCTTGCCCTGGGAGACACCCACGCGGTTGACCGAGGGTTGCTGGAGGCCATGCGCGTCACCTCGCTGAGTCATCTCGTGGCGGTCTCCGGCGCGAACTGCGCCATTGTGGTGGCGATTGTTGTGGCTCTGGTTGCTTTGATGGGGGGAGGGTTGTGGGCGCGGCTCAGTGCGGGGACACTGGCTCTTATCGGGTTTGTCATCCTGGTGACCCCTGAACCCAGCATTATTCGCGCATCAATTATGGCCACCATCGTGTTGGTTTTTTTAGCCTCAGCGAGACCGGTTCGCGGAATTCCTGTGCTGGGGGTGACCGTTCTTGTGTTGCTGGCAATCAACCCCTGGTTGGCGCTTGACTTTGCTTTTTCCCTCTCCGTAATGGCAACCGGGGGAATCTTATTGTTATCGGCGCCCCTCACGAGGAAGCTAGCCCTTGTCATGCCGGCCCCGCTGGCTCTGGTGATTGCCCTGCCACTTGCCGCCCAGATTGCGTGCCAACCCATCTTGATTCTGCTGAACCCCGTTATTCCGGTGCTTGCTGTTCCCGCCAACATGTTGGCGGCACCGGCGGCGCCACTTGCGACGATTATCGGGATGGTTGCGTGTGTGGTCGGAGGGTTTGCCCCGACTGTTGCGCAGGGACTGGTGTGGCTCGCCTGGTGGCCCTCGGCCTACATTGCCGCGATTGGGCGCTCCCTTGCCGCATTCCCTTTCGCTACGCTGCCCTGGCCCCCGGGGTGGTGGGGAGCCATCGCCATTGCCCTTCTGGGGTATCTGGCCACCGCATGGTTTTTACTCAACAGCACCCGGCATGCTTCTGCGCGCAGAGTGCTGGTGGGTCTATGGGCGCTCGTGCTCGTGGTGGTGGTGACCGCGTTTGCGGCACCGCGTGCTCTGATTCGAGGGAGCATTCCTGATTCCTGGACCATCGCCCAGTGCGATGTGGGGCAGGGGGACTCCCTGGTTATTCGCTCGGGGGAGGCAATCGCGATTATCGACACGGGGAAAGACGCGGTGGCTCTCAAGCGGTGCTGGGATCTTCTGGGAATCGGCCAGATTGACCTTGCCATCATCACTCACTTTGATACCGACCATGTGGGGGGCTGGCCTGCCCTGGCAGGTCGAGCCAAAGAGGTGTGGCTCGGTCCGGCCACCTCTGAGGCAGATCGGGCTATCGCGGACGCTCTTTCGCTTTCTGGAACAACGGTGACGCAGGCCCACTATGGGCAACAGGCGAGACTGGGGGACTACCAGCTTCGCGTTATTTGGCCGGGGGATCAGGTTCTTGCAGAGCCAGGAAACGACTCAAGCCTGGTTGTTGCCCTTGGCGGAATTCCTGAGTGCACACAGTGCCTCTCTGGTCTCTTTTTGGGGGACCTTGGCGAAATACCGCAGCGCATTCTTGCCGGCCGAGAAACACTGGGATCGGTGGATGTGGTGAAAGTCAGCCACCACGGCTCTTCTAACCAATATGAGGGCCTCTATCAGGAACTCTCTGCCCGAGTGGGGCTGATTGGCGTGGGGTCCGAAAATACCTATGGGCATCCCAGTGACCGGGCGCTGGGGTTTTTGGATATCCAGGGCGTGCTGGTGTTGCGTTCTGATGAGCGGGGAACTTTGACGCTTGGCAGAACATCGACCGGCGAGATCGAGCTCTGGTCGGAGCGTTCTGGGTCCCAGTAGTCTGGGGGAAAGGTCCAAGGGAGTAGCAGTGGCGACAACGGGAGTGGCAGCGGTGGTGCCATGGCATGGCATACGCGACGCGCCCATCGTGTTGGTCAGTGGAACCGAAAGCTTTCTCGCGGATCGCGCCATTCGCATCCTGACGGATCGGATGAAGTCCTCCGATGCCGGAGTTGAGGTGAGTGATCTGGATGCCACCACCTACGGGTACGGTGAGCTCTTTCAACTTGCCAGTCCCAGCTTGTTTGGTGAACCGCGCCTCCTTCGGGTGTCGGGTGTTGAGAAATGTAGCGATGCGTTTCTTGAAGATGCCCTGTCCTACCTGGGGTCTCCTGAAGCCGATGTGGTTCTCGTCCTCCGCCACGGCGGGGGAAATCGGGGAAAAAAGCTTCTCGATGGCCTCAAGAAAGCCGGCGCGGATGCGCTCATCGTCGAGTGCAAAGACATCAAAAAGGATGCCGACCGAATGGGGTTTATCTCCGCGGAGTTCCAGCGCGTGGGAGCAACCCTTACCCCCGGGGCACAGAGGGCGCTTGCCGACGCGTTTAGCACCGACCTGGCGGAGCTCGCAGCGGCCTGCCAACAGCTGATTGCCGACTCTGAAGGCGCCTTGGTGACAGAAGACATCATCCAGCGCTACTACGGCTCACGCGTTGAAGCAACAACGTTCCAGGTTGCCGATAAGGCCATTGCCGGCCACTTTGCCGAAGCGCTCATCCTTTTGCGCAGAGCCATCGATTCTGGCGCCGAACCCATTTTGGTCGTTGCCGCCTTTGCGATGAAACTTCGCACCATGGCTCAGGTGGGCGGGGTCCGAGGAAACAACGATGCGGTGGCTCTGGAGCTGGGTATTCCTTCGTGGCAGGTGAGACTCGCCAGAGGCAACCTCCAAGGATGGGATGAGGCCGGTTTGGGCAGAGCGATTATGGAAGTGGCCTCGACAGACTCTGCAGTTAAGGGCTTTGGACCCCACCCTCACTACGCGCTGGAGCGCATGGTGAGGGTGGTCTCACGGCGCGGGCTTCTCTAAACCCGTGTCCGACGTGCTGGTGATGTGGGGGATTTTTCCATCACCGTAGGTTGCCTTCACCTCAGAAACGACGACGTGATAGCCGTCGTACCATTTCTGGTATTTCCTTTTGGCCTCGAGATGGCTCGGGAAGCGCGCGAACACCTGGACGGTGTCCATCGAATCAAAGTAGTAGACAGCGTTTTTTGTCTTCCGGTCATCCGAAAACCAGCGCACACACCCACAAAACCAACGAGTGACTCTGCAAACTCCTCGATGGCCTTATCCAGTGTGTGAAATTCGTCATCGAGCTCACCAGGAATGAACATGAAAGAGCACTGAAACATAGGTCGAGTGTGACAGACGGTGGAGAGGCGCTCCGACGACAGGCCTGGATAGTCACCGGTGGGCGAGGGAGGGAACTCGGACACCTCCTCGATCTACAGAGCGTCGGCCACACAGGCGCCCGAGTAATGAGGGGCGCCGAACCAGGTGCGACTAATGGCATTGAGAAGACAGCCACTGTCCTCTCGAGGGAACGGGTCAGTCGAATTTCTGCAGACGGTTTTGCTCACAAGCACAGAGCCGATGAGGTGATGTGGATCGATGGTTGCCTGCTCGGCGCGCGGCACTGTGGCAGCCTCGCCACCATTCCCATCGTTCTCATAGTGAACCGTTACCACTTGTTCAGGACTTTCGAGGCGGGTTCTTACACGGGACTCATAGCGTGTTAATCATGCAGACGGGACTTCCGTGTTGCACAGCAAGAACACTAACTTCCACAAGGAGAACAATGCGCAAAAGCGTACTAGCAGGACTCGCAATCGTAGCTCTCACCCTAACCGGGTGTGCTGCAGCTGAGGAAGAAGTAGCGGATACGGTCGATGAGACCGTTGTCGAGGAAGCACCCATGGAAGAAACGCCCATGGAAGAAGCTGCACTCGGAACCGTTGTTGACGTAGCTGTCGCGGCAGGCACGTTCACCACACTCGCTGCCGCTCTTGAGGCTGCAGGACTGGTCGAGACTTTGCAGGGCGAAGGTCCCTTCACAGTTTTCGCTCCCACCGATGAGGCATTTGCTGCTCTTCCCGAGGGTCTCCTAGAGGCACTGCTTCTTCCTGAGAACCTCGAAACGTTGCAGGCAATCCTGACCTACCACGTGGTGGCCGGAGCGGTCTTTGCCGCTGACGTCACGACTGGTGATGTGGCAACCCTCGAAGGCTCCACAATTGCCTTTGACATAACTAACGGCGTTGTTCTCAACGGCGCAGCAACCGTCACGGCGGCCGATGTTGCAGCATCAAACGGTGTCATTCACGTCATTGACGCAGTAATCCTGCCTGCTGACGTTGACGTCATTGACGCAGTAATCCTGCCTGCTGACGTTGACGTCGAAGAGCCGAAGAGTGGAAAAGGCGGCCACGATCATTCAAGTCATTGACGCAGTAATCCTGCCTGCTGACGTTGACGTCGAAGCGCTGCTTGGCTAATCCAGCACGCTTAGCACTGTGGGTCAGGGAGAAATCCCTGGCCCACAGTGCTGTTACCCCATCCAGGCCGACCGGGTGTGTGGTGGTCGCCCTGGGCCTCCCAACGTCTGAGTCTTATTCGTGGCCCCCTCATCGTCTCTGCGTTTAGTCCGGAGCGGCGCTAACCGATTTAGCGGGCGGAGCTTCTCGCCACCATCGGCCGCGCACGGACGGACACGATGAGGGACCGGTCCGGACCAGCGACTCGGTGTCGTGAGGTCGAATGGAAAGCGACCGCTTCACAGCGAGTCGGCTCTTCCTGGCCAGTTCAGCGCACATCGTCGACAACGTCCACGCAATCGTCGACGAGGCCGACAGGCCTCCAGGGGCTTAGGGCATCAGCAATAATTTGCCGGTGGTTGACCGGGATTCCAAATCTCGATGCGCGTTTGCAGCGTCGCTCAGCGAATAGGTTGCTCCCACGCGGGGAGATATTCCCCCATCACCTATCAAGGCAAAAATGCTATCTGCCCGATACTGGGTCTCTTCGTGACTGGTGATGAAATCTGCGAGTGTCGGTTTTGTGACGGTGAGCGAACCTTTGCTGCTTAGAATTTGGAGGTCAAGGGGATCCGCAGGCCCACTCGCTGCGCCAAAGTACACCATGGTGCCGCGCCGGGCCAGAGCGTCAATCCCTTTCAACATAGTGTCCTGGCCCACTCCGTCATAGATGACCTGCACCCCTGCGCCATCGGTGAGCCGCTGGACCGCGGCGACAAAATCTTCCGAGTCATAGCGCACGACGTGGTTTGCCCCAGCAGCAAGGGCAATCTCCGCTTTCGCCGCGCTGGATACCGTAGAGATAACGGACCCCCCAAGGGCCCTAATCACCTGGGTCAAAATTTGGCCGGTGCCACCGGCGCCGGCGTGCACGAGTGCGGTTGTCTCGGGCTGGATGGAAAATGAGTCGTGAGTCAAATAGTGCGCCGTCAAACCCTGCAACATCACCGCCGCTGCCGCGTGCGTGGGGACAAAATCCGGAACTGTCACCAAAGACTCCGCGGGGACGACGACGCGCTCTGCGTAGCTGTTCAAGACCCACGGCCAGGCGACCCGGTCACCAACCTGAATCCCGTGGACGCCTGCGTCGACCGCGAGAACGGTCCCCGCGCCCTCAAAACCTGGAACGAAGGGAAATTCAGCCGGATATTTTCCTCGACGCTGATAGGTGTCAATGAAATTTATTCCGGCAGCCTCCAGGGAAACCAACACGGAAGAGTCGCGTAGCTCCGGGTCGGGCAACGTCACATATTCCAACACTTCTGGACCGCCAAAGGACGTGAGCGCAATAGCCTTCATGCTGACAATTATTTCACGAGTGGGGGCTCACAGAATTCCCTTTTTACCCTCGCATGCGCGGACCTGAGCCGGTCAACTCATCGCAGGATAGGCGTATTGCTTGTGGGAAAGAAACCGGCAGCACTTCTCCACAGTCTGCTGGGACCCTAAATACGTCCCTCATCGAGGCCGGCCAGCACCTCCTTGGCCCTCACCCTCAACTCGGGCAAGTCGGTCAGGCGGTCTAAGCCGTGCACCTGTCGAGCCATGCGGTGATTCTTGACAAACTCATCTTTGTGGCGGTCCAGAAAATCCCAATACAACGTAGTGAAAGGACAGGCGTCGTCTCCCACTCGCTTTTTCGGGTCGTACTGGCAACCCTTACAAAACTGCGTCATTCGATTGATGTAGGCGCCACCCGCGGCATAAGGCTTGGTCATCAATCGGCCGCCATCAGCGTGGACCCCCATACCAATAATGTTCGGAACCATCACCCATTCCGTGGCATCAATGAACCGCTCCCGCATCCAGTCCAAGAACTGTTGGGGGTGTGTACCGGTGATGAGAGCCAAATTGCTCAGAATCATGAGCCGGGGAATGTGATGGGTCCACGCACGTTTTTCCACGTGGGACACCACCTGCTTCACACAGTTCATCTTGGTGGTGGATGAGTCCCCAAACAGCGGAAGTAAGGGGCGCTTTGCATCAAGACCATTGAGCTCGCGGTAGTCAGAGCCTAAAAACCAATACATGCCGTTGATGTATTCACGCCAGCCAATAATTTGGCGCACGAATGCTTCCACCGATTGAAGGGGGGCTTCGCCGGCCTGATATTTCTCTACTGCTGCCGCAACCACCTCGTCGGCGGTGATCAACCCGTTGTTCAGATAGGGACTCAAGAGCGAATGGTGCAGGGACCACTCGTCGAGGGTGACCGCATCCTCCAGAGGCCCAAAGCCTTCAAGGTGGTAGTCGAGGAAATGCTGGAGTTGCCTGAGTGCTCCCTCGCGGGTGGTGGCCCACGTGGTGGTGGGGCGATAGCCGAGGGTGGCTGCAACGTCGTTATCAGTCTCGTCGCGGTGATGCTCCAGCCGCTCGGGCCAGGTGTACTCCTTGGGCGGGGGCAGACGGTTGTCGGCGTCAAAGTTCCATCTGCCCTCTTCGGGTGCACCGTCGGTCACCAAAATGTTCAGCCGAACCCGTTGCGCGCGATAGAAATTTTCCATCACAAAAGTCTTTTGACTCTTGGCCCATGTGTGAAACAGCTCTCGGGGGGTCACAAAGAAATCGTTCGCCACAAACTGCACGCCTAACTCTGCGAGCTGGGCTGACTGTCTCCGCGAGGACGGCTCAGCGCACACGACCGGCAGTGCTCCCCAATGCCCTCGTGCCTGGGTGATTCCCTCGGGGGTGTTCTCGGCTTCGAGAAACCAGACGGTAAACCCGCGTTCTTCAAGCAGGGCGGCAAAGTGACGCGCCGAGGAAATCAGAAAAAAGAGCTTCTCTGGATGCCAGGTGCGCCCAGCGCACATGCGCTTACTCTGCACAAATAAGACAAGATCGGTTTTTGGGTTGGCATCCTTCAGCGCTCCACGATCAACATTTAGGTGGTCAAACGGGATGAAGATAATTCGCTGGAAGGATGCAGTCACGTCAGGGATTGTAGGAACCGTTGCGCTCATGGGCCAAGGTTATTCTCCCCACATGTTCAGCGGCTGTGGCAAAGTGTCATGCGCGGGAGGGGGAGCGGTGCCGCTCTTTTCATCGGGGCAGACGCATAAAGTCGGACGCGAACTTCGACGCTAGATGGGAGGAAACAAAAAAGAGGGTGACCCTCGGGCCACCCTCTTTTCTTAAATTCTTAGAGCGCTGCAGCTTGCTTTGCGAGCGCCGACTTGCGGTTGGCGGCATTGTTCTTGTGAACGACGCCTTTGCTGACCGCTTTGTCAAGCTTGCGGGACGCCAGAGTGACGGCGTTTGCTGCCAAGGACTTGTCCCCCACTTTAATTGCCTCGCGAGCCTGACGGACGGAGGTCTTCACTTCACTACGCACGGCGCGATTGCGGTCGGTAGCTTTGACGTTGGTTTTGTTGCGCTTGATTTGCGACTTGATGTTTGCCACTAAATATCCTTTGTCCGGTGTTGGGGCGAGCGAACATTCCTGCGGGACCCCATCAGGGTGGGAATGTGTTCCTAGTTCCTGGAAAAAGCCCAGAGCTAAGCAAGCCAAAAGGTAACGATACCAGGTGTGCTGGCAGGGTGCCACCGGTTTCCCATGGGATCATTATCGGATATGTCTTCTCACTCTGCTAGCGACGTCCAGCCGGCCTCAACCGATACTTGGCGCCTGCGCAATTTCTGCATCATTGCGCATATTGACCACGGCAAATCCACCCTCGCGGACCGGATGCTGCAACTCACCGGAGTGGTCGATGCGAGGCAGATGCGCGAGCAGTATTTGGACCGGATGGATATCGAACGCGAGCGTGGCATCACGATAAAGTCGCAGGCCGTGCGGATGCCGTGGAGCGTGGACGGGAAGACCTACGCGCTGAACATGATTGACACCCCCGGCCACGTGGACTTCACCTATGAGGTGTCGAGGTCATTAGCCGCGTGCGAGGGAGCCGTGTTGCTTGTCGATGCCGCCCAGGGCATTGAGGCTCAGACTCTGGCAAATCTCTATCTGGCGCTGGAGAACGACCTCACGGTGATTCCCGTGTTGAACAAAATTGATCTCCCAGCGGCAAATCCTGAGCGTTACGCGAGAGAGTTAGCGAGTCTTATTGGAGGATCACCCGATGATGTGTTGAGGGTGAGCGGTAAGACGGGAATCGGCGTTGACGCGTTGCTGGATCGGGTGGTCGAGAGAATTCCGAGCCCTCAAGGCGACCCTCTTGCGCCCGCGCGCGCACTGATTTTCGACTCCGTCTATGACGCCTATCGCGGTGTGGTCACATACGTGCGCATGGTGGACGGGTCCTTTGCCCCCAAAGAGCGCATCGAAATGATGTCGACCAAGGTTCAGCATGAACTGTTGGAGATTGGTGTGAGCTCACCCGAGCCCACACCCTCTCAAGGCCTCAGCGTGGGCGAGGTGGGATATTTGATTACCGGCGTAAAAGATGTCCGCCAGTCCAAAGTCGGGGACACCGTCACCGGTGTGAAAAACCGCGCCACCCAGTCCTTGCCCGG
>CAYUJX010000003.1:23722-29140 GCA_964445125.1 uncultured Microbacteriaceae bacterium
AGGTGACAAACCCCAGTGAGTTCCCGGTGGGGAAAGTGGCCAAAGTATTAGAACCCGTCGTGAACGCTGCGGTGTTGGCGCCTAAACACTATGTGGGCGTCATCATGGAGCTGTGTCAGTCACGCCGTGGCGTTCTTCTGGGAATGGAATACCTGGGCGAAGACCGCGTGGAGATTCGGTACACGATGCCCCTGGGAGAAATTGTTTTCGACTTCTTTGACCAACTAAAGTCGAAAACCGCCGGTTATGCCTCCCTAGATTATGAACCTGCAGGAGACGCTGAAGGTGACCTCGTGAAGGTGGATATCCTGTTGCAGGGCGATCGCGTAGACGCTTTTAGTGCCATCGTGCACAGGGACAAGGCCTACGCCTATGGTGTCCTGATGACGCAAAGGCTTCGAGAACTCATCCCGCGGCAGCAGTTTGAGGTGCCCATTCAGGCGGCCATTGGCGCAAGAATTATTGCCCGGGAGAGCATTCGTGCCATGCGTAAAGACGTGTTGGCAAAATGTTATGGCGGTGACATCACGCGCAAGCGTAAGCTTTTGGAAAAACAAAAAGAGGGTAAAAAGCGTATGAAGATGGTGGGACGCGTCGAGGTGCCCCAGGATGCTTTCATCGCCGCACTCTCCGGTGACGTGGAGAAGAAGGCAAAATAGCACTGATGAGCGACGCACAGAACCCGCCAGAGCCGGCTTCGAACCGGACGGTGATGGTGCACCGCGTCGTGATTGCTCTCTATGCGATTCTTACCCTGGCTGCGCTGGGGCGCTCAAGTTTTCAAGTGATCACGAAGTTTGATGAAGCGCCGTTGGCATACTCGCTCTCTACTGTGGCGGCCGTGCTCTACCTCGTCGCCACCATCACGCTTGCCTATAGCGCACGGTCCGCAGCGCGAACTATTGCCACGGTGGTCTTGAGCATTGAGCTGGGGGGAGTGCTCGCCATTGGGGCGGCGAGCCTTGCCCTTCCGCAGCTGTTCGAGGACGCCACCGTGTGGTCTCAGTTTGGTTTGGGGTACCTGTTCATTCCGCTGTTCTTGCCCATATTGGGGCTGTGGTGGCTGAGACGGGGGAGGCACTTCTCGTGAGTCCTGTTCAAGTGAACTATGGCCTGGATTCCTTGCCCAGAGACGGCGTCAACCGGGCGGTGACCATTGGAAAGTTTGATGGCGTTCACCGAGGTCACCTGCAGGTGATTAACCAGCTGTGCGAGATGGCGGGCGAGACCGAGGCGACCGTCATCACTTTTGATCGCCACCCTCACGTCACTCTGCGCCCGCGGGAAGCTCCTCCCCTGGTGGTCAGTGAGAGCCAGAAAGTGGAATTGTTGTCACACGCGGGAGTTGCCCGCGTGGTCGTTCTTCCCTTTGACGAAGAGCTTTCGTCTCTGAGACATGAAGAGTTTTCCCGGGTGGTCCTCGCGGAAGGGTTATCCGCCAGTGTCGTGCTGGTGGGGGGCGACTTTCGCTATGGTCACGGGGGAATTGGTGACACTGCCACGTTGCGCGCAGACGGTGAACGCTGGGGCTTCCGGGTTGAAGTCGTGGCCGACGTGCGCCAAGAAGAAGGCGAACGGGTCTCCTCCACCATGATTCGAACACTGCTGGGTACCGGTGAGGTGTCAGCCGTGGCGCGTCTGCTCGGTCGCTACCACGCGGTGCGCGGTGAGGTTGCCCCCGGCGCCCAGCGAGGCCGAACGTTGGGGTACCCCACGGCAAACCTCGCGCAGCCTTTGGAGGGCTTGGCGCCTGCGGATGGTGTCTATGCGACGTATGTGACGCACAAAGGTGTGCAATACCCGGCTGCCACCTCTGTGGGAATTAATCCCACGTTTGGAGAATTGACCGAGAGTGTTGTCGAATCGCACCTGATGGATGCCTCGATCGATTTGTATGGCGAAACCATCCAGGTGGAGTTTGTCGACTACATCCGAGGAATGCGAAAATTTCCCTCGGCGGAGGAGCTTGGTGCACAAATGAGCGCCGACGAGACCGCCATTCGTGCGGTTCTGGGAGGCGCCGAGCAGGCATAGTCTTGACCGATGCCTGAAACCCGCCGTTCTACGATCGTTTTCGCTCTCACCGGCGTCATAGTTATGGCATTGGGAATTCGAACCGGGGTTGCTGCCATAGCACCTCTGGCGTCGTCGATGGATCTCGATGTCGAGATGGCGGGGCTTCCTCTGGGCATTATCGGCACGATTCCCCCTATTGCCTACGCGCTCGCCGCCTGGTTTTCGCCCTGGTTCGCCAAGAAAGTCGGTCTGGAGAACGCTGCGATTGCGGTCAGCATCCTCGGTGCTCTGGCTCACGTGTGGCGGGGGGCATCGCCCACGTTCCTGTCGCTTTTTGTCGCAACCGCGGTGCTCATGGTTGCTGTGGGGGTAGGGAATGTGATTCTTCCGGGTCTTGTCAAGCTTTACGCCCCCCGCGCTATTGGCGCTGTGACGGCAGCGTATGGCACCGCTATGGCCCTGAGTTCTTCGGCTCCCTCGTTTTTTGGGGTGTGGATGGCAGACCTTGCTGGGTGGCGCATTTCTTTGGGCGCGTGGGCCATTATCAGCCTGCTGGGCGCTCTGCCCTGGTTGTTCGTTTTGCCTCACGCCCGGCAACGCGGGGCACGAGAAGCAGAGTTAGCCCTTGGCCTGTCGCCAGAGGGCCCGAGTATTTCTTTGTCCCGGTCTCCCACGGCGTTGGCGATTATGGGAATTTTCGCCGTTTCTGGCGCCATGGCCTACACCTGGTTCGCTCTTTTGCCCCAGCTCCTCATCGAGCGATCGGGCTTTGGCGTGGAGCAGGCAGCTTTTGCGCTGGGAATTTTCACCCTCATGGGCTTCCCCATGTCATTAATTATTCCCCCCTTGGCAGTCCGCGCAGGATGGGCTAGTGGGCTCGTCGGCGTTGCTGTGATCACCGCGCTATTGGGGATGCTGGGCATCCTGATTGCCCCCGCCGTCGTCCCGTACCTGTGGGTTGTCCTGCTCGCGATGGGCCCCCTCACTTTTCCGCTGTCGCTGACCCTGATTGGAGTGCGCACCTCCAATTACCTGTCTGCGTTGGTCTTGAGCGGTTATGTCAACAAGTTCGGGTATCTCATTTCCGCTGCGGGCCCTCTGGTAGTCGGGTATGTCCTGGAATTCACGGGTGGATGGACTGCCAGCATCATCTTTCTCATGGCCGTCACACTGGTGGAAATTCCTGCCATCTGGATTCTTGCCAGGGGCCGGATGGTGGACGATGAGCTCGAGGAAGTCCTCAGTTCTGCTCATCTGAGCAAGTAGTGCAACAATTGTTGAAATAGGTCTCTTGCCGCTCTACGCTGGAGGCATGGTTTCCCCGCCGGTCTTGGATAATGAGCTGCTCGCGGTTCGCGCCGCGGAGCTGTACTACCAAGAAAACAAGACCCAGGACGAAATCGGCGCGCTCTTGCACATCACCCGCTGGAAAGTGGGTCGCCTCATTACCCAAGCCCGCGAGAGCGGCATCATTCGTATCGAGATTGTGCACCCCCGAGCCAGACGCCTAGGCATGGAACACGATGTGTGCGCTGCATATTCCTTGCAGGCCGCCATTGTGGTGCCGCGCGACGGTGACCCCACGGCAGTGCAGGAGCGAGTTGCTGCTGCCGCCGCGGACTACATGGTGTCTATGCGACCGAGGACGCATGTGTTAGGGGTGAGTTGGGGGAAAACGCTCCACGCTGTGGCAAAAGCGTTACCGAAAGCGTGGACCCCCGGGGTTACCGTGGTGCAGGTTAATGGTGGGGTGAGCCACAGTGCTTCCCCCGGTCTGGCTTCGGCTACCGCCACAATGTTTGCGAACAAAAGCGATGGCGACGTTATATTGCTTCCCACACCAGCGATTTTGGAACGCCAAGAAACGAAAGAGGCCATCGAATCGGATCGGACCATTCGTGCCGTGCTCGATCGCGCCGGTCAAGCCGACACGTATCTTTTTAGCGCGGGCCCCGCCACCGACATCAGCATTCACGTTCAATCGGGCTATATCGATCGTGCCGAGATGAATCATTTGCAGCGACGCGGCGCGGTGGGCGACGTTCTTGGCCGGTACATCACCGCAGGAGGCGACATCGCTGACCCGGCTTTAGATTCTCGGACCCTGGGTTTGTCGCTCGGGAGCCTGCGAAACGCCGCCCGCAGCATTGCTGTTGTGGCGGGAGAAGATAAACACCCCGTCGCACTGGCGATTGCTGCCCACGCGTTAGCCACTGTCATGATTATGGATGAAGACACGGCCACTTATTTGCTCACTCACCACCAGAAGGACACCACCCTATGAGCCCCAGAGCTAGTGCCCTGGCCACCACGCATCGGTCCCACTCTGTGCTGGGATCTGGCGCGACCGAAAAAGCACTCATCACTTTCCTGCGCGGCATTCCCGGCGTTGACACCGTGGGAGCCGAAGCCAGAGCGGCGGGGTTCGCGACCCGGTCTCTCAAGACCACCTCAAAAGCTGCAGGCCTGGACATGATCATGTCCATGGTTGATCTGACCACCCTCGAAGGTGCTGATACTCGGGGGAAAGTTCACACTCTGGCTAAGAAGGCGATAGTGCCCGACTCCACTGACCCAGGCGCCCCCTCGGTCGCTGCGGTGTGTGTGTATGGCGATATGGTCGCTGAGGTCCGGGAATCGTTGGGTTCGTGGCATATCTCGCAACGCCCCGATGGGGTGGCCATTGCCGCTGTTGCCACCGCTTTTCCGAGCGGTCGCGCAAGCATGCCGGTGAAAATCCTCGACACACAGTTCGCCGTGTCTGAAGGCGCGGACGAAATCGACATGGTGATTGATCGCGGAGCGTTTCTATCTGGTTCCTGGGGCATGGTGTATGACCAGATTGTTTCCATTAAGGAAGCGTGCCAGCGCGCAGATGGCTCCTATGCGCACCTCAAAGTGATTCTCGAAACCGGTGAGTTAGCAACCCTGGATAATGTTCGCCGCGCGAGCTGGCTGGCGATTCTCGCGGGAGCTGATTTCATTAAAACCTCCACCGGAAAAGTGTCACCGGCTGCGACACTGCCGGTCACCGTCACCATGTTGGAAGTTATCCGTGATTGGCATGGGATGACCGGAGAAAAGATTGGCATGAAGCCTGCCGGGGGAATCCGAGCAAGCAAAGATGCTCTGCGGTATCTCGTGGCGGTGGCGGAGACAGTGGGGGAGCAGTGGCTCACCCCGGATCTTTTCCGCTTTGGTGCCTCCAGTTTGCTCAACGACGTGGTGATGCAAAGACAGAAGATGCGAACCGGTCACTACAGTGGCCCCGATTATGTAAGTGTGGACTGATATGACGTTCTTGGACTACGCGCCCGCTCCGGAGTCAACCTCGATTCTGAACCTCAAACCTTCCTATGGGTTATTCATCGGGGGTGAGTTCGTCGATGGTGGCGGCTCCTC
>CAYUJX010000003.1:29240-39031 GCA_964445125.1 uncultured Microbacteriaceae bacterium
TTAAAGCCCGCAGAGACGACGCCCTTGACGGCGTTGCTCTTTGCAGAAATATGCCAGCAAGCCCAGCTGCCCGCAGGTGTGGTGAACATCATCACCGGAGCCGGCGCCACCGGTGCTGCAATGGTCGCTCACCCGGACATCAACAAATTGGCCTTTACCGGCTCCACTCCCGTGGGACGCCAGATTGCCTCCACTCTCGCGGGAACCAACACCAAGGTCACTTTGGAACTGGGCGGCAAAGGCGCGAACATCATTTTTGATGACGCCGCTATTGATCAGGCCATTGAGGGCATTATCAGCGGTATTTTCTTCAACCAGGGTCACGTGTGTTGCGCGGGGTCGCGTTTGTTGGTTCAAGAGAACATCCACGATGATGTGGTCAACCGTTTGCACAATCGCCTGGCCACTCTCCGCCTGGGCGACCCGCTCGATAAGAACACGGACATCGGGGCCGTGAATTCGAAAGCGCAACTTCAGCGAATTACTGAACTCGTGAACGCGGGTGAAGGTGAGGGCGCCACTCGGTGGAGCTCTCCGTGCGCGATACCGGAGAAAGGTTTCTGGTTCGCACCGACCGTGTTTACCGACGTGCACACCTCCCACCGCATCGCCCGGGAAGAGATTTTTGGACCGGTTCTCTCCGTTCTCACCTTCCGCACCCCCGAAGAAGCAATCGCCAAGGCAAACAACTCCCCCTATGGTCTCAGCGCCGGTATCTGGACCGAAAAAGCGTCGCGCATGCTGGCCGTTGCCGATAAATTGCGTGCGGGTGTCATCTGGGCGAACACGTTCAACAAATTTGATCCGGCCAGCCCCTTTGGTGGCTATCAAGAGTCAGGGTATGGGCGCGAAGGCGGCCGACACGGTCTCGCCGCCTACCTGAACTCAAGTGACTGGAAAGCAGGTTCGCGATCATGACCAGACTCAGCGTGGCTAAAACCTACAAGCTCTACATTGGGGGAAAATTTCCCCGCTCAGAGAGCGGCCACACCTATGAGGTCACCACCCCCCAAGGAGCTTTTCTGGCCAACGCGTCACTGGCCAGCCGCAAGGACGCCAGGGACGCAGTGGTTGCCGCTCGGTCTGCTTTCCCCGGGTACGCGGGTCTCACGTCCTATAACCGCGGGCAGATTTTATATCGCATCGCTGAAGTCCTGGAGGGCCGCCGGGACCAGTTTGTGCAAGAAATCCTGGAAAGCGAAGGCGTAGGTGCGGGGCCGGCAGGAAAACAGGTTGATGAAGCAATCGATGTGTGGGTCTGGTACGCCGGGTTTGCGGACAAATACGCGCAGATTGTCGGTAATGGAAACCCCGTGTCTGGCCCCTACTTCAACCTCTCCACTCCGGATCCCACCGGGGTTGTCGTTGCGGTGAGCCCCCAAGGCCTCACCGGTACGAGCCTTCTGGGAATAAGCGCTGTGCTTGCTCCGATTATCACCAGTGGAAACACGGCAGTGGTGCTCTCGCACTTTTCTCAACCTCGTTCGGCGATCAGCTTCGCTGAAGTGCTCGCCACCAGTGATGTCCCCTCCGGCGTGGTCAATATTCTCACCGGGGATCCAGCCGTGATCATGCCGTGGATGGCGTCCCACGCTGATGTGAATGCTCTTGACCTCGCCGGCGGTTCAGACGGTGACTGGGTGGCGTGGCAACAAGCTGCAGCAGAAACGCTGAAGCGTGTTGTGCCTCCCACCACCGGAATCCCTGGCAGAAGTTTGGACGCCATCACAGCATTTGTGGAGACCAAAACCGTGTGGCACACGAAGGCTTTGGGATAAGTGATCTCGGGAATAGCCCTGGTCGATAAACCACTGGGCGTCTCCTCCCACCACGTCGTGGCGCAAGCAAGAAAAGCGCTGAATACCAAAAAGGTGGGCCACGCCGGAACACTTGATCCGGCGGCGAGTGGCCTTCTTGTCCTCGGCATTGGCTCAGGGACTCGACTGTTGACCTATCTGGTCGGGGCGGACAAAACGTATCGGGCGACAATGCGTTTGGGTTTTGGCACCACCACCGATGACGCCGAAGGCGAAGCGCTTGAAAGACTTGGCGACCTGTCGACCTGCACGGACGAGGTCATCCGTGTCGCTGCGGGTGCCTTCTCGGGAAAGATTGACCAGGTCCCCTCCACCTATAGCGCAATCAAAGTTCAGGGCCGTAGGGCTTATGACTTGGCCAGATCTGGGGAAGAAGTGGTGCTGAAATCTCGCACCGTCACCGTTCATCGCCTCGAGGTGGGGGATATTCACCGGGGTGAAGACCATATCGATGTCGAGATCTTGGTGGAGTGCTCCTCCGGGACATACATTCGAGCACTCGCCAGGGATATTGGCCACACGTTGGGGGTGGGCGGACACTTAGTCGCGCTTCGTCGTGACCGGGTGGGACCCTTTAGCGTCGAGGGTGCTCCGCGTGCTACGGAACTCACCGAGGGCGCTCTCCTTTCTCTGGCCGAAGTGGCGGCGCACATTCTCCCTGTGGTGACGGTGCAGGAAATCGACCGGGTCGCGTTGAGCCACGGACGCCAAATCGATGCCAGCTCCTGGCCTGCGGATTCACCGCTGGCTGCCATTGCCGAGGGCAGCGGCGAATTGATTGCGATAGTCCAAGCTCACGCAGGTCGGAGCCGTATCCTGATGGGCGTAGCAAGCGTCTAAATCGGGGGTCGTGCGTGATCGAGTGGTTTGTGTGGGCGCAGGTCGCCTTCGCGGGGGCAGCAGCGCTGTCGGCAGTAGGTTTTGCTGCGTTCAGAAAAACCCCCAACGATTACACGCTCGTGCCCGTGGCGCTGATGTTTCTGGCGTTGCTCGTGCAAATTGTGATCGCCATTATTGCGCCCTCAACCGGGAACACCCCCACCGGTTCGTTGCTCGAATGGTGGATGTATGCCATCACCGCGCTGATGATGATTCCTGCGGCCACAATCTGGGCTCTCGTGGAGCGATCGGTGATGTCCAATGTTGTGTTGGGGCTGCTCTCGGCCACCATTGCGGTCATGCTGACTCGCATGCATACGATTTGGTTTATCAATAGTGCCTAGCCCCGTGCTGGAGGGCGATGTCGCACCGCTGGATGGAGCGCTCCCGTCCCAGGTCGCCGACGGGGTTGAATCCCGGTCACTCGGGGTATATCTTCACGTTCCTTTTTGCGCGGTGCGCTGTGGATATTGCGATTTCAACACGTACACTGCGCAGGAACTCCGTGGGGTTTCTCAAGCCTCGTATCCTCAGCACGCCATGGCAGAAATTGAGCTTGCCAAGCGCGTGATGGACGACGCCGGTATGGGGCATCGGGCTCTCTCCACCGTGTTCTTTGGAGGGGGAACCCCCACTCTGTTGGGTCCGGGGCCACTGGTGGAGCTTCTGCACAAAACAATTGACACTTTCACCCTTGCCGAGGGTGCTGAGGTCTCGGTGGAGGCCAACCCCGACAGTGTCACCGCTGATGACCTGATGGCGCTAGCCCGCGGTGGGTTTACCCGGGTGTCCTTGGGGGTTCAGTCGGCGAACTCCCATGTGTTGAGCGTGCTCGATCGCACGCACGACCCGGCCAGGGTTCCCGAGGCCGTGCAAGCAGCCAGGGATGCCGGGTTACAGGTGTCCCTGGATTTGATTTATGGCTCTCCGGGAGAAACCCTCACCATGTGGGAGGACACTCTGGGGTATGCCCTCGAACTGGAGCCCGATCACCTCTCGGCCTACGCGCTCATTGTAGAGCCAGGAACGGCGCTGGCACGAAGAATTTCTCGAGGAGAGCTGGAGGCGCCACTCGATGATGTCCACGCCGATATGTATCTCACCACTGAAGAAGTGTTGACGCAGGCCGGATTTAGCTGGTACGAAATCAGCAACTGGGCCAGGGGTGAACAGTGTGAGTCTCGGCACAACCGCACCTACTGGGATTCCGGTGACTGGTGGGGGATAGGGCCCGGCGCGCATTCCCATCTAGGCGGTGTGCGGTGGTGGAATGTGAAGCATCCCGCCGCGTACTCCACTCGCCTCCTCGGCCAGCATTCCCCGGCGCTCGGCAGAGAAGTTTTGAGCGACACAGATCGCTCGCTGGAGAGGATTCTGTTAGGAATCAGGATGCGCGAGGGTATTCCCCAAGACTGGGTGACCAGCGATAAAGCACCCTTTGTTGCCGAAGCTATCTCCCGCGGTCTTCTTGTCGGGTCCGAGGCACTGAACGGTCGTTACGTGCTCACTTTGCAGGGGCGCCTCGTCGCAGACTATGTGGCCCGAGAGCTCACCTGATGCCCTCGTGGAGGCATCCTCGCTACTATTAGCAATCAGAACACGAGACTGCTAGCAGAAAAGGGGCGATACATCAATGGTGTCCCAGCGTGCGCTTGATGTCTTGAAAGTCATTGTTCAGGGTTATGTCGATTCGAAAGAACCCGTCGGTTCTAAAACCATCGCCGAACGTCACGGTTTTGGTGTGTCCGCTGCCACTATCCGCAATGACATGGCGCTCCTGGAAGAAGAAGAACTGATTACCGCCCCGCACACCTCCGCGGGTCGTGTTCCCACAGACAAGGGCTATCGGGTTTTTGTGGACCAGCTCGCCGGGGTGCGGCCTTTGTCCGCAGGGCAGCGCCAAGCCATCGAGGGGTTTTTGGGTGAATCCGCTGACTTGGACGACACTCTCGCTCGCACCGTTCGTTTGCTCTCCCAGCTGACCAATCAGGTGGCCATTGTGCAGTATCCGTTGCTCAGTGTGGCCACAGTGCGCCATGTGGAATTACTCCCCATGGGACCGCACAAACTGATGACCGTGTTGATTTCTGACAGCGGATCAGTGGATCAAAACATTGTGGAAACCCCGACAGAACTTGACGACACCATGGTGGGTGAGCTTCGCGCGTACCTCAACCACGCCATGGTGGGCACCGTGATGGCGGACATGCCGGCTGTGTTGTCTCGACTAACGGGCACGGTCTCACCCGACCGGGTGGGTGTGGTGACAGCTATTGTCGAGGCGCTCTCCCACGCGGTGGAGGGGCATCGCAGCGAGCGACTCCTGATGGCAGGTGCGGCCAACCTGGTGCGCGGGGAAAGCGATTTCACCAGCAGCGTGTACCCGGTGCTGGAAGCCATTGAAGAGCAGGTAACGTTGCTGAAGTTGTTTACCGAAATGCACTGGGAGACCCAGGATGTGCAAGCCCGGATTGGGCGAGAAAATGAAGGCGCCCTGTCGGAGGTGGCCATTTTGGCCTCCGCCTACCAATCTGGCCGTGAGCGTAATGCGACACTCGGCGTAGTGGGACCTACCAGAATGGATTATTCGAACAATATGGCTGCGGTTCGGGCGGTTGCCCGCTATCTGTCGCGGTTACTTGGTGATGATGAACAGGAAAGAGCGTAACGGGTGAGTGTTGAGCACTATGAGGTCCTTGGAGTTAGTCGCGATGCGAGCGCTGAGACCATCAAAAAGGCCTATCGGAAACTTGCCAGGGAGCTACACCCCGATGTGAACAGTGACGCCGGAGCGGAAGACCGGTTCAAGCTGGTGACTCACGCCTACGACGTGCTTTCTGATCCTGATCAGCGCTCGCAGTACGACCGTGGTGGGGACCAGGGTTTCGGCGGGTTTGGACCCTTTGGCGACATTTTTGAAAACTTCTTTGGCGGGGCCGGCCAATCTCAGGGCCGACGCTCGCGCAAAGAACGCGGCCAAGACGCACTCTTGCGCGTTGATCTCGATCTCAAAGACGTCATTTTCGGGCTGAAAAAATCCCTTGATGTGGACACGGCCGTGGTGTGTGAAACCTGTGAGGGGTCGTGTGCGTCTCCGGGGACCTCCCCTCGCACCTGTGACATTTGTGGCGGGAGCGGCTCCCTGCAGCGCACGGTGCGTTCCGTGTTGGGAAACATGGTGACCCAGAGCCCGTGTGGAAGTTGCCGCGGTTTCGGCGAAGTCATTGACAGTCCCTGCCCCACGTGCGCGGGACAGGGCCGGGTGCGCGCCACGCGTTCGCTCGCTGTTGACATTCCCGGCGGTATTGACACGGGTCAGCGGATTCATTTGCCTGGTCGAGGAGAAGTTGGCCATGGTGGTGGCCCTGCAGGGGACCTCTATCTGGAGTTCTCTGTGCGCTCAGACACCCTCTTCTCGAGGTCCGGCGATGACATTGTGGCCACCATGGAAATCGACATGCTCGATGCTCTCGAAGGACAATCCGTCACGGTGGATGCGCTCGATGGCGAAGTCTCGGTGACAGTGAAACCGGGAACCCAGAGTGGCGATGTGATTACCGTCAAAAGTCGCGGCGTGACGAAGTTGCGAGGTAATGGACGCGGTGATTTGCGCTTCGGGGTTCAGGTCACCATCCCCACCAAACTCACGGCCAAAGAGGCTGAGCTGGTGGCCTCGCTGCGGGCACTGCGGAAACCGGCTGCACCCACCCTTGCCGGAGCCCAGCAGGGCATGTTCCACAAGTTCCGCGATCGACTTTTTGGCGGCTAACCCGGTGGCTCACCTGTATTTCGTGGCCATGGGGGTGACCTTGGAGCCGCGGGTCAGCGTCACCTTAGAGGACGAGGAAGCTCGCCACGCGGCCACCGTCGCCAGACTTGGGGTCGGGGAAAAGATTCTC
The DNA here is from genome assembly GCA_964445125.1 of uncultured Microbacteriaceae bacterium. Taxonomy (GTDB): domain Bacteria; phylum Actinomycetota; class Actinomycetes; order Actinomycetales; family Microbacteriaceae; genus Pontimonas. The sequence continues at coordinate 35,836 of CAYUJX010000003.1, forward strand.
CTGGGCGACGGCGTAGGCCACATCGCGCACGCAGAGGTTTCCAGCATCACTCGCCACACAGTCGTGTTGAGTGTGGAAAGCGTCGACACGGTTTCTCGACCGACACCACCACTGTGGTTGGTCCAAGCCTTAGCCAAAGGTGATCGCGACGAACGCGCCGTGGAAGCCTGCACGGAACTGGGGGTCGACCGCATCATTCCGTGGCAGTCGGCTCGAAGTATCGTCCAGTGGTCAGGCGACAAACTCGAAAAAGGTGTGGCGAGGTGGCAGCGCATCGCCCGGCAAGCAAGCAAACAATCGCTTCGTGCCTGGGTGCCCGAGATTTCTCCCGTGGCAACGCTCAAGGACCTGTGTGGCTTCGCAGGCACACATCAGGTCATTGTTCTTGAACCAGGGGCGCAGCTTCCGCTAGGCCATTTTGTCTCTGCGCGATCTCAACCGGTGCTCGTTGTTGTTGGCCCGGAGGGGGGAATTTCCCCGGAGGAGCGCGCAGCACTGGTCGCCGCGGGAGCATCCGAGTATTCTTTGGGCCCGAACGTGATGAGAACCTCAACCGCAGGGGTGGCGGCTCTTGCCGTACTCAATAACTCAGTGGGCCGCTGGTGAATACCCCGCGCATGCTCAGACCCTCGGCTCTAGACTGGGGACTATGACCAGCGAGAGCTCCTCGATTTTTTCTAGGATTATCTCCAGGGAAATCCCTGCCGAGATTGTCGCGGAAACCGATGCGTTGATTGCCTTTCGCGACGCGGCACCTCAAGCACCTTTTCATGTTCTGGTGGTGCCCAAGACCTCGGTCTACAGCACAGTGTCGGAAGTGGCGGCCTCAGATCCTGGCCTTTTGGCGGACATGGTGGCCATGGCGCAAGCGTTGGCCACCGAGCATGCCAACGGCGATTTTCGGTTGGTCTTTAATTCCGGTGAACAAGCCGGTCAGACGGTGTTCCACGTGCACGCCCACGTGATGGCGGGCTCCCTCCAGGAAGGCACCCTTGCCGGCTAATTCTCCCAACCCATATTCGCTCACCCTCACCCTTGATGATGTTTCGATGGTCTCCGTGTTGGGGGTGCAAGACCGGGTGCTCGCCGTATTGGAAAAACAATTCCCCACCGTCACCATTGCGGTGAGAGGCAACGCCATCACTTTGAGTGGGCCAGAGGCCGATGTCCTGGGTGCCAGAGCGTTGGTGGAAGATCTTGGTGAGGTTGCCAGGTCCGGGGCCAATGTCACGCCGGGAGATATGGTGCGCGCCGCGGTGATTCATCGAGAAAGCGGAATGGCTCCCACAGAATTTTTGTCCCAACCCATCCTGACCAGTAAAGGCCGCTCCCTTCGGCCTAAAACTCTTGGGCAGAAGAACTATGTGGAGGCCATTGATTCCCACACCATTGTGTTCGGGATAGGTCCAGCAGGGACGGGGAAAACCTATTTAGCGATGGCCAAAGCGGTGCAAGCTCTGGAGCGCAAAGAAATTGATCGCATCATTTTGACACGACCGGCGGTGGAAGCCGGTGAGCGTTTAGGGTTTCTGCCCGGCACGTTGACCGACAAGATTGACCCCTATTTACGGCCGCTCTTTGATGCTCTCCACGAGATGATGGACCCCGATCTGGTCCCCAAACTTCTCGCCAGCGGAGCCATTGAAGTGGCACCCCTGGCGTATATGCGCGGGCGCACCCTGAATCGTGCTTTCATCATTTTGGATGAAGCGCAAAATACGTCTCCAGAGCAAATGAAGATGTTTCTGACTCGCCTCGGATTCGAATCCCGGATGGTCATCACCGGGGACGTGACCCAGGTGGATGTTCCTGGAGGACAAAGCGGTTTGAAGCTGGTGGGTGGGATTTTAGAAGGACTCGACGACATCCATTTTCATTATCTTGGATCCCAGGATGTCGTGCGTCACTCTTTGGTTTCTGCGATTGTCGAAGCGTACGCCGCCCATGACGCCCGCGAAACGAGTGCACATGGGCGTTGAACTGACCAATGAGTCCGGCGTGGAACTGGAAGAAGAGACCCTGCAGCAGGTAACCCAACACGCCATGGCGTATCTGCGCGTGCATCCCCACTCGGATGTCGCGGTGGTGTTGGTTGATGAGGCAGCCATGGAAGAGCTTAATGTTCAGTGGATGGGAGAGCCAGGTCCCACCGATGTGTTGAGCTTTCCCATGGATGAATTGCGACCGGGGCTCGAAGGGGAAGAAGAATCTGAGGGAATCTTGGGCGATATTGTGTTGTGCCCCAGTGTTGCCCAAGCCCAAGCAGACACGGCCGGGCACTCGTTGAGTGCGGAGCTTCGGATGCTCACGGTGCACGGCCTCCTGCACCTGGTGGGATACGACCACGCTGAGCCAGATGAAGAGAAAGAAATGTTTGGCCTTCAGGCCGACATCCTCGCTCTTTTTGATGCGTCAGAGCAGGCGTCTCGATGAGCATCATCTTTGTTTTCGTTGCCCTTGCGCTCATTGCGGCAGGGGGCTTGCTCACCGCTATTAGCGCCGCCTTGGGGGTTGTGGGGCGTAACGATTTGATTGAGGAAGCGGCCGCCAGGCGCAAACCTCACGCTCTTCACAAGCTGGCTTCTGCGATGGCCGCCCACGCCACGGCCGTGCGGTTTGTGCGCGTTGTGGTCGACACCACGGCGGCAATCTTGATCACGCTGGCCGTGTCATTGTGGTTTCCCCGGTGGTGGGAGGTGCTGTTGGTCGCGGGAATAATTTTGATCGCCGTGTCGTTCGTGGTTGTTGGATCAAGTCCCACTTCCGTGGGAATTCGTCACGCCAAAGTGGTAATCCGCACGTTTGCCCCCCTCGTCAGAGGGATTCGCGTCGTGGTGGGGCCTTTAGCGGAGGGCCTGATTGTGGTGGGGAACATTATTACCCCGGGATCAGGGGGATCTGCCCTCTTGCGCAGTGAAGACCAGTTGCGCAACTGGGTGGATAAAGCGGCAGATCAGGACATGCTCGAGGAGGAGGACCGCGAGCTTATCCATTCTATTTTTGAGCTCAGCGACACCATCGTTCGAGAAGTAATGGTGGCGCGAACAGACATGATTACCGTGGATGGTACCGACACCCTCGCCGAAGTGATGAAGATATTTTTAGACACGGGCGTCTCCAGGATTCCGGTGGTCGGGAAAAATAGTGATGACGTGATGGGTATTTGCTACCTGCGCGACGTCGCCCGTGTTCAGCA
>CAYUJX010000003.1:39131-40390 GCA_964445125.1 uncultured Microbacteriaceae bacterium
GAGATGACCACACTGGGTCCCGATTCTTACCGCGTTGCCGCGAAGTATTCCTTGGATGACCTCGCTGATTTGTATGACATTGATATTGACCACGATGATGTCGACACGGTCGGGGGATTACTGGCCAAGCTCATTGGTCGCCTCCCCGGCGGAGACTCTTCAGCGCAGACGAGCGACTTGAGTTTGGTCGCCGAGGCTCCCGGCGGTCGCAACCAAAGAGTGTCTTGGATTCGGGTGACCCCCACGGCGTCCTGGCTGGAGAGAAAAGCGCTGCGGGAAGAAATTGATCAGGCTCGCACCGGCGAAATACCCCTGTCATGACGGAAAACAAGGGCTTTAGGGCCGGTTTTATCAGTTTCGTCGGTAGACCCAACGTGGGCAAGTCAACCCTGATGAACGCCCTGGTCGGGGACAAAGTTGCCATCACCTCTTCCAAACCCCAAACGACACGAATGGCAATTCGCGGCATTGTGCATCGCGAAGAGGGTCAAATTGTCATCGTGGACACTCCCGGAATCCACCGGCCTCGCACGCTTTTGGGTCAAAGACTCAACGACGTCGTCTCCCACACCCTGGGCGATGTTGATGTGATTGCCATGTGTGTTCCCGCACCAGACAAGGTGGGGCCAGGCGACCGCTTCATTGCGCAGAGCCTTGCTGAGTACACCAGGGCAATCAGAATCTGCCTGGTGACCAAGACTGATGCCGCGTCCCCGGCCACCATTGCTGAACGTCTGATGGAAGTAGATCAGCTGGGGGACTGGGCCAGCATCATTCCTGTCTCGGCGGTTAAAGGAACCCAGCTCGACACCTTGGTCACAGAAATCCTGGCCCTGTTGCCCGAGTCAGAACCCCTGTATGGGGCCGAGGACACCACGGAGCAAACCCAAGAAACTCGCATCGCCGAACTTATTCGAGAAGCGACCCTGGAAGGGGTTTCTGATGAGCTCCCACACTCCATTGCCGTCACCATTGACGAAATGCTCGAGCGCGACGATGGTCTCCTGCATATCTTTGCCAACCTATGGGTGGAGCGCGATAGCCAAAAAGGTATCATCATTGGGGCAAAAGGTTCCAAGCTCCGAGACATCGGATCCGAGGCCAGAGCAGGTATTGAAGAGCTCATCGGACGCAGAGTGTTCCTCGCCATTCAAGTCAAAGTGTCCAAAGAGTGGCAACGCGATGCGAAGAAGCTTGACAAGCTGGGGCTGTAGTTTGCCCCGCTGTGGTTGCAGATAAGGCGGTTCACGGACCGCGGG
>CAYUJX010000004.1:0-9370 GCA_964445125.1 uncultured Microbacteriaceae bacterium
GCACCCGCACCCGCACCCGCACCCGCACCCGCACCCGCACCCGCACCCGCACCCGTTGATGGCACCTCCACTGGTTCCTGAGGAGTCGGTGATGGATATCGCGACTTTTCCTCTGACCGACCCCGTGGTCGGGGCGGTGCAGGCGGCACTCTTTAGCGGCACTTCACGCGCCCAAACCTTCAGCCTTGAAGCCAAAGTGATGGGCACCACAGCACGAGTGACCACCGTTGGGGGGACAGCAGATTTGCCCTCACTGATGATCGGAATGCTCCACCAGTTTGACCGTCAGTGGAGCAGGTTTCTCATAGATTCCGAAATAAGTTCGCTGAACAATCACCCCGGGCAAGCCGTAATTGTGAGCCCAGAAACACGAGAGCTCGTCGAGGTTATGCTCGAAGGTCACCGCGTGAGCGGTGGCGCATTTGATCCCACACTCTTGCCTTCACTGATTGCCGAGGGCTATGCGGCATCGTTGGTGAACCCATCAAACATCACGCACATTCCGGCCGGCGTGCGACGCCGGGGTTCACCGGGGGAGATACAGGTGTCTGGCGATTCAATCACTCTTCCCGCGGGCACAACTCTTGATTCAGGCGGTGCAGGTAAAGGCTTCGCCGCCGATTTGGTGGCGCAGTGGGCGCGCGCGCACGGCGCGCTCGGCGCCCTTGTAGAGGTGGGCGGAGACCTCCGTGTGAGCGGTGTATCACCCCGAGCTGATCAATGGCGACTCTCTATTGAGCACCCCGATGACCCTTCGACCCGACTGAGTGTCATTGAGATTTCAGAATCGGGGGTCGCCACGTCGACCATCAGCAAGCGCCGGTTTGTCGTGGAGGGCAGGCAGACCCATCACATTATCGACCCTGGAACAGGTCGGAGTTCCACGTCTGACGTTGTTCAGGCAACAGTTATTGCCCCTCGCGCCTCCGAGGCAGAAATAGCGGCAAAAATTGCCTTCGTGCGAGGAGCTCAAGAGCTTTTTAACTTTGCCGGTGCTAAAAACTTCCAGGCAGCATGCGTCACAAAGTCTGGGCAGTGGATCACGACGAAAGGCTGGCCCGAAGCCGATGCTTGATTTTGCTAATCCTCATATTTGGTGGTGCTTGACGCGTGCGAGCGCGATTGTTGCCTGGGTGTTGCTCACCATGACCGTCGTGTGGGGAATTTTGTTGAAGACCCGTATCTTGCGCGGTGCCGATAACCCGGAATGGTTGAAAATCACCCACCGCTACATCTCGGGACTTGCGCTGACCATGATCGCTGTCCACGTGGGTACTCTCTTGCTCGATGAATTCATCCAATTTGGACCCGCCGATGTCTTTATTCCTTTTGCCACATCCTTCAAACCCTTGCCAGTCGCACTGGGGGTCTTTGCCCTGTATCTCCTCTTGGCTATCCAGATGACCGCTTTAGCCGCAAAATGGTTGCCCGACTCGCTCTGGAAAGGAATACACCTCTCCAGCTATGCCGTCGTCGTACTGGTGGCCCTGCACTCTGGCTTGGTAGGCACCGATGTGGGAATGCCCTGGTACACCGCAATGTCAGTCATTTTAATCACCACCGCCACACTTGCAGCCATTATTCGCATGATCGTTGCAGGGCGGGCAAAACCGCCCCCCCGCATCCCCAGCACAGCGCTCCCACTTGCACCGGTTGCTCCGGGCTCTCCCGCTACGGGTCAGTTTGTTGCTCGTGTTGTCGACCGCCACGATCACGGCCCGGATATCGCCGAGTTTATCCTCACCCCTGTTGATCCCACCACGGACGTGGAGTGGGAAGCCGGCTCACACATCACCGTCTATTTACCCGATGGAACCCAGAGGCAATATTCCTTGGCGGGAGACCCCGCCGAGCAAACCACTCTTGTTCTGGGCATTCTCAACACCCACGGTGAAGGGGCCGCAAGCTCGTGGATTCACCAGAACCTGAAGGTGGGCGACACCATCCTGTGTGAGAAGCCGCGCAATGACTTTCCTCTGAAGCCTGCGCCGCGCTATCAATTCGTTGCCTCGGGCATCGGAATCACCGCTTTGCGATCCATGCTGTTTTCTCTCCCGGCCTCACGCCACTGGTCGCTTCTCTACATCGGTCGTTCCCAAGAACGAATGCTGTTTGCCGAAGAGCTCGTTCGCCTTTACGGCGACAAAGTGACTCTCTGGGACACCAGTGAACGTGGCTCACGTCCGCCCCTGGGCGAACTTTTAGACCTGGCGGCAGATATCTATGCGTGTGGAGCGGAATCTGTACTAGAAACCATCGAGCACAACGTCACCCCCAAGAAACTCCACCTCGAGCGCTTCACGCCCAAAGAACGTAGCTCCACTTCTTTGGCGGACTCCTTTGAGGCGATTGCCGCCCGCAGCGCCGTGAGCGTAACGGTGGCGCGCGGGAACTCTGTGCTGGATTCCCTGGAATCTCAGCGTGTTTCCATCCCTGCTTTGTGCAGAAGAGGCGTGTGTGGCACTTGTGAAGTTCGGGTCCTGGAAGGCACCCCCGAGCACCTGGATTCGGTCATGAGTGACGCGGATAAGGACGAGATGGGCGTGATGTATCCGTGCGTTTCAGGCTCAAAAAGCCCCTCTCTCACCCTCGATATATAGGCACCAAAGTTGCGCCGACCCAAGCAAAAAACATTCTTAGCGCTGGGATCACAAGAGTCCATCTGCACGCATCAGAGCTTTTGTCGAGAATCGCGTTTGGTGACGGTGACGAGATCTCCCTACCCCATGCGAATCACCCTGGCGCGCAATAACAACGCATAACTCTGCGACCAAAGATGTTCACCATGGGATTCTCAGTGCTGTGAGAATACTCCGTGTTCTAGGCATTGCAAAAGCACCGGCGAACCTCCCTCGGGCGATCACACAGCTGTGGGACAAACCGATGCGCAGCACCATAGTCATGAGTTCCACCTTAACCACTGGTCGCCTTGGTAGCTCACTCACAACTGCAATTCCGACTTCCAGGCATGGTCATCCTTCGCGGGGAAAATGTTCCCATCCGGATTATCGCGAACGCCTGCAAGTTATGTCCAGTGCCGGTTAGTTGATTATTCGCGCGAGGCTCGTCGCAGACGCAATTGCTTCGCACTGGGCCACAGACAGGGTCCCCGGCCTGAGGAGAGGATCGTGGCTACTCGAAGCGAAGAGCTTCCACCGGTTGCAGTTGTGATGCTGTCCTTGCTGGCCACACACCGAAAACAATGCCCACGAGTGCCGAGAATCCCAGAGCCACAAACACGGTGGTCGGATCAATGAAGAAGTCCCACCCGCCGAGTATGGAGAAGCCATAGGAGGCAAGCTGGCCGATAACCAGCCCAATCAATCCACCCAGGAGGGAAAGGACAACAGCTTCGATCAGGAACTGGGTCAAGATTTCGGACCGCCTGGCCCCAATGGCCCGTCGAACACCGATTTCTCGGGTGCGCTCACGCACCGAGACCAACATGATGTTCATGATTCCCACACCACCAACCACCAGAGAAATTCCCGCGATACCCGTGATTAAAATAGCGAGGGTTCCGGTAACGGTCTGAATGGTGTCTTGAAGCGCAGCCTGGTTAAAAATCGTGTAGGTGGCGTCTTCGTCTTTAGTCACCCCTTTGGAATACCTCAGGAACTGCTCCACCCGATATTCCACCGGAGAAACAGCCTCCTGGGACACCGCTTGAATGCTGATTCTTGAGAGGTAGGGCGATTTAGAAAACAAGCTCCTCGCCGCTTCCTGAGTAATAAAGACGTTTGCTCCGGAACCAAACCCATCGGCATCGTCAAGCAGGCCCACGACGGTGAAGGCGACTCCATCAAGACGAATCTGGTCGCCAATGGAGTCGACGGTGAATCCCAGCTCGTCCGCCCCTACAGCAGAGACCACGATGGTCCGGGTATTTTGCAACCCAGGAGAGCTGGGCAAAAATGTTCCCAGACTGATGGTGGGATTTGCCAGTGAATCGTATTCAGGCGAGACACCGGAAATCCCCACCGTGACAGATTCCGAACCATAGCTGGCGGTACCACTGGAGTTAACCTGCGTGCTGACTTGAAGAACACCTTCAATCTCGGCTATCGCCGCAGCGTCGTTCTCGTCTAGGCCGGTCGTCGTCGTCGCGCTCACGGTGATTTGATTGGCACCGAGTGACGCCAGCGACTCATCGATTCCTTGCTGAGCGCCCTGCCCAACAGCAGTCAGGGCCACGACAGCCCCCACACCAATGATGATGCCCAGCATGGTCAACCCAGAGCGCACTTTAGCTGCTGCAATGCGAGAAAGAGCCAGGCGGAACGTCAGCCACAAAGTCATCGAGCACCCGCAATCGCGTTGGCTTCGTCGCGCTCGATTAACCCGTCGCGGATGTAAATTCTCCGATTGGCAGCAGCTGCCACCTCGAGATCGTGGGTAATAAGCACGATGGTGCGGCCTTCTGAGTTCATCTCTTTGAGCACCTCGAGCACAGCGGCACCCGAGGTGCTATCCAATGCACCCGTGGGCTCATCGGCGAGAACAAGATCAGGGTTCGTCACGAGAGCTCGGGAAATAGCGACGCGTTGCTGCTGCCCTCCGGAAAGTCGCCCCCGGTCGAAGTCCAGACGGTCTCCCAAACCGAGCCGAGAAAGCATCGCGGCAGCTCGTCTGTTCGCTTCTTTCGGTCGTAAACCCTGGTAGAGCAGTGGTGTGGCGACGTTTTCTAGTGCAGAACTCAGCGGAAGTAACTGGAATTGCTGGAATACAAAGCCAATGGCTTTGGAGCGCAGCGCCGTGAGTTCATTGTCATCGAGAGAGGAGATATCGTTACCCGCAATTCTCACCGACCCAGAGGAAGGTCGATCCAGGCAACCAATCAAGTTCATGAGCGTTGATTTTCCGGAACCTGAAGGACCCACGATGGCCACGAACTCTCCACGGCTAATCTGCAGGGTCACATCGGCCAACGCAACGGTGGGAATGTCACCGGTTTGATATTCCCGCCTCACGTTTGCGAGATCGACGACCAGATCACTCATCGTTGTTGTCTTCCCTTGGAGGACCGCCAAAGCCCGCACCTGTGGGAGGAAGCTCACCATCAGAACCAGTGACGACTCGGTCACCCGCAGACAACCCCGACACGATTTCGACGTAGTAACCACCGCGGATGCCGATGTCAACGGGAACACTCGACACCGTTCCGTCTTCAGCCTGAACAAAGGCGACAAAGCCATCGTCGGTTTCGGTCAGCGCGGTCACCGGTGCAGATACAACGCCTTCACGCTTTTCGGTGGTGATGCTCGCCTGCGCGGTCATTCCTGCCCGAATTCCTTGGGGAGGATTAGGGATGCTGATGGTCACCCCATAAGTGGTAATCGACCCTCCGGTCAGATCCACCTCTCCATAGGCGTCAACCTTGGTGACTTTTCCTTGCTGGATTTCTCCCGGGAAAGCGTCAAATTCTAGGTCCACGCTTTGGCCATCAACAACGCCCACCACATCGGACTCAGCGAAGTCTGCTTCAACAACAAACTCGTCGAGGGTCGCGATGACAATGAAACCCGTGGTTGCTTTTACTCCCACGCTGGTGGTGCCCACCGGCTCCCCCATCTGCGAAGCAATCGCGACAATGGTTCCCGCAACCGGTGCGGTCATCGTGGCATTAGCCAGATTGATTCGTGCCGAAGTAAGCCCCGCCTGAGCAGAGCGCAAACTTGCATCCGCAGCCTCTTTGAGGGGGTAGTAGGCCTCGAGTTGACGACGAGCTGTTTCCAACTGAGCCTCGGCGCTAACTTTTTGCTTTTGTGCGCTCAACAGTGTCAACGCTTCGTTTTCTACCGGGTAAGACGCGGAGGGATATTCATCGACGACATTTTCGATGGCGAGTTGGGCAGCAGTGATGGCCTGATCGGCAGTAGAAATCGCCTGACGTGCTTGGTCAGCACTGGTCGCCGCGTTCGCCACGCCCGATTGCGCACTGGCCACGGAACTCAGTGCCCCGCTCACCGCAGATTGGAGAGCCTCGGGGGAAATTGTGGCCAAGATTTCACCGGCGGTGACGGTATCGCCCACAGCGACGTCTAGGGAAGCGAGCGTCGCTGTCGCAGCCCCCGGGAACTGGAGACCCAGCTCGGTTGAGGGAGCAACTGTGCCAGAGGCCGCCACAGTGACATCAACGTCGCGCACCTTGACTTCTTCAGTGAGAACCGTGGTCTCAGACTGTGGGCTCAAGCCCACTGCAAGTGCAGAGCCTCCACCGATAACAACAGCACCTATCGCGATTCCCACAATGACTTTGCTTCTCGTCTTCACAGTTTTATTTCCCCTCAACACGCGCCCTCGGCACAACGAGACAAGTATGCCGGGCATTCCTAAGCATCACCTGGTTCGTTCCTGTATGTTTCCTATGACTGAATTCACCGAAAACCGCGCCGGCGTGCTCTGACCCGAAGCCTTCCTCCCGATGTGTGGCGTCGCTGAAGCCCGGACACACTGAACTCGTCCCCCTGGCGGCATCCATAGCGGTCTCCCCCGATAGACTCTCCAGGTGGTAAACGCAAGTAACGACCGTCTCGTGTGGATCGATTGCGAAATGACCGGGCTTGACCCGGGCGTCGAGGAACTCGTCGAGGTTGCTGTCGTCATCACGGCTACGAGCTCAGTGTGCTAGACCCCGGGTTTCAGATCGTTATCAAGCCCTCCGACGCAGCTTTGACAAACATGGGCGACTTTGTTCGCACCATGCACACCACCAGCGGTTTGTTAGACGAACTCCCCCACGGCCACAGCCTGCCTGACGCCCAGGCCCAAGTATTGGAATACATCGCACGCTTTGTGCCTGATGCCGGAGTGGCCCCACTTGCAGGAAACACCATTGGCACCGACAGGGCTTTTCTTGCGAAAGAAATGCCTCGTGTTCACGAGTATGTGCACTACCGCAATATTGATGTCTCCACGATTAAAGAATTGGCGAAACGCTGGCAGCCAAAGTCCTACTTCCACTCTCCGGAGAAACATGGGGGGCACCGAGCTCTTGCCGACATCCTCGAGTCGATTCGCGAGCTCGCGTATTACCGCTCGGCCGTATTTGTTGAATCTCCTGGTTTGTCAACCACAGCGCTCAAAGTGGTGAACGAGACCATTACGCAGCAGTGGGAGTCGCGACTGTAATACACTGGGGAAGCTTTCATCCGCGATGAAAGTTATGGTGGGTATAGCTCAGTCGGTAGAGCGCCTGGTTGTGGTCCAGGAGGCCGCGGGTTCAAGCCCCGTTACTCACCCGAAAGAATGTCATTCGCGAGCTGTGGCGAACCGTGGATAGCCATGAACCTCTCTTCTTGAAGAGCCCAACGGGTCCAATGGGGTCTAAACATTTCTCCATCGCGCGCGAGCGCTCGAGCCTTCCTGGTTTCCTCGCTTGCATCCATCCACACCACACGTGTGGCAAAGGCAACCGATTCGGCTCGGATGGCCCCGCATCCTTCAATGATCAGAGCATGTGAGGGGTTAACCGTGACCGGTGTGCCCGCGCGCCGCGCCACCCAATCCCAGGTGGTGTAGGTGCCCGGTTGTCCTGAGGAAAACGGAACCACCACACGAGAGAACACGTGTGCGCTTCCCGCGTCTAGGCCATCCCACCCCGGGTACACCTCATCCAGGCTGATCAGTGTTGCCTCGAGCTCTCGAGCGAGAACTTGTGAGTACTCGGTCTTGCCTGCGCCCGAGCGCCCATCAACCAAAACAATCGGTGGGGAGTTATGTGCGGGCACCATCAGGGCTCCTGGAGAGAGAATCTGCTCGAAGCGAAGAAATTGACCACACCACGGCGAGCGCAACCAGAATAAAGATGCTGGCGGCGGCCATCGCCATGCCAAAGTTCTCGCCGCCCGGGCGCGACATCAGGCGAAACATCACCAGCGGGAGCGTCTGGTTTGACCCATAGGTCAAAAAGCTTGCAGCACCGAACTCTCCCAGAGACCCCAGGCTTGCCAGCGCGGCCGCTACCAAGACCGGTTTGACCAGGATGGGCAGTTCAACGAGAGCAAAAAGCTGCAGTGAACTGGCACCATCAAGCTTGGCTGCCTCCCTGATGTCTGGGGACATGGCCCGCCTGGCAGGAGCAAGAATCTGAAAAGCCAAGGGTGTAAGAAACACGCTCTGAACAAGAGGAAGAAGGAGCCAGCTTCCCGCGAGCGCAGGGGGTATGTATCCGGAAAGAACGAGCGCACCAAGCCCTAGGACGACTGGTGAAATTCCAATGGGGAATAACACCAACAGACCTGCTCGACGTCGGCTCAGCCACCACGCCACGACCAGCGCAATGAGCGCAGCCACCACCATGTTTCGAAGAGAGTTACCGAGGGCGTGGGCGACGCTGAGGTCCAAAATATCCCTGGTCCCGCGGCCCGAAAGATTAGCCAAGTTTTCCACGAGACCCGGTCCGGAAGTGAATGCTCTGCCAAACACGCCACCCACCACCGAGAGAATCCCCGCAATCAGGCCCAACCCCAAGGCCCCGCCCACCCAGGACGTACTGGAAGCCGTCTCCCCTTCGCCAAACAGCGCGGTGGGCGTAGCACCCAGCTTTCTTGCCGCCAGAAAAAAGCTGACGGTGAGGACGCACTGCAGCAGTGCCAGGAATCCTGCGGTAGACACATCGAGCCTCTGCAGTGCGGCACTGGCAATCGCGGTTTCCAGAGTTCTTACGGCACCCTGCCCCAATGTGAGAACCAATCCATAACTGGTCGCCGAGTAGAGCGCTACGAGCAGGCCTGCGGCACTGAGTGCCGGAAGTTGCTGGGGAAGATGAAGGTACCAGCGAATTTGTATGGTGCTCGCGCCATCGAGCACGGCAGACTCTGATTGCTCTCGGGGGATGAGGGAGGCGGCCGTCACAACAGCGATGAAACCCGCATTCATCAGTACGTGGGCAGAAATGATTGCCCCCAAAGCGACCCAAGAACTGTCCAGCGCTTCACCCATTAATGGCCGAAGAGCCAATCCCACAAGAAAAGCGGGTAGCAAAAACGGCACGAGCAAGAGCCCGGTGACGATGCGCCTCAGCGCCCGGAGAGACGACAACCAATGCCCCACCGGGTACCCGACGAGGAGGGACACTACCGCGCTCGTTACGGCAACGAGCGCGGTAGTCACCAGCAGGTCCCCACTAGCCATCAAAGATGTCTGACCAGTCCTCTAACCACTGTTCCCGGTTGGCGTTAATATCGAGTCCTTCACCAATGGTGGAGGTGGCCGGTTGTGCGAATGTCGCCCAGGCTCCGGGGATATCCACACCTTCCACAGCCGGATAGACATACATCGCCTCTGGCACCGACGCCTGGAATTCCGGGCTCAGCAGGAACTCGACGAGGGAGCTGGCACCTTCCTCGTTGGCCGAACCCTCAATCAC
>CAYUJX010000004.1:9470-31131 GCA_964445125.1 uncultured Microbacteriaceae bacterium
TATTCCTCGCTAACGAGGTCCCGCCAACTCGTTGGCGGGAGGAGGGATTCTTGCTCAAACCACCCCGTGTCGTAGTTAAAACAGACATCCGAATAATCAATGGCAGAGGGCGTATCTTTCACTACTCCCTCGGACTCGGCTCGACCGAGGAAGGTGTTGTCAATGCCGAAAAACGCGTCCGCAATGGGCGCATTTTTTGAGAGGATTAGCTGGTTCGTCAACGACCCGGTGTCACCGAGACGTAGAATCTCCAATTCATAACCTGTGTCCGACTCAAACTGGCTAACCAAGTCCTCGCTGATCACAAACGAGTCGTGCGCGGCGAGTCTCACAAGCGTGTTTTCTTGCGCTTGACAGCCGGTAAGTGCCACCAGCGCAATCGACGCTAGAGCTATCTTTTTCATTATCGTGCCTTTCATCTCAGATGGGATGTGGCACGGGTTAGAGAAGTCCTTCCTTCGCTGGCATGACCCAGATCAGGTTCGACGGTCGAAACCTAGAGGTTTCCTCTCAGCCCAGAATCGGACTCCCGTGTACAAGAGAACCCTACAGCTTCCTCGCCTCGCGCAACTTCATGCCCCATCTCAGGCTTTTGGCGATGGGGTAGACCCCCAAGTACGCCCATTGCGGGATCCGCAGGGCACGTTTGCGAAGACCGTGATGGTTATAGGTCGTGTCAAAGCGTTTCACGTAGGCGAGGAAATCTTTGGGGGAATCATCGATACGTCTTGCGGACATCCCGACGACCATTTCCGGCGCATAAACAATCGAGAAACCTTCGTCGTAGAGGTGGACGGAGAGATCGATGTCTTCGAACATGTGCTTATCTGCGTCAAGACAGATCTCGCCGCGCACCGCTTCCCACGCGCTCCGGCGAAGCGCCATGTTGGTACCAAAAAGAAAGCGATACTGCTTGACAAGACGAGAAATGGCTCTTCTCGCAGAGTCATCTGCAAGCGCCATATAGCGTCGCAGGGGCATGTCGTAATAGATCACGGGACCTGTTGCCGCATCGATTGAGGAGTCAAGGAATACTTTCATCGTGCACTCGACCCAGTTGGGTTCTAAGACCGAATCAGAATCAATCCGTCCGATCACATCGGAGGTGACAGCGTCAAAGCCCATGTTCCGTGTCGGGGTAATCCCCTGCTCTGCGTCTTGACGGAGAATTATTAACGGCGCATCAGGAAAGGTTGCTTTAAGCTCAGCAAGAATAGAGGAGGTCAGATCGGTGGACATATTGTCGACCACAATAATTTCATTCGCAGGGACAGTTTGGCCAAGAGCCGCCAGCACACACGCTCGAATGGTGGACTCTTCGTTATAGGCCGGAATGACAATTCCTACGGTTGGCGGCTGGTTAGCTGTCGCCATGGCGTTCTCCCTCGCTAAGCGGTACTTGAAGAAGTTGGACTACGACAGAGCCACCTTTTGTGGCCTGGGTGTCAACATCGAGGAAACCTAAGCCGCGATGGAATCTCAGGCTACCGGGGTTCGGCGGCTCCAGATTCACCTCACACGTGATGCGATCACGCTTGCGTGCACGAGCGAGGTCAAAGACCCGTTCATAAAGTTCAGTTCCCACACCTTGCCCGCGCAGCTGAGAGCTCAACACCACTCGATCGATGTACAAATGGTTGTCGTACAGGCTCTCAAAGAAGCGATAGTTTTCGCTGTCATAGTCAACACCGGGGTCAAGGGCAATCAAGAATCCTTGAAGTGATTCGTCGCCGCCAACGATTCCCAGCGCAATACTGGAGAGACTCAGAAGGACGTCGAGCTCCTCTGAGGTTGCGAGAGGAACACCGGGGTAGCCACCATTATTGATTGCTACCAGCTCATTGGCGTCGCTGCGCTCGAGCGTCCGAAAGAAAGTCACCGCCCCATTATCTCAGGCTTTACCAGCCCAGTGTCCCGGGCGCACCTTTGAAAGGCCCCGTAATCCATGAGTTAATCCAGCCACCATAAAAGTCACCGTCTTGCGCCGAGACCAGTTCATCGTCCACCGTGCACTGGTCTACCCGCCCGGGATACAGGGCGAGGTGGTCGCGCAGTGCCTCAAATCCTGGAGTCGGTTCGGGGTACCACCAGGCCACGCGAGACAGTGTGTGCCCTCCCACGACAATGTCCGCATACGAGGCCACGCCTTTAAATTCGCAGAAGGTCGTGCCCGGAACGGGCCGAACCACACTCATATCGACATCCGCAAAGGGCACATAGTAAGAAGGAGGGTGAGAGGTTTCCAGGACACGCCACGGTGCCTTAGTCTCGGCCACCACGTGCCCGGCGTGAGTAATAACCACACGATCGGTGCTGGATTCAAGGCGCGGTGGCCGAGGGTAATCCCATACTGACTCCGGTGTTCTCATGTCCCTCGCCTCTCCCTCAACGTTGGCTCTCACCGTACTCGGGAAAACTCCTGAGTAACTGAGTGGTAACGACACTAGGTTTGAGCACCCAAAACCGATACGCTTAAGGTGTCGTTTGTTAGTCGAGCATCCCTACTGAGTCTTACGATGATGTGTGCCCAGCAATGGGCCGGGGGTGCCGGTAGTTTCGACCGTTGGTTTCGATCGTCGAGACTACGCACCACAGCACCAAAGAAAAGAGACACAGCATGACAACCGGAATCGTTAAATGGTTCAACGGTGACAAAGGCTACGGCTTCATCACTCCTGATGACGGCACTGCCGACGTGTTCGCCCACTTCTCAGCTATCCAGTCCAGCGGCTACCGCTCATTGGAAGAAAACCAGAAGGTCGAATTCGATGTAACCCAGGGCCAGAAAGGCCCTCAGGCGGAGAACATCCGTCCCCTCTAGTCTTCACGTAAGACAACCAACAACGGGTCTGCCACTTATGGCAGACCCGTTGTTCAGTTAACGACACCATAGGATTAACCGATGCGTCCCGTTACCCCCGAAGCAATTCGGACCTCCATGATTAATATGAGCGACACTGAACTGTCGGTAATGACTCTCCCCGGTCTCCACGAGACCCTCTGGGAAGAGCGAGAATTTTTGGGGTGGAGAGACGCGCACCACGCCACGAAAGGATATGTCGTGTTCTGGGTGGGCGGAAACATTCAAGGCTTAATGGTGCGCGCAGCCAGGAGCCCCATGCCCCCAGGACGGAGCGCGATTTGCGCTCTCTGTCACACTCAGCAACCCGCGCCCCAGGTAAGTCTGTTTGTTGCCCCAAAATCGGGCGAAGAGGGAATCCGCGGCGACACGGTGGGCACCTACATCTGCGCGGATTTAGCCTGCTCTACCCTCATCAGGATTACTCCGGCAGTATCAACGGAGCTTCCCAAACCCGACCGGATAGTGAGACACAAAGCTGTCGGAATGCGAGATCGTCTCGAGAACTTCTCGAAACGTGTGCGATCTCTTGACGCTGCCTAGCGGCGACGGCCGAGGAAGACGATGGGGATAGCAAAAGCGAAACATGCTGTAAGAACGCCCGCGCCGAAAAGCCAGGGGGCGAAAACTACAGGTACGACAAAGGAGAATGTAAACATCGGAAACGATGCCAAAAAGACGAGCGATGAGAGAATGACAAGAAAGATGTTCATGGTGTCTCTAGTATTCCACAACGAAAGGCAAGAACGGTGAGCGTACGGAGCTTCGCCTCTCGCAGACGGTTGCGTAGGGCCCGTATCACCGGGTGGACCTCGCTGACCGCGCTCCTCGTGACGATAGTCAGTTTTTTGACGTGGTTCCACATTGTTTTGCCGGCCGATCGCGATGCTGTAGATCGCGTCTTTTCTGACCCTCAGGTTTCCGTGGTGGCCTCCCAGGGTCTCATCCTTTTTACTCCTGCCGATGAGCCCACATCCCACGGGCTGGTGTTCTACCCCGGGGCCAAAGTCGACCCCTACTCGTATCTGCCCACCTTTCACGAGCTTGTCGCGGAAGGTCTCACCGTGGTCATCGTGGAACCGCTTTTCAATATGGCGCTGTTTGACACAACGGCGCTCTCCGACATCACCGGCGTTGCCCCCGATGTATCGCAGTGGTTCGTCGGTGGGCATTCCCTGGGCGGTGTCAAAGCGTGCATGGTGGCACAAGACCCCGCCATCGATGGTCTGGTAACAATGGCCAGTTTTTGTGCGAGTGACCTTTCTGCCCGCGACATTCCCGCCCTTCAACTCCTCGGCGACCGCGATGGCCTCATTGACCTGAACGCCGTTGACGAAGCCAGCCCCCTGCTGCCAGAGCGGACAGAGACCACCACCATCGCGGGAGCAAATCATGCCTCGTTTGGCGCGTATGGCCCCCAGGCGGGAGATGGCATCGCTACGACGCCCCGAGATGACGTCGCCGCAATCATCACGGCGGCCATCACCGCGGCGCTCCTCAACAACTAGCCGGACTCGTTGGCCCTATCGATTACTAGAGCGTGAACCCTGGCGGCATCGGCTTGACCCCGCATGGCCTTCATGACCGCCCCAATAACGGCGCCTGCCGCCTGGGTCTTGCCTTCTCGAATTTTTCCCAACACGTCGGGTTGGGCGGCGAGTGCGTCATCAATGGCCGCCAGCAAAGCGCCATCATCAGACACCACCTCTAGTCCCCGTGCCAGGACAATGTCTTCCGGGGAGCCCTCTCCCGCGACCATCGCGCCGAGTACTTCGCGAGCAAGCTTGTCGGTCAAACGACCAGCATCCACCAGGCTTTGAAGGGCATGAACATCCTCGGGCGTCGCTATGCTTCCGGGCTCCACACCTTGATCATTGGCCAATCGGCTGAGCTCGCCCATCCACCATTTCCTCGCGGCAACAGCGTCCACCCCTAAGAGGATGGTGTCGTGAATCTCCGTGATCAACCCCGCGTTTACGATCGCACCGAAGTCAACATCGGAGAAACCCCACTGGGCTCGTAAGCGTCGCCGCATGAGCACCGGCTGCTCCGGCAGCGCCTGGCGAAGCGACTCCACCAGTTCTCGGGAGGCCTCCACGGGCAACAAATCAGGTTCGGGGAAATAGCGGTAGTCATCGGCGTCGCTCTTGGGGCGACCCGGTGATGTGGTCCCGGTGTCTTCATGCCAGTGGCGCGTTTCCTGGGTGATGCTCCCGCCTGCGGCAAGAATGACGGCTTGGCGCTGAATTTCATAGCGAACGGCGCGCTCAATGGAGCGGAAAGAGTTCACATTCTTGGTCTCTGTCCTTGTGCCATAAGCCGTGGTTCCCCGCGGACGCAGTGACACGTTGGCATCACAGCGTAAATTTCCCCGCTCCATACGAGCATGGGAGATGCCGAGGCTTCGCACCATGTCGCGAATGGTCGACACATATGCTCGACCGAGTTCCCCCGCGCGGTGTTCCATTCCTTCGATAGGTTTAGTGACAATTTCCACCAGTGGCACACCCGCGCGGTTGTAGTCCACAAGGGAATATTCCGCGCCTTGAATTCGACCGGTTGCCCCACCGACGTGGGTGAGTTTCCCCGCGTCTTCTTCCATATGGGCGCGCTCAATGGGGACCTCTATCAGTGACCCATCATCGAGCTCGACGGAAACAGAGCCCTCAAAGGCAATCGGTTCGTCAAACTGGCTGATTTGATAGTTCTTTCCCAGGTCGGGGTAGAAATAGTTTTTCCGCGCAAACCGTGACACCGGAGCGATTTCACAGCCCAGAGCGAGACCCAATGAAATGCTGTACTCCACTGCCTTGCCGTTCACGACCGGCAAACTTCCCGGCAAACCCAGACACAAAGGCGTGATGCACGTATTGGGGTCAACCTGGGCTTCGTCCATCGCAGCAGGGTTGGGGGCGGAGGAAAACATTTTGGTGTGTGTGGAAAGCTCCACGTGAACTTCAAACCCGATGACCGGCTCGAAGAGCTCGAGCGCTTTATCAAAATCCATCAGAGTGTCTGCGGCCATGAGTTACGCCACCTCCGGAACTCGCTGGGACACGAGATACCCATCACGCTCAAAGAACAGCCGTTCCATGGTGGCCCCTATTTTATAGAGCCTCGCATCTTGATACGCGGGAGCCATGAGCTGAATCCCGACGGGGAGGCCATTGTCTGGACTGAGCCCCATGGGCAAGGACATGCCCGGTATTCCTGCAAGGTTTCCCGGAATGGTGGTCACATCGCCTGCCCACATTGCCAGGGGATCATCCATTTTCGCGCCTAGAGGAAACGCCGTGGTGGGCGCGGTGGGCGAAACCACCACGTCAACTTTCTCAAAAGCCACCGCAAAGTCTCGTTGAATCAACGTGCGCACTTTCTGCGCAGAACCGTAGTAAGCGTCGTAGTAGCCAGCACTCAGCGCATAGGTACCGAGAATAATACGGCGCTTGACCTCATCACCAAACCCGGCATCTCTGGTGGCAGACATGACATCCTCCACGGTGGGGGCGCCCGACGGAGTGACGCGGAGCCCAAAACGCACGGAATCAAAGCGGGCGAGGTTGCTCGAGGCCTCCGCGGGAAGGATCAGATAGTAGGCCGCGACGGCGTGCTCGCAGTGCGGCGCACTCACCTCCACGACCTCCGCCCCCTGGTCACTCAGCAGCGCAAGAGTTTCCTCAAAGCGCTGTCGAACACCGGCGTGAACACCTTCACCAGCAAGCTCGCGCACAACACCCACTCGCACACCAGCCAGGCTTTCTGCTTGGGCTCCGGCATCAGCCGCAGCGCTCATGCTTGGCCAGGGCGTGGCAATACTCGTTGAGTCGTGGGGATCATGCCCGCCAATAACATCGTGCAGCAGCGCGGCGTCTTTGACCGTCCTCGACACCGGACCGACTTGATCTAGCGATGACGCCAGAGCGATGACGCCATACCTGCTCACCGCGCCATAGGTGGGCTTGACTCCCACAGTGCCCGTAAAAGCGGCCGGTTGGCGAATGGAACCACCCGTGTCACTTCCAATGGCTAAGGGGGCCTGTTTCGCGGCGACCGCAGCGGCGGAACCACCTCCCGAACCGCCGGGCGCAACACTGAGGTCCCAGGGGTTTTTTGTCACGTGATAGCCCGAATGCTCGGTGGAGGACCCCATGGCAAATTCATCCATATTGGTTTTCCCCAACGGCACCATACCTGCCACGCGAAGCTTCGTAACAACGGTGGCGTCATAGGGAGGAAGCCAGCCTTCTAAGATGCGCGACCCCGCGGTGGTGACCATGTCTGTGGTGCACAACACGTCTTTGATAGCAATGGGGATGCCCGCCAAGGCAGAGAGATCCTCCCCCGCGTGCCTGGCCTTGTCAATGCGCTTTGCAGCCTCCAACGCGTTCGTGGATCGGGCTAGGAAAGATCCCACCGCTGCGTCCGTGGCATCAATACGATCGAGGTGGGCCTGGGTCAGCTCAACACTGGAAATCGAACCTTGCGCCAGTGCCTGTGCGGCATCGCTCGCGGTCATCGAAATCAGGTCGCTCACTGCTCTTCCCCCAATATGGCGCTCACACGGAATCGCGAGCCATCGTGATCGGGTGCGCCGGCAAGGGCTTCTTCTGTCGTCAACGTGTCTCCCACAACGTCGTCACGGAACACGTTTCCCAACGCGAGCGGGTGGGACGTGGGAGGGACGTCGTCGGTGGCAACTTTTTGCACAGATTCCACCGCTTGGACAATGGCGGCCAGCTCTCCACTGAGCCGAGAAATTTCTTCTTCGCTCAGTGCAATGCGGGCAAGCGACGCCAAATGGCGAACGGAATCGGGGGTCATTTCTGACATGAATCTCCTTGGGTGAGACCCCAGTCTAAAGCGCGATGGAGGGGACTCCGTTTTCCAGTAATGCGTCAAAATCTTCCGCCTCCACAAGGGGAATGCCGAGGTCAAGAGCTTTTTGCCTTTTGCTTCCCGCGCCCTCTCCGGCAACCACGACAGACGTGGCCTTGCTGACCGCTGACGTCGGTTTCCCACCCACTGAGCGCACGGCGTCCTCCGCGCTCTGCCTGGTATATCCGGGGATGGCACCGGTCACCACCACGGCGAGGCCTGCGAGAGTGCCAGAGACTGAGCCTTCTGTGGTTACGGCATCTTCAAAGCTGACTCCCGCATCCCGCCAGCTGCTCACGATGTCTTGGTGCCACCGCGTGGCCCACCAGTCAAGAATGGAGTGCGCAATCACGTCGCCGACGCCATCCACGGCAGAAAGCTCGTCGGGACGGGAAGACACAATCTTTTCCAAAGACCCGAACGCGCTGGCCAAAGTCCGGGCCACCACAGGTCCCACATGTCTGATATTCAGGCTGACCAAAAAACGCCAGAGGGGTTGAGCTTGGGCTTTTTCCAATTGTTCCAACAGCTCATAGGCAGCTTTTGAGGGAACCCATTCGGCATCGCCCGTGAACTCTTGCGCATGGGGATTCCACTCCTGGTCACTCTTTTTCCGCCGCCGTCTAAACGGTGTGTACTGAGCAGGGTTGCCGGTCTTCGGGTCCCTCTTGGGCTGGCCTGTGTCAGGGTCACGCACCTCCACAAGAATAGGAAAAATGTCGGCGAGCGTGAGATGGAAAAGCCTGGCTTCATTAACCAGCGGAGGCGTGGCTGGCTCGAGAGGTTGGGTGAGAGCAGCCGCGCTGACTTCCCCCAGGCCTTCGATATCAAGTCCCCCGCGAGATCCAATGTGCTCGACTCGTCCGCGCACTTGGGCGGGGCAGTTTTCAGCATTGGGACACCGTAAATCCACGTCGCCCTCCTTAGCAGGAGCTAGGGTGGAGCCGCAATCGGGGCACGCCACCGGCATCACAAACTCGCGTTCGTCACCGTCTCTTGCCTCCACCACCGGGCCGAGTATTTCGGGGATGACGTCGCCAGCTTTTCTGACCACCACGGTGTCGCCAATCAGCACACCCTTGGCTTTCACCACGTCCTGGTTGTGGAGGGTGGCGCGCTCAACTTCGCTTCCTGCCACCAACACAGGCTCCAGCACCGCGTACGGGGTGGCACGACCGGTGCGACCAACACTGACCACAATGTCGAGCAACTTGGTGGTGGCCTGTTCGGGTGGGTACTTATAGGCGATTGCCCAGCGTGGCGCACGCGAGGTGGCACCGAGTCTTTTCTGAATACCAAACTGGTCGACTTTGATGACCGCGCCGTCTATTTCATGACTGACACTGTGACGGTGTTCTTGGTAGTGGGAGATGTAGGCCAAGACTTCCTGAGCTGTACCCACTGTCTTTCCCAGATCGGATACCGGAAGTCCCCAAGATCGCAACACGCTGTACACACCGCTCTGCGTGTCAACCGGGGGAGTGTCCCATGCCCCCATCCCATGCACCACCATCGTTAACGCACCGAGGCGTTCTCGCACTAACACCTGTTGTGCTTCCTTCTTGCCCTCACTTTTTTGGCGCAGGGTCCCGGATGCGGCGTTGCGAGGGTTAGCGAAAAGTTTTTTTCCCCGAGTCGCCAGCCCGACGTTGAGAGCGTCAAAGGCGGCAAGGGGAAACACCACCTCGCCTCGCACCTCCACCACATCAGGGTGATCACGACCTGTGAGTCGCCGAGGAATACCGGGAACGAGCAAAGCGTTCTCGGTGACATCCTCCCCCGTGACACCGTCGCCGCGGGTTGCCGCGGAGACGAGGCGGCCGGACTCATAACGAAGGTTGAGAGCCAACCCATCTACTTTGAGCTCACACAAGTAGCTTGCCTCAGGGAAGCTCTGCTCAATCCTGCTCATCCAGGCCGTCATTTCTTCAGGACTAAACACATTGTCCAAACTAAACATGCGCTCGGCATGAGTCACCGGCGAGAACAGTTCCCCCGCGCCAAATCCGACACGGCGCGTGGGTGAATCAGAGCCCCGCAACTGCGGAAACTCCAGTTCGAGAGCCTCCAGCGCGCGCAGCATCTGGTCATATTCGGTATCGGCGACCAACAGCGCATCTTGGCGATAGTAGGCGTCTTGAAGCTCAAGAATCCGTTCGGTGAGGTGCTGTGCTTCCAGCCTGGCAGAGGCAAAATCCATAGCTACAGTCTAAAGAACGCCGGTAATACTCGCGAGGGGTTTACTACGCTCGGTAGCCTTCGGGAGTCCCCGTGCGAATTCCGGGGGGAAGGTGACCCATGTCGTTGTAGGAGATCAACACAGCAGGTTTTGCAGTGCGTACGCGGATAATGGCTAACGCAGCATTGGCCTGGTTGAGACCGATCCACCTCCATGGCTCTGCTCCGAGAGCGTGCCTCACAAACCAGGCAATAACAAAATTGTGGGTAATGAGTAATTCGTGGCGATCATCCCCAGACCGGGCAAACCACTGACCAACCGCGTCAGACATCTGAGCTTCACCCGCAGCAAGCTCCTCATCGCTCACCCCACCAAAGAAACCTTCAAAGGCTGCAGGCATGTCCGGGCTTGGCCCGGCAGGGATGCAGTCCATGAGCAACGCGCTGGGGGTCGC
Organism: uncultured Microbacteriaceae bacterium; assembly: GCA_964445125.1. Classification (GTDB taxonomy): domain Bacteria; phylum Actinomycetota; class Actinomycetes; order Actinomycetales; family Microbacteriaceae; genus Pontimonas. The sequence goes on from CAYUJX010000004.1 coordinate 19,839, forward strand.
CGGGTCGATGCTGAGGTGATGGGTCATCACCTCAGCAGTTTCCACTGCCCTTTGCATCGGAGAAGTGTAGGCAGCATCAAAGCTCACCCCGTGCAGGCGCTGTGCGATGAGGCGTGCCTGCTCGCGGCCTCTCTCACTAAGAGGACCTTCGGGTAGACCAAATTCTGCGTCGACTTGTTCGCCGTGGCGCACAAGGTAGAGATAGCGAGACATCGGGTACTTCCTTAGATCAAGTGGTGGCTATCGAGCTAGCCGCGGGATGAGGCGGAAACAATATCTGTGAAGGTGCCCTCTTCCACGGCACCAACAACAACGGCAGACAGTGGCTCAGCGGCTAAATCTTGGGCGATACTTTGCACCGATTCACGATTGACCAGGGCGAGGCGGGCAAGGCCTTCATCTCTGTCGAAGAACTCACCGGTGGTGAGCTCGGAGCGACCCAGACGAATCATCCGGGTGTCGCTGTCTTCAAGGGCAAGCGCAGAAGCTCCCGCAACGCTGCCTTTCGTCCGCGCAAGCTCTTCCGCGGTGATTCCCGACTCGGCCAGGGAAACAAGCTCCTGCTTCATCAAAGCGGCTACCGCTGCAGCGCTGCCTGGTGAAGTGCCAGCAGCCATTCCGAAGATGCCAGCATCGGCATAGCTCGAGCCAAAGGCGTAGACGGAGTAGGCGAGGCCGCGCTTTTCCCTAATTTCTTGGAACAGTCGCGAGGACATTCCGCCGCCCAGAACATTCGACATCACCCCAAAGGCGTGACGCCGCTCATCGGTCGCGCGAAGGCCCGGAGTCGCAAGAGCGACAACAGCTTGCTCGAGGGGCCTTTTCACGGTGGTACTGGGTGCCCCTGGGGTGAAGATGGCGAGTTCTCTTGACCTCCGTGGTGCCGGTGCGCCACGGGCGGAGAGGTCCCACCCGGAGCCCTCCAGGGCGGCCAACACTCTCGCAACGACCTCGGCATGCTTGAGTCCTCCCGCGGCGGTCACCACGAGCTCGTGAGGGCGGTAATAGCGTTCGTAATACTCGTGCACTGACTCTCTTGTCGCGGCTTTGATGGTCGCGGGACTGCCACCAATAGGACGACCCAAAACGTGGTCTCCGAGAACGCTCTCCATAATCCGCTCGTGTGCGACGTCGTTGGGGTCATCGTCGGCCATCGCCAACTCTTCCAGGATGACGGTGCGTTCAATATCAAATTCGCGTGCATCAATCAGTGAGTCAGCCACCATGTCAGCGAGGACGTCGATCGCCATTCCCAGATCGTGGTCTTGAACCTTGGCGTAGTAGCAGGTGTGTTCCTTAGCGGTCAGGGCGTTGTGTTCTCCCCCCACCTCGTCAAACGCGATGGCAATGTCAAGCGCAGTGCGCTTGTGGGTTCCCTTAAAAAGAAGATGTTCCAGGAAGTGGGTGGACCCGTACGCCACCTTGTCCTCATCTCGTGATCCCACCGCAATCCAGAAGCCGATAGAGGCGGACAAGGCACCAGGAACCTCCTCTGTGAGAATCCTCACACCGCTGGGGTGGACACTTCGCGATACCAGGGCATCACCGCTGGCACGGAACTCGAGCTCGGGCACGGTCAGATCGAAATTAATGGCAGGTGACATAGCCACTAAACCTTAGCGCCTTCATCTTGACACCGAGCAATGCAGAAGGCCCGGAGCAAAGCTCCGGGCCTTCTGGACGAGATAGGTGAAGGACTAGACCTTCACTGACGAGCTAGCGTTTACGGCTGCGCTTGCCTTTACGGCGTTGACGGCAACCATACCGAAGCCAACCTTGTTGAGTACGTCAGCAATCACATACACAATGGCGGCAATGGCAACAGCGGTGCCAACTTCAGCACCACCGAGCGTCATGAACTCTTCGGTTGCTGTGCCGATGGGATAAATTGCCCATCCGAACATCACGAAGCGTCGCATGATTTTCACTGCCTTGGCTGCGTAATCAGGCATACCATCGAGCTTGATTTGGAATATTGCCCAGACGATGTAGACCCATGCGAGGCTGGAAATGATGAACCAGACCCACGTGCTCATTTCGCCTGCGACGCCCACTTCACCGAGGTAACCGGTGACAATCATAATGATGTCAGCGATAACGATGCGGGTAATGAAGCCCTTGCTGGCAGCACCAGCGATGGCAACGATCAGACCAAACTCCACGAGGAGCAGAGGTGTGGTCAGCAACCAGTCGATGTAACGGAAGGGCATCGTTGCGCTAACAGCATCGCTTGAAGCAGCCGTCTGATCGAAGAAGCCGACAATATCGGTCATAATCCAATACATAATCGCTGCGATGAAGGTAATGATTCCTGCATACGTAGCGGCAATGCGGTGCTCAGGCTTGAGGTCGCCTCTCTCCAAAACGAAGTAGAGGGTTCCTGCCGCCATGGCGACAAAACCGAGCATAAAGAAAGCCTGCGTGATCACAAGCAGATCCATGATTCTCCCTTGACATGTTTCTGTAAAGTTTGCCATCCGTCGGCGCGACGGACCCGTCGGCGGTTGGTCGAGGATGTGTCCTCTTACCGAAGCCACCACAGCGGTGACTAGCGGTGGTGAAACACTACCCCTGCCAAGGACTTTTCGCTGGAAGAAACCTGAATGTCGGATGAACGGGAAGGAACGCGCAGGAACAAATGTTGCAGCCAAGCAAGAGGCTTCTGCTCCGTCCTGGCGAGAACTCAACACCGGAAACGGCGCGGTGTGGCCTCCCCGGTGGGGTGTGAGGAAACTTTCCAGGACTCCGCGCGGAGATGTTAACGAACAAGGTCCGGTTACCTGTGTGGCAACCGGACCTTGACGAGCTGATTTTTTTTACTCGGCAGCTACCGTGCCTTCGTCAGCAATAACTGGGCTCAAGGAGAGCTTGCCGCGATCATCAATCTTGGAGATTTCGACCAAGACTTTTTGCCCGACGGACAACACGTCTTCCACGTCATCCACTCGCTTGCCTCCGGCAAGCTTGCGAACCTCAGAGATGTGGAGCAGGCCATCTTGACCGGGCACCAAGGAGATGAACGCACCGAAGGCTGCGATCTTGACGACCGTTCCCAGGTACTGCTCCCCCACTTCAGGGTTGACCGGGTTAGCAATGGCGTTGACGCGGGCTCGTGCCGCTTCAGCACTGTCACCATCAACGGCGCCAATGAACACGGTGCCATCATCGTCAATCGAGATCTGAGCGCCGGTCTCATCCTGAATAGAGTTGATGGTTTTACCTTTGGGCCCAATCAGCTCACCGATTTTGTCGGACGGGATCTTGACCGTGATCACACGCGGTGCGGTGGCTGCCATCTCGTCAGGTGAATCAATAGCTTCATTCATCACGCTGAGAATATGCAGACGAGCTTCCCTCGCCTGCGTCAAAGCACTGGCGAGGACGCTGGCGGGAATGCCATCGAGTTTGGTGTCCATCTGGATAGCTGTCACGAACTCGCTGGTTCCTGCAACCTTGAAGTCCATATCACCCAGAGCGTCTTCAGCACCGAGGATGTCGGTGAGAGCCGCGTAACGCATCTCTCCATCGACCTCGCCGGAGATGAGGCCCATGGCGATACCGGCAACAGGAGCCTTCAGCGGCACGCCAGCATTGAGCATCGACAACGTCGACGCACATACAGACCCCATTGAGGTAGAGCCGTTGGAGCTCAAAGCTTCCGACACCTGACGGATGGCGTAGGGGAAGTCCTCGCGAGAGGGCAACACCGGAACCAATGCACGTTCTGCCAAGAATCCGTGACCAATTTCACGGCGCTTGGGCGTTCCCACGCGACCGGTCTCACCGGTGGAATAAGGCGGGAAGTTGTAATGGTGCATGTAGCGCTTGGTCTTGATTGGGTTCAACGAATCGATTTGCTGCTCCAGCTTCAGCATGTTCAGCGTGGTGATACCCAAAATCTGGGTTTCTCCTCTTTGGAACAGTGCGGAACCGTGAACGCGAGGAATCACATCAACCTCTGCGTCAATGACGCGAAGGTCTGATAATCCACGGCCATCAATACGGATACCTTCTGTCAGCACACGGGCACGCATGACGCGCTTGGTGACTGACTTATAGGCAGCAGAGACCATGCTTAGAGAGCCTTCTGGCAACTCACCAGCCTCGACCTTTTTGGCAATAGCGTCCTTGATGCTGGTCTTGAGTTCATCATCAGCACTCTGGCGTTCTTTCTTGTCCGCAATCTGGTAGACAGCAGCTAATTTGGCCGCCGCCAGACCATCCACAGCAGATAACACGTCAGGGGTGTAGTCCGAGAAGACAGGGTAGTTCTCAATAGCTTTAGCGGACTGGTCAGCAAGTTTCTGCTGCGCGTCCACCAACTGCTTTAAGAACGGCTTGGCGGCTTCAAGACCCTGGGCGACAATTTCTTCGCTGGGCTTGGTGGCACCGGCTTGAATGAGCTCCCAGCTGACGTCGGTGGCTTCTGCTTCGACCATCATGATCGCGACATCTTGCGAGCCATCAGGCGCGGTAACAACGCGTCCGGCCACAACAATGTCGAACACTGCTTCGGCCAACTGGCTGTGTTTCGGGAACGCAACCCACTGGTCGCCGATGAGAGCCAAACGCACCGCAGCAATCGGGCCACTGAAAGGCAGCCCCGAAATCTGGGTAGAAGCACTGGCCGCATTGATGGCCAAAGCATCATAGAACTCATCAGGTGCCATCGAAAGCACGGTAATAACAATCTGAACTTCATTACGCAGACCGTCGACGAAGGACGGGCGCAATGGCCGGTCAATCAAACGGCAGACGAGAATCGCATCGGTCGACGGGCGACCTTCGCGACGGAAGAACGAACCGGGAATCTTTCCCGCAGCGTAGGAGCGCTCTTCAACATCCACGGTGAGAGGGAAAAAGTCAAAGCCCTCTCTCGCGTTCTTGGAGGCGCTTGTTGCAGAGAGCAACATGGTTTCTTCATCCAGGTACGCGGCAACCGCTCCCTGAGCTTGCTGGGCCAAACGACCCGTTTCAAAGCGCACGGTGCGCTTGCCATAAGAGCCGTTATCGAGAACGGCTTCGGCGAATTTAATTTCTGGACCTTCCATTAAGGTCACTTCTCCTTTTACATCAGCAAACATCACCGGCATGTTTACCGGCGATGGTGGCTCACCTGGAGGAAGGAGGCGTGAAGACGTGCCACACACGTGTGCGGGCCTGTTCCTGGCCAACAGTAGAAGTGCACTGTCTTGTGACAGTAGACCACCACCGGTGACCAGCTTCTCGCCCACCTACTTCGAGGGAGAGCCGTATTCGGTTGTGCATTCGCTAAGCGAACTTTCCCAGGCTATCGGCTAAGCCCTGAAAAAGCGATACCCCACGCACTACGCGGGGTATCGGTAGACCGGGAAAAACTAGCGGCGCAGACCAAGCTTCTCGATTAGCGTGCGGTATCGACCGATTTCAACGCGCTGCAGATACCCCAGTTGGCGACGGCGACGGCCGACAATCAACAAAAGTCCGCGCCTGGAGTGATGGTCATGCTTGTGCAATTTGAGGTGTTCGGTCAGTTCAATGATGCGGTGGGTCATCAGCGCAACCTGAACTTCGGGAGAACCGGTATCACCAGGGTGCGTGGCGTACGTCTCGATGATGCTTGCTTTGGTGTCGGGCGCAATGGCCATGTCAGCTCTCCTTCGTCTTGCTGCGCGGCGTCACACCCGGATGGGATGACTCTCTAAATCCGCGGCCGTTACACGGCACAGCCTCTGACTCTAGCATCCTCTGTGAGCCGCGGGAGAAGAGTGGGAAATGTTGGTAAGGGAAACCTCCGAAAGCCCCGCCGCTCACCCGGGATACCGCATGTGGCACAGCGCCTTCGCGCGTCGAATCCTCCGGCGGACTGCCTCAGCGTTATCAAGGTGTGACCATCATAGGTATTGCCAACAATCGGGTGCCTTTGGGAGAATGAAGGCAAGTTACTCGCCGCTCAGAAGCGCCGGAGGCCGCAGAGCCCCGCCACTGGGCGGCGAGGTTATTAACCCGCTTGCTCGGGGTCTTCCTTCAGCGGAGGCAGAGTAATAATGCCCGTGGCCAGGGACAATCCGCTCAATCGCTGCGGTGAGAGGACCCGATCAAGCTCCGCTTCGTCCATCAAACCTTGGGCTATCACGAGCTGACGTACTGTTCCTCCGCCTGCAAGCGCCTCATGAGCCACCGCCGCGGCTTTTACATATCCGATATAGGGGGTAAGCGCGGTCACGACCCCCACACTGGCCTCCACCATTTGGCGAAGGCGGTCCTCATTTGCCGTGATGCCATCGACACAGTTGATGCGCAGGGTTTTACACGCGTTGGTCAGCCACGCCATCGATTGCATGAGGGACGCAGCGATGATGGGTTCGAACGCGTTGAGCTGTAATTGGCCGGCTTCCGCCGCGGCAGTCACCGTGGCATCAGAGCCAATAATGGCAAAGGCCACCTGGTTCACCACCTCGGGAATGACCGGGTTCACCTTGCCGGGCATGATGGACGACCCTGCCTGCCGGGCGGGCAAGTTGATTTCGCCAAAACCTGCTTGAGGGCCACTGGAGAGCAGCCGCAGGTCGTTACAGATCTTGGAGAGTTTCACCGCGGCGCGCTTCAATGTCCCCGACAGTGTCATGAAGACACCAGCGTCGCTGGTGGCTTCAATGAGATCCGGCGCAGTGCGGATGTCAAGACCGGTGAGGTCGGCAAGGTGGGCACGAATCGCCTCAGGATAGCGAGGGTCAGCGGTAATCCCGGTACCGATGGCAGTGGCACCGAGGTTGACTTCACAGAGGAAACGAATGGTCTCCTCGATGCGTTCGTGATCTTCCACGAGCGTGGTGGCAAACCCCCGGAATTCCTGGCCCAACGTCATGGGCACAGCATCTTGGAGTTGAGTCCGCCCCACTTTCAAAATGTCGGCAAATTCTCTGCCTTTGGCCCCAAAAGATTCGGCGAGCAGTTTGTGTTCGGCGTAAAGGCGGCGAACCCCAAATACCATCCCAATTTTGACGGCGGTGGGATACACATCGTTCGTGCTTTGGGAACGGTTGACATCATCAATGGGGTGCAGATGTTGATATTCGCCTCTTCCGTACCCCATGATTTCCAGGCAGCGGTTGGCAATCACTTCGTTGGCACACATGTTGGTGGAGGTTCCGGCACCGCCCTGCACGGCGCCCAAGACGAACTGGTCGTGCAGGTGGCCTTGGAACAGCTCTTCACACGCCTGGTCAATCACGTCTGCTTTAGCCGCTGAGAGAACGCCGAGGTCTTTATTGGCCCGGGCCGCAGCCTGCTTGACGCGCGCCAGGGCGCGAATCAAATCAGGGTAGTTGGAAATGGCCCGTCGGGTAATCGGGAAGTTTTCCAGTGCTCGCGCGGTATGAATTCCCCAGTAGGCGTCCGCGGGGACTTCGTGTTCGCCGAGGGAATCAATCTCGATGCGCATTGCACCAGAGCCCTCTTGGGAGTTCTGGTCCATCCCGGGGCGATAAGTCGCTTCCCCGCCTGGCTCGGCTTTGAATGAGGGACCCGGACCCGTGGTTTTCACCACATCACCACCTTCTGGCAGGGGACGCACACGGACCCCTGCTGCGAGTCTACGAGGTCACAGAGCTCCAAGGTGGCGCTGTTAGCCTGGCGAAGCTAAGAAGGCATTGAGCGAAAGGATCCACTCATCTTGGAAACACACCCCGTTGAACTTTTCGGTGCCAGCTGGTGCGGCGATTGCATCAGAGCACAGGCGCTGCTGGAACACTACGGAGTTCCCTACACCTACCGGGACGTTGATGCCAGCGAGGCGGACAAAGCTCGCGCAATCGAGCTATCGGGCCGCCTTAACATTCCTGTGTTGGTCTTCTCTGATGGCTCAATCCTGACGGAGCCCAGCAATCCCCTCCTTAACGCCAAGCTCACTGAACTCAGCCTCATCTAGTCATTCGTCACTGGGTCGGCTTAGGCTCACACTATGCAACGCCTCGACGACAGCTCGTGGGTTATCTCCGCCAGTGACCTGGGTGCCTTCGCACAGTGCCCGTGGAAACTTGCGCGGGTAGCCGATCAAAAGTTGGGCAAAGGGGTCAGCGTCCCCGAACTGAGCGACCCCATGATGGACCTCGTTGCAAGGCTCGGTTTAGAACACGAACAGCGCACCCTGGCATCCCTGAGAGCCACGCTCCGTTCTGTTGTCGAAATTCCGTATGAGCGCCCACCTGCCGGGAGCAGCGCAGATGTCTGGAGGAATGCCATCCAACGGTCGCTCGACGCGACGCTTGGGGCACTAAATTCCGATGCGGATGCGCTTTTTCAAGCCACGCTATATCAATCGCAATTGCCTGACACTGAGTTGCCTATCGGGTTTCAAGGCTTTGCCGACTTCATCATCCGACAGGGCGACGAATGGGAGATTTGGGACACGAAGCTTGCGCGCCGTGCCAAGGATTCGGCTCTGGTCCAACTGGCCGCTTATGCCGATCAGCTTCAACAACTCGGAATTCCTACGTCAGGACAGGTTCGCCTGATCCTCGGCGATGGCTCCGCCAGCATCCATGACCTCAGCGAGATTCGCGCTCGCTTCACAGAGCTACGTGATTCTGTGGTGAACCTGATTGCCCAGAGGGAGGCCGACCCCGCTGTTGCCCCCTGGGGCGATGAGCGCTACACCGCGTGTGGAACATCGGGGTGCGGAGCCTGCCAGGAAGCCATCCACGCCCACGATGATCTTTTTCAAATTGCCGGGCTTCGCAAATCCCAACGCACCAAGCTGCTTGCGGCTGGTTTCACGACAATGCCACAGCTCGCAGAGGCGAGCGTGGAGGAAGTACGCCGGCGCGCACGCGGAATGAACAAAGACGCTCTCTCTTCCGTCCACCTCCAGGCCAGCGTTCAAGTCGAATCACGGTCCACGCCCTCGACTCGACCTGCGTGGCAGCTCGTGTCCCGCTCGAGAATCGCGGACCTGCCACTCCCGAACGCTGGGGACCTCTTCTTTGATTTTGAGGGTGACCCGACTTATCAAGAGTTTGATTCCACTGGCGAGCCCCTCAGAGATGATGAGGGGCTCGGTCCTGTGCGGTTTGGTATCGAATACCTCTTTGGTGTGTGGGGAGAGAACGTCAACCCTCACGGGGACAACCCTCGATTTTTGCCGCTGTGGGCGGAGAACTTCGTCCAAGAAAAGGCAGTGCTCGAAGAATTCTGTGCCCTCATCGCACACCGCCTTGAGGCTCACCCCGCCCTGCACGTGTATCACTATGCAGCGTATGAGCGCACCAAACTTCGACACCTTCACGCCCGACACAACACTGCTTCGGAGTGCGTCACTCGACTACTGGATCACCTCCTGGTGGATCTTTACCCGGTCGTGACCGGCAGTCTCAAAATCGGGTTGCCCGGATATGGACTGAAAGCTCTGGAGGCGCTCTATTTTGAGCCCAACACCCGCACGGGCATTGCCGGTGGTGGTGAATCCGTGGTGGCCTTCATTGATTACAAGGCTTTCGCCCGAGAAGGAGATGCCGCCCAGGCGGATGCCTTAAGAGCCAGCATCACCGATTACAACCGAATTGACTGCTATTCGACTCAGGCCCTGCGGGATTGGCTACTCGACGTAGCGTCGAAAGCTTAAACGAACTCAATTCCCGCGCGTAAACGCTCGCGCAGGGGAAACATGTCGTCTCCTACGAGAGACCTCGCACCGGGGGGAAGCTCCTCTTGAACCAGGTTAAGCACCGAGGAAGTGTCCACCAGTGTCACGGGCATCCGTGCGACCGAGGCCACCGCCGTTACCGGTGCTGGCGCGTGGGCGTCGGGTACGACGTAGGCCATGGCACTAAAGCGCACCCCCAGTTTTCTCTGCAGCTTCTTGACCATCCGGGCCAGTTCCTTGATGGGGCGCTCCCCCGGATCCACGCCTTCCCCAATGATTTCTCCCCGTGCTCCTAGGGTGATGGGGCCCCAATCTTCGCTTTGAAGTGCCCATAACCGGCTGGGCCCCACGACAATATGATCAATCTTTATCGCGCCCTGAGTCCTCGACCCCTCCACCAGGACGTCATGCCAGATCTCATAGGACGGCCCCAGCTTGGCTAGAACACCCGCCGTGTTTTCTTCCGCTATCGCCGAATGGAGGATATGTCGGATGCTGGCCGGTGCTCGTTTGACAAGCTCGGGGTCAAAAACGTTGGGGTGTTCTACTCCCCGCCCAAGCCATTCCCTGACCGCGCTGCCGTATCGCTCGCGAAACCAACCGCCAGGATGACCGTGGCTTCTCGCGCCTGGGCCGCTTGACTTCGCAGGAGCCGGGCCCGGCGCCATCCATCCTGGTGATGAGGGATCCCTGGCAACCTTGGAACTCCCACTGGGATCGGGCTCGGGAACCTGTATTGCCTCCCACGCCGATTGAACGTCGTCAAACTCCTCAGTGGTCCCACCCCTGTCAGGATGGGCCCTAGCCAACGCTTTACGGTAGGCCCGTTTGAGCTGGTCAGGATTTGCTCCGGGGTGCACGCCCAACAATTCGTAGGGGTCAGGCTGCGATGTCACTGCGCCTCACCCACTCGCTTCATATTCCCTATGTTAGAAAGCAAGACTTAGTCCCTCCTGAATGCTGACCACGTGAGGTCTGCCTGAGCGACGAGGTTCTCACGCGTGATCTCTATCGTGGCCTCGAGGAATTCACCGGCGAGCGCTCGGGGAAGCCAGAGCGCAGCGTCGGCCCACATTCGGTCCAGAGGAAGAGCACCCAGCGGCCACCATGAGGGCTCCAACTCCACGGATGCCTGGGGGAGCCCCGTAAACGTTCGCGCTACAAAAGCGTGGGAGCGCTGGGAAAGCTCAGGTCTCCCGAGGAAAGGATAGGACACCCGGGCAATAGGGGTGAGGTCAGTCGTCTCCACGACGATTCCTACTTCTTCGAATACCTCTCGCACAGCAGCTTCTTCCGCACTCTCGTCGCTCTCCCTCTTGCCGCCTGGCCCCACAATTTTTCCGACCCCGAGCCCCGTCAGTTTCTCGCCCAGTAACACGGTCGGGTCGTCGACTGGGCCGGAAATCAGATACACCACCGCTACATCGAACATCTCTCCAGGCTAAGTGCTCCCGGGTCCGTGTGCTTCTCAAAAGCTTGTTACCCTCGGGAGGTGCGAAAAACGTTTTTAGAAGTGCCACACACTCATAGGCCCCACCCGTTTCGGGTTGTCACAGCGATAATCAGTTTCGTAGTGGCTCTCACCCTCGCCTTCGCTATGGCCGTGCAGCTGATGAGCCTCCCCAACTTAGGAGTTGTCGTCCAGGGGCAGTTTTTTTCGCACTTTGCCAA
>CAYUJX010000004.1:31231-36916 GCA_964445125.1 uncultured Microbacteriaceae bacterium
TCGGTTCCGCTGATTTTTGGCTCACCCTCAGAAGAGATGCTGACCGCTTCGGCCCTCGGACACATCGCTCTCGGCGGGCCCGAAGAAAGATCGCTCGCTGCTCATTGGATGTGTCAGGCACCTGAGTGCCACAACCAACATTAGCTAAGCGGCACGCTTTTCTAACTCACCCGTGAGAAGCCCAATCAGCGCACCAACCTGCATGGTGACCTCGACGCCAGCTTCGCTTTCTTCACCATCCAGAGCCCGAGCAGCAAGCCCTGATTTCTGGTCAATGAGCTCCGCAATGCGTGCGTCAATAGTCTGTGCTGCCACGATTCTCCAGGCTGTTACGGGGAGTTCCTGACCAATCCGGTGCACGCGATCAATCGCCTGGGTCTGCTCGGCGCTGGTCCACGAGAGCTCAGCCAGCACCACGTTAGAAGCCGCTTGCAAGTTGACTCCCACTCCGGCAGCAAGAAGCGAACACACAATTACTTGAACGGAGTCATCGTCGGTGAAGGCATCAATGGCGCTTTGGCGCTGAGAGGAGCTTTGGTCACCGCGAATAGATGTCGTCTTGATTCCCACTGAAGCAAAGTGAGCCTCCGCTTTATTAAGCACGTCTATGTGCTTGGCAAAAAACACGACCTTGCCCACGTTCCTTGCAAGCTGGGCTGTGTAGTCCGCGGCCATGACGGCTTTGGCGGTACCAATCTTGCGCACCAGAGTAAAGACGTTATCTCCGGTGTCTTCGTGCTTGGTTTCTTCAACTTCCGAGGTGCAGACCAGACGGATTAAATCGTCATCGACACCGTCCAAGGGCTTGGAACCTCGCGCTGCGATAACCCTGTCATACCGCACCATAAGCCTGGAAACAAGCTTTGCTTCCGCGTCGAGGATGGAACGCCCCAGATCATCGTCAAGTTCAATGGGAACATCTGCCACTCGCCTGGCGGGAATGTCTCGTGCCACATCTTTCTTCCTGCGGCGAACGATGCCCATCGAGATAACAGCTTTCCTAGCTTCAAAAAAGAAACCTGGGTCTGCCGGGGTGAGGCCCGTCGCCTCGAGCTTTCCCATGAGTTCGCCTGCCGGCTTTTTCTCATCGATCCACCCCAAGAACTGCCAGATCATCCGGAAATCCTCGATCTGGTTGATTAGGGGAGTCCCCGTCAGCGCAACTAAGAGAGGGTGGCGCAACCGCCCACGAATGGTCTTAGCGATGGCCTGCACGTGTTTAGACCGCTGGGAGTCTTTATTTTTAATGAAATGCGCTTCATCGACCACCATTCCGCGGAAGTCGAACTTTGACAGCCATCCGACGTGCCGGTCAAGAATGTCGTAGTTGACAATAAAGACGTCGCTAAAAGCGTTGAGTTCAATCCCATCACCGTGAACAACCGTGGGTCGACGTTGCGGCAACCACTGATGAACTTCACGCAACCAATTGGTCTTGACAACGTTAGGAACGACGACCAAAAGTGGAAACGCACCCGCCACCTCAGCCGCCATCAACGCCTCCGCTGTTTTACCCAGCCCCGGTTCATCTGCCAGCAGGAAGCTCCGATGGCCCTGCTTAACGCTTTCCACTACCTCCGACTGGTGCACCATCAAGTCAAGACCACCGGGCGTGGAAAGATTTCCCGCCGGGGGCAAACTCATGCTCGCGACTCCCCCACCGGCGCCCTGTTCAAAGGAACGAAACAGCGGTTCCATGAGCTCCCAGTTCAGCAAAAGGCCCTCTGCGAACGCTTGCGGCTTGTGGTAGGCAGCAAAATCTGGCGCCATGAAGGGATTGGCAAGTTGTGCTTGACGCACTGAGGCAGGAACGACTTGCTTAGCGGCCTCGGGAGCGAGGACAACAACGTCCTCCACGATAATCAGGTCATCCGGCGCCAGAGCCATTCCCGAAGCTACGAGAAAGTCTCGCCGCATTTTTTTTGCCGAGTCAGAGACTTTTGCTTCCGGCGCCAATAACACAATCAGAGTGGTGTCTCGGGCAGCTGTCTTCGCCATAATTGAGGCAAGACCATCGAGGCGCTTGAGAGCCTCCTGCTTCTGGGCGGGCGAAGAGGTGACGTCTTCTCTTGCCCGTTGGCGCTCCTCACGCACCAGCAACGCTGCCACCTGAAACTTGGTCCGATTGTGGCCAGCTACTTTGCCTCGGCCCGCGGATGCTTCTACCTCTCGAACAGCTCTCGCCAGAATGGGGATGATGCCTTGGTCATCAAGAGGCTTCTTGCGTCCTCTTTTCGCGCCAGCAGAACGTGATGTCGCCCTTGTAGGGCCTGAAGAGGCCATTTTTCTCCTTGTTACACATGTGAGTGATGGTGCTAGCGAGTCACTCGTCTCGCACTAGGGGCCGGGGTGCTTTGCCCATGATGTAAGCCGAAAGGAACAATCAGACCTGAACGGGAACCGTATCAGTGAGAGCATTCGTAGTCTACCCGCAATGAAGGCTAACCTGCCACCGAGCTGTGATTAAGGCCTTCGGCTTTTCGCGCCATAGCGTTCGCCATGCCCGAGAACACGACCCCGTGGAAAGGCGTTACGGCGATCCAGTACAACCGGCCGCCAAGACCATGGGGAAAGAAGATTGCGCGCTGATGCAAGACACTTCCCCCGCGTCGCCCGGGGGTAATGGTGAATTCCAGCCAGGCCAAACCAGGAAGCTTCATCTCTGCACGCAAGCGCAAAAATCGACCTTTGTCGATGTCTTCCACCCTCCAAAAATCGAGCGCCTCGCCGACAACAAGCTTGTCAGGGTCGCGGCGCCCACGACGCAGGCCTACGCCACCGACCAATTTGTCTATCAAACCCCTGGCCGCCCACGCAACAGGCAAGGAGTACCAACCGTTGGCACCACCAATGCTTTCCACAACCTCCCACAGTTCCTCGGGGCTCGCCTCAGAGGCCACCTCTCGAGAATCGGTGAACACCGTGTGACCTGTCCACTCCGGGTCGGAAGGAAGTGGATCCGAGGGCGCTCCCGTTACCGGACTGTTTCGCCAGGACGTTTCTACAACGCCATTTTTCATCCGAGCAACCGCCAGGCGAACGGACTTCCGGTATCCGATGAGCCCCTCCTCTGGTGGATCGATGACCGCATCAATGTCTCGATTTTTCATCACCGCATCGTGCAGCAGAGACTCAATGATCGGGACAGCCAGAGAACGGGGAATGGGGGTCACCAGATTCACCCACTGGGACGCAAGCCACGGGGTGAGGACAGGTAACGAGGCGATGGGGCGCTGTTTCAAGCCCGCTTCTAGCGCGTAGCCATTCATCAGCTGGCCGTAGCGGAACACGTCGGGTCCCCCAATATCTAAAGCTCGGTTGACGCTGGAGGGGAGGTCTGCCGCGCGGACAAGGTAGTGCAAAACATCGCGAATAGCGATGGGTTGAATAAAATTTCGTACCCATTTTGGCGCGGGCATGTAGGGAAGAACCTCTGTGAGGTGTCGAATCATTTCAAAGCTTGCGGAACCGGAACCAATGATGACGCCCGCTTGCAGCGCAACGGTCGGGACACCCGAGGCCAACAAAATTTCCCCCACTTCCTTTCGCGACCCCAAATGCCGGGAGAGGGGTCCTTCCGGATGCAACCCGCCGAGGTACACAATTCTCTGTACACCCGCGGCGTGTGCTTTTTGAGCAATAGTGTTTGCAACCCGGCGCTCGAGTTCTTCAAAGTCCCCTGCGCTTGACATGGAGTGAACCAGGTAATACAGCGCTTCTTGACCGGCGACGGCCGCCTCAACATCGTCAGGAACCAGGAGATCACCGCGAACAATCTCAACGGCGTCGCGCCACGGGACGCCATCGAGACGGTGTGGCTCCCTGGCCACCACCCGGACATCGTGCCCAGCTTCAAGAAGTTTGGGGACCAAGCGACCGCCAACGTATCCGGTGCCCCCGGTAACAAGAATCTTCATGGAAGAACACTATGGCCGCTGGCTGAGAAACACATCCCGATTCGCTAGCGTGAGGGAATGCCTATGGACGCCATCGTGACGTGGTTTAGCACCAATCACCGGAGGCTTCCGTGGAGAGAAAAAACCTGCACACCCTGGGGAGTTCTGGTGTCCGAAGTGATGCTGCAACAAACCCCCGTCGCGCGCGTGCTGCCTGTGTGGGAGGAGTGGATCGCTCGTTGGCCCACCCCCGAGGAGTGCGCGAGTGCCCCCCTATCTGAGATTGTTACCCTGTGGGGGCGCCTGGGATATCCCCGAAGAGCAAAGCGTCTCCACGAAGCGGCTTTGGTCATGACAACCACACACGATGGCTCTGTTCCGGTTCAACTCGACGCGCTCCTCGCCCTTCCTGGTGTGGGTGACTACACCGCAAGGGCAGTGCGGTGTTTCGCCTTTGGAATTCCCGGCCCTGTGGTGGACACCAACGTCCGCAGAGTTCTTGCGCGCCTGGTCGTGGGACACGGCGAAGCCGGCCCACCTCGGACGAAGGCCGACCTTGACGCAGGCCAAGCTGCCCTCGATCGCGTGACAAGCGTCGCGGACAAAATCACTTTGTCTAAAGGCCTGATGGAGCTGGGTGCCGTGATTTGCACAGCACGTTCGCCCCGGTGCGAAGGGTGCCCCGTGGCCTCGCAGTGTCAGTGGAGATCTCGGGGATATCCTGCCTTTGAGGGGCCTAAAGCCCCGGGCCAAAAAAGATTTGAGGGAAGTGACCGCCAAGTGCGCGGGCTAATTCTTCGTGAACTGCGCGGAAGCGACACCCCTGTACCCACGGCTTTCTTGGCTACCCTCACCGCCGACAGTTCCCAATTCGACCGCGCTGTTTCCTCCCTGCGTTCTGACGGGTTAGTACAAGAAAGCCCCGGAAACCCCGGGCAGCTGCACCTCGCAGATTAAGCCTTGTCCCTACGAATAATCTCGCGCATACCCTCGATGGCAACGGGCAACAAGTGGTCGACACTAGACGCTGCCCACTCCTCAGCGGTCATCGGCGACTGGTCGGGGTGACCCATCACCATCATCAAACCACCAGCACGAACGCGAAGCACAGAAGCAACGATGTAGAGGGCCGCTGCCTCCATCTCGGAACAGATGGCACCCCCGCCAATCCAAGCCGCCCAGCGGTCATGGAGTTGTCGTGCCACCGGCATGCGATCGGGAGCATGCTGGCCGTAGAACGAATCCTTGGATTGAGAGACACCGACGTGAACGTTCTTACCCAGCCCCACGGCCGCGTCTTTGAGCGCTTGAGTAATATCTAGGTCAGCTATCGCTGGAAATTCCATCGGAAGATAGTGCAGGCTAGTGCCCTCATCGCGAATGGCACCCGAAACGATGGCGATGTCACCGGGCTTGATGTGGACTTGCATGGAACCGGATGTACCCACGCGAACAAACGTGTCGGCCCCAACAGCAACCAACTCTTCGAGACCGATTGCTGCGGAGGGGCCTCCGATGCCCGTCGACATGACTGACACTTTTTCGCCCTCAAGAAAGCCTGACCACGTTTCATACTCCCGGTGGCTCGCAACTTTTTGGGGTTCATCAAAGTGGGCAGCAATCATCTCGCACCTCCCTGGATCACCGGGCAGGAAGACATAACGACCCACATCGCCCTCGGCAAGCTCAATGTGATACTGACGGGCTCCGTCTCTTTTCATGGACACAGGGGCTTCTCCTTCGTGGGGCGGGCGGGTTTGGCGGAACACGGCGTTGTCAACACTCTAGG
>CAYUJX010000005.1:0-7414 GCA_964445125.1 uncultured Microbacteriaceae bacterium
CGCCGGTAACCCACCCAAACCCCATGGCGATGAGGATGAAAGGTATGCCCAATCCCAGGCAGTAGGCAGTCGCGAGCGCCACTGCGCGGGGAACATCCCCCACGCTCAATGCCAGGGTGTTGATGGCAACCAGTGTCGGTCCGATGCAGGGGGCCCATCCCAGGCCAAAAACCATGCCCAAAATCGGTGCGCCCACAAAACCGTTTGTCCCTGACAAGGGAAGAGTGATGGCGCGTTGAAGGAAGGACACCTGGCCGATGAAGACAAATCCCATCAGGATGACCAGGAGGCCGGCAATGCGTACGATGACATCAATCCAGGGAACCAGAAGTGCGCCTAGTGAGGCAAAAGCCACGGAGAAACTGATGAATACGGCCGAGAAACCGGCGATAAACAGCAACACCCCGATCAGCATTCGGAGAGTGGGGCGCTTCGATTCATCACCGGCACGAAAACCACTGACGTATCCGAGATAGCCCGGAACGAGAGGTAAAACACACGGGGAGGCGAACGCGAGAAAACCTGCGGCCACAGCCAGGGGTAGCGCAAGCAGCATCGGTCCAGAAAAAGCTATCTCCCCGGGATTTACCACGACTATCGGCTTTCGCTGAGCAGATCGTCGATCATGCCCCGAAGAATGTCAGGCTCGCTCAGGAGCCCAGAAATTCTTGTCGCAACTCGGCCTGTGGCGTCCAGAACAAGTGTGGTGGGGACAGCGTTGGGAGCTACTTCTCCCGCGAAGGCCAAGCGAACACCGCCGTCTGCCACGTCCATAATCGAGGGGTAGGTCACCCCAAACTCACTGGCAAAAGCCAGTGCCGTGGGAGCCTGGTCGAAAATGTTGACCCCCACGAAAACGACACCTTCTTCACGATATTCCTGATAAATCGCTTCAAGGTCTGCTGCTTCTAAACGGCAGGGTGGACACCCGGCATACCAAAAGTTAACCACCGTCACGGACTGGGCGTAATCTTCAGGGGAGAAAAAGCCCCCGGTATCGAGCTCTCCACCAAACGACACCGGATCTTTCCTGGAATCGGGTGCAACGACAGTAATGGCTCCATCGCCAGAGATGTAGTTTTGGCCGCTCCCAGAGCGATACTGCTCGGCCAGAGTGTCGGATGCACTGGAGCAGGCCGAGAGCAATAAACCGAGCGACAACGCGCCGGCCACCACCGCTGTCTTCACCTACACGGCCCCCAAATCTATGGCGTCTTCCAGGAGGTCAGCTGCGGGTTCCCGATAGCTTTCCTCTTTCCACTTATCGGCCACTTTCTTTATCGTGGTGATGCTCGAAAGCGAACAGCGCCGATTCTGGGGCAGGTGGGGAAGGGGAATTCCTGCAACAGCGCGATGTAAAACCCAAATTGCCACCTGATGGGTAACGAGAACCACTTCTCCTTCGTCTACAGAATTCCAGGCATCCTCAGCGACATCAAGCATGCGCTGAGCGATCTCTCGGTAGGGCTCGCCCCAGCTGGGAAGCCACGGGTTGGAGAGCATTTTCCACACGGCGGGGTCGCTCAGGATTCGCTGCGGCGTGAGACGCGTGCCTTGGAATGCGTTTAGCCCTTCAATAAGTCGCTCATCGATGTCGATTCTCACCCCCGTGAGTTCAGACAATGGTGTGGCAGATTCCACCGTGCGCTGGAGAGGACTGGAGAGGATGCGACGGATGGGCCGCGTGGCTAGAGCGCTTCCCGCTCGCTCCGCCATCTGAGTTCCTCGCGCGGAAAGTCCAAACCCTTCGAGGCGCCCATACAACAGGCGGTCGGGGTTATGCACCTCGCCGTGACGGACGAAGTGGAGGAAGTCTGCTGGCACCCTCCCATTCTAGGAGAGCAAGCCCGGGGAGGAGCTGGGGCTGCCGGTAGACTCCTTTTCCATGACCTCGAGAACCCGCATCCACGACTTGGCCGCCACCCCTGACGGATCGGCCGTTGTCGTGGGAGGGTTCGTCGAAACCGTCCGGGACCAGAAAAATGTGCAGTTCATCATCCTTCGCGATGAAAGCGGTTCCGCCCAATTGGTGAATCCCGCGCTGCGAGAAGACCACGAAGACGCAGCCTCCCAGCCGGAGCGAAGGAGCCTGACCGACCAGATTTCGAGCCTCACCGGTGGCACTTTCGTGAGGATTGAGGGGACGCTAAAACTTGATGAGCGGGTCAAACTCGGTGGCTTAGAGGTCAAGATTTCCTCTTTAGAGATTGCGGGCATCGCTGAACCAGAACCCCCCATTGCCGAGGATTCCAGCGTGGACAAGAGGATGGATTGGCGTTTTCTGGACCTCCGCAGACCAGCTGCCAACCTCTTCTTCCGCGCTCAAACAGCTTTCGAGCATGGCATTCGAAGCTGGTGGGTGGACAACCAGTGGATTGAAATTCACACCCCCAAGCTGATGGCAAGCCCCAGTGAATCCCGCGCCGAACTTTTCGAAGTGGAGTACTTCGATACCACCGCCTATCTCGCTCAAAGCCCCCAGCTGTTTAAGCAAATGGCACAGTCCGCCGGGTTTGGCGCTGTCTTTGAGATAGCGCCAGCGTTTCGCGCGGACCCCTCGTTCACCGCACGTCATGCCACGGAGTTCACGAGTATCGATGCGGAAATGAGTTGGGTGGATTCGCACCACGATGTGATGGACATGCACGAAAGTGTGATTCGGGCGGGTATCGCCGAAGTCGCCGCCCGGCATGGAGAGGCCCTCTCCACAATCCTTGACATCGAGGTGGGCGTTCCCGAAGCGGCGTTCCCCCGGGTGTCTCTTGCCCAAGCACGGGACATCGTTGTGTCAAGTGGTTATGAGAGCCCCCGGGAAGATGGTGATCTGGACCCGGAGTCAGAAAGACGCCTATGCGCTCACATCGAGGAGACCACGGGTCATCCTTTTGTGTTTGTCACCGACTACGACAGTGCAATCCGACCGTATTATCACATGCGTCACGATGACAACCCGGCGCTGACTAAGTCTTACGACCTGCTGTACCGGGGGACAGAAATTTCCACAGGAGCCCAGCGCGAGCACCGCATCGAGATTTTAGTCGCACAGGCCACGGAGCGAGGGATGGACCTGAAAGAAATCGGAGGCTACCTAGATTTCTTCCGCCATGGCGTCCCTTCCCACGGCGGCTTTGGAATGGGTCTTGCCCGCGTGATGATGCTGATGCTGAACCAACCCAGCATTCGAGAGACCACGTTCTTGTTTAGAGGGCCCAACCGCCTGACGCCTTAGGCTAAGACGGTGATGTCCCATCCCAATGTGGTGCGCAACGTCCTCGCTATGTCTTCGGTTAAAGAAACAAGGACTTGAGCATTGTCGTGATGGCAATCCAGTGTCAGCGGCAGGTCTTCACCAAATTTTGGCACCTCAATGGTGAGCACAGCCCCCGAGGGTAATAACAACGTCACATCAGAGGGATCATCTGTCACCCACGGAGCGTCGAGGGCGGTGGAAAGAACATCGAGAGCTTCTGCCTTCGAGAGAAAAATGTCGGCCACGAGCGTTATTGTCGCCACGATGCCTCAGCCTTGCGAACGTTTCGCGCGGCACGCACTCGAGCAGTAGCGAACGCCCTCCCAATCCCGTTCCCACTTCTTACGCCACTCGAATTCTCGCTGGCACGTTTCACACGTTTTCGGCGGATGCGAGTTCTTGATGCGGGCGACCCTGGGCATAGCACGAGTGTAAACGACGGACCCTCCCTGTTGTCCCTGCCATCAGGGGTGATGGGAGGGACAACAGGGGGCGGGAACGCCTTCTCCCGCCGACCAGAGGCGAGATGGTGGTCACCGTGAGAGCGGCTTCAGGACTGCCCGTACCTAACGGGAGCTGATGGACTGGAATTTCCTAATTGATAACGGCACAAACACGGCCAACATCAGCGACATCCCCATCAACACAGTGGCAATAGGATTTTGCGCGGTCCACGTGTCTCCCGTGGGGATGCCTGGAGGAATATTCCCAAATAACTCTCGGGCGGCTTGAACCAAGGCAGAGACCGGGTTCCATTCGGCGAAAGTTCGCAGGGGTGCGGGAAGCGTGTCGGAGGGAACGAACGCATTGGAGATGAATGTCAGCGGAAACAGGACCAAAAACGACACGTTGTTGATAATTTCGGGGCTGCGCACGCTCATTCCTATGAACGCCATCACCCAGGAAAAGGAATAGGCAAACAGCAACAAGAGAATCACGGCGAAAGCGGCTTCCAGAAAGCTTGACCTAATTCGCCATCCCACGATGAAACCTGTCAGCATCATGACCACCATCGAACTTGCGTTGATCACCATGTCGCCGCTGGTTCGACCCACCAACACCGCCGCAGGGCTCATTGGCAGAGTCCGGAACCGGTCAATGATGCCGTCTTTCAAATCTTGAGCCATGGCAGAACCCGAATAGGTGGACCCAAACACCACTGTTTGGGCGAAAATTCCTGCCATCAGAAACTCCACATAGGAGCTTCCCGGGATGTCAATCACCCCGCCATACACATAGGTAAAGAGCAGCACAAACATGATCGGCTGAATCAAGGAGAAAACGAGGACGTCAGGAACTCGGCGAATTTTAAGCAGATTTCGCCGAGTGGTAATCCACCCATCGGAGAGAAAACGGCTCAATGATGATCCCTGTGGGGTGGACGTCAGGCTCATGCCGGCACCTCCTTCACCGTGCGACCCGTAAGTTGCAAGAACACATCATCGAGGGTCGGCCGGCGCATTCCCGCGTCGCTCAGGTCCACGCCCTCATCTGCAAGCTCTTTCAGAACCGCTTGAAGCGTCTTGGCCGCATTATCGACACCGCCCACCAGGGTGCGCTCATCGGCGCCAAAAGTAATATCCCCGGTGACGTGTCGCTCCAGCACCCGCACAGCTTTTTCTCGGTCCTCAAGGGAATTGATGGTGATCTCCACCCGCTGTCCCCCCACAAGAAGCTTGAGCTCATCACTGGTGCCTTGCGCAATCACTTTGCCTTCGTCGATGACCGCGATGTTGTCCGCCAACTGGTCTGCCTCTTCCAAATACTGAGTGGTCAGGAGCACTGTGGTCCCCTCCGCCACCAGTTTTTTGATGACATCCCAGAGCGCCAGTCGGCTGCGAGGGTCAAGGCCCGTGGTGGGTTCATCTAAGAACAGCACCGGTGGGTTGACCACCAGGGCCCCTGCTAAGTCGATGCGACGACGCATGCCTCCAGAGAAGCCTTTGACCACGCGGTCCCCGGCTTCCACCAGGTCGAACATGTCGATCAGTTCTCTCGCGCGCGCCTTAGATTGGGCGGGAGTCAGGTGATAGAGGCGTCCCACCATGTCGAGATTTTCAAACCCCGTGAGGTTCTCGTCCACGGCCGCATATTGACCGCTCACGCCAATCATGCGGCGAATCTGTTCGGGGTGTTCCAACACATCGACCCCGTTGACGTGAGCAAAACCAGAATCGGGCTTGGTCAGTGTGGTGAGAACTTTCACCGCCGTCGTCTTGCCCGCCCCATTGGGACCCAGCACCGCTTGAACGGTTCCTCGGGGGACACTCAAAGACAAATCATCAAGGGCGCGCACAGTTTTTTTTCCCGCCTGATACGTCTTGGTGAGGTTTTGTGCTTCAATAAATGCACCACTCACGAGTCACCTTCCTTTGCTTTGACCGGCCTGGACAACCGTAGCCCACGTTCTTGGGGAGTACGTGAATCCCCCTGGTGGCGAGGATGACAAAGAATAGGTTGTATGTCTTCACCTCTTATTGGTCTCACGACGTATCGCACCGGCGGCCAGATGACGATTTACGATGGCGAATTGGCGGTGTTACCCGCACAGTACGTCGAAGCGATTACCCGCTCAGGCGGAATCGCCGTCTTGCTGCCCCCACAAGAGGTCAGTACCGCAGGAGCCCAGAAGATCATCGGGGCCTTGGATGGCGTGCTCGTCACCGGCGGGGCAGACATTAACCCCCAGCGATACGGGCAAAAGCCCGGCCCTCACACTCAAGCGTCCGAGGACCTCCGTGACGCCTTCGAAAGTGCCCTCCTCGACGCAGCTCTGGCACGCCACATGCCCGTCTTAGGTGTGTGTCGGGGGGCACAAATGCTCAATGTCCATCTCGGGGGTACCCTCCACCAACATCTGCCCGATGTTGTGGGGCACGACCGCTACCGCGTGGGCGATGGGGTGTTTCATGCAGAAGACATGATTATCGATCCCGGTTCCCTACTGCAGAAACTGCTGGACGGCGCGTTGACCGTGCAAGGACACGTCTATCACCACCAAGGAATTGACCAAGTGGCCCCCGGTCTACACCCCAGCGCTCATGGCTTTGATGGCACCATCCAGGCCGTGGAAAGCAGAGCCTTTCCCTTCTGCCTCGCGGTGCAGTGGCATCCCGAGGAAAACCTGGCCGACCTTCGAGTGTTCGAAGGTTTCGTGGCTGCTGCCTCGAAACCTTCCTAAAAGGTCGAAGCGTCAATCACGAAGCGGTAGCGCACATCGCTTGCCACCACACGGTCCCACGATTCGTTGATGTAGTCCGCGTTGATCACTTCAACATCCGAGACGATGTCGTGCTTCGCCGCAAAGTCCAACATTTCCTGGAGCTCGCCCACGGGTCCAATCATGCTTCCGGCCATACGACGACGCTGGGCCAGCATCGAGAACGCTCTGATGGGGTAGGGCTCAGGGGAGAGTCCGACCATGACGAGGGTTCCATCCAAGCCCAGCAGTTCGAGATACAAGTTGAGGTCCAGTGGGGCAGAGACCGTGTTGATCAGCAGATCAAACTTCTTGGCATGGGTCACAAAGATGGACTCATCGGTGGTGACGATAAAGTCGTTCGCCCCCATCGCTAAAGCATCCTCCCTCTTGCTCTCGGAGTGAGAAAACACGGTAACGTCGGCGCCCATAGCGGCGGCAAACTTGACGCCCATGTGTCCCAGTCCACCCAATCCGACAATGCCGACCTTGACGTCTTTGCCCGCGCCAAACTCCTTCAACGGTGAATACAACGTAATTCCCGCACACAGAAGGGGTGCGACGCCGGCAGGGTCCAAGGATTCGGACACACTCACCACATACCCCTGGTCCACCACAATCATCGTGGCGTAACCGCCCTGAGTTACTCCAAGCCCTGAACGTTCAGGGGCGTTATAGGTCCCGGTCATTCCTTCTAGGCAGTAGTTCGACATTCCGGAAAGACAGTTCTCACAGGTGCGGCAGGAATCCACATAGACCCCGACGCCCACCCGCTGGCCGAAGGAAAATTGAGAAACCTCGGCGCCCACGGACGTGACCCGCCCCACAATTTCGTGGCCGGGAACACAGGGCAAGCTGACGTCTCCCCACTCGCTGCGGCCCGTGTGGATGTCGGAGTGACACACGCCGGAGAACTCAATATCAATCTGAACATCGCCGGGTCCCACATCGCGCCTGCTGAAGGT
>CAYUJX010000005.1:7514-27453 GCA_964445125.1 uncultured Microbacteriaceae bacterium
GCCCAGGCCCTGTCTATTGTCACTCCCAGCCCTCACCGCGTTGCCCACGTCTGGCCGGAAGCTGACATGTCCAGGCCTTTTGATCAGCGCGCGGGTGGTGCCGATTACGGCCACATTGACCTCCCCTACCAACGCGAATTAAAGACCCACATTCTCCGGGACTCCCTCATCAGGTTCGGTGGTCTCTCCGCTGAAGAGCTCAGCGATGTCGCAGTGAAGGCTGCGCCAGGCGATGATGAGCGGGGCGGGTTGGGTTGGCGCACCCGCGTGACCCTGCATGCCAACGCCGAAGGCCAACTCGGACCTTACGCTGAGCGAACCCACACTGTTATTCCGGTGGAAAACTTGCCGTTGGCTTCACGAGCTATTGCCACATCAGGGGTATTAAACGCCTCCTACGAGGGGACCCAGAACGTCCGGGTAGTTGACACCAGCGGTTCCGGTGTTCGCCTCGTCATCGACGAACAAAAACCCGCTGACATCATCGAAAGAGTGGGGGGAAAAGAATTCGGCCTCAGTGACCAGTCTTTCTGGCAGGTTCACCACAGTGCCCCCGCCCTCTTGAGCGAAGCAGTCGTCAGAGCAGTGGATGCCAGCCTGGTGTTTGCCGATGCGAACAACGCTGACCTCTACTCCGGCGTGGGACTGCTGGGCCACGCGCTTGCCTCGGTGAGCACCGACCGCCTTCGGCTCCAAGCGGTGGAATCTGATGAAAAAGCCCTGGGTTATGTGTCGGAAAACCTGGCCGACGTCGCTGATGTTATCCCCGTGGCAGCACGAGTAGACCAGTGGCTCAAGAACCAGGTAAGAAACCTCCAGCCGGGCGAAAAATCTGCCTGGTCTCGAGCTACCGTGATTCTTGATCCCCCCCGAAGCGGAGCGAAAGCAGAGGCCACAAGTGCTCTTGCCGCTTTGGGTGTTGGACAGATCATCTATGTGGCATGCGACCCGGTGGCGTTGGGGCGCGACGCCAAAGCGCTCATCGGCTTTGGTTACGAGATGGTCTTTCTCGAAGCATGGGATCTCTTCCCCCACACCCATCACATGGAAACCATTGCCACGTTTATCAAGCGCTAGAGCGTGATAAATCTCTTCCTCGCCTCGACCTCGCCGGCGAGAGCGCAAATCCTTCTCGACATCGGTCTTAGCGCCACCATCATTGCTCCCCATGTTGATGAAGACGCCGCGGTGGCCAGCATGACCCACCAAAAAACCGCGGCCTCTATAGCGCTTCACCTCGCCAAGCTCAAGGCCGAGAGTGTCCTCGGCCCGCAGATTGACGGCCTCGTCTTGGGGGGAGATTCTGTTTTTGAGTTTGGCGGAGAGTTTCTCGGAAAACCGCATACTCCAGAAGTGGCCGCCAGCAGGTGGCAAAACATGAGAGGCCGCACCGGTGTCCTCCATTCGGGCCTGTGGGTGATAGACCACACCGGTGGTGTGATGAGTGGTGGGCAAGGACACGTCAGTCACGCTGAAGTCAGTTTCAGCGGTGACATTTCGGACTCGGAAATTGATGCGTATGTCGCGACAGGGGAGCCCCTCACAGTAGCGGGGGCTTTCACCCTCGACGCTAAAGGTGCGGCATTCATCGAGGAAGTAAAGGGTGACCCGTGGGCCGTTGTGGGCATGTCCGCCTCAGCATTGCGCATGCTTGTCCTTTCACTGGGACATGACTACACGTCCCTGTGGGTGCCACCGGAGGGTTAGCAGCGAGGTCGACTTTATCTGCCGTTCGCCGATACTTCACCCTGTATACACCGAGCTTTGCTTGAGTGGTACATTATGGTTTTTCTTCTCTTTTATGCTCGCGTGATTCACGCCTTTCGTAGGTTTCTCTTTCGGCGGGGACTCCTTTCCAAGCTTGACGGGTGGGCCGGGAAATCCCGAGCCGGATTGTGGCTTCGCTCGCTGTTGTCGGTCCTCGATTTTCACGACTTCCGGGGATTAGACATCCCGTGGTGGACCCTGAAAGCGGGAGGGGAGGTGGCCCACTTCTTGGCAGAAAACCCTCGGGCGAGGGTCCTGGAGTGGGGATCCGGTGCCTCTACCGCCTGGTTAGCCACTCGAAGTGGCAGTGTGATCTCTATCGAGTCGGACCCCGTGTGGGCAACGCAGGTGCGGGGGGCGGTCCCCCACAACGTGACCATTCTGGAGCCTCCCGTATTGAAGGTGGCAGGCGCGCCGGCTATACGGTCGAGGCGAATGGGATTTCGCCGCCACGAGTTCACTCCCTATATTGCAGCGATAGACGCCCTCCCCGGCTACTTTGACCTTATTGTCATCGATGGGCGCGCCAGGGAGGCGTGTTTTGAGATAGCCCGAAAACGGCTAGCTGACGGGGGGCTGATTCTTTTTGACAATACAAACCGCCTCCGCTACCGGAGAACCTTGGCGAGATACCGGGCCCAGTTCGTCATCACCTCCTACGTCGGGCTTACGCCAATTCTGCCCTGGCCATCGATGACCTCGCTTATCCGAGTGGACAAGAACTACGCTGCCACGGCTTGACTCGCACCCACGCGACCCAGCGCAGCTTCATAATGAGCCAGAAGCTCCTGATTGTTCTTGGCCCACGATTTCCCTTCGACCGCGGTGCGGGCCTCACGGGAGAACAACTCAAGAAGATCGGGATTTGTGAACAGGAGTTCTACTTTCTCTCGAAAGGCCCCCTGCCGGGAGGAATCGACAAGAAATCCCGTGCGGCCTTCACTAATCAGGTGACGTGGTCCGCCGGCGTTGGGGGCAATAACGGGAAGCCCTGAAGCGTGAGCTTCTTGGATGGTTTGGCCGAAGGTTTCTTCCGTCCCACAGTGCACGAAAAGATCCATCGCCCCGTAGGAGTTAGCCAATTCTTCACCGCTAAGTGCTCCGGTGAAAATGGTGCCTGTGCCGCGAAATCGAGCTTCAAGCTCGCGGCGGTCGGGACCATCCCCGACAATGACGGTGCGCACGCCGGGAATTTCGCTCACTTCACTCAACCGCCCGACCTGTTTTTCCGGGGCGAGGCGCCCCACGTAACCGATGATGCGCTCCCCTTGTGGCGCCCACTGGGACCTCAGCTTCAAGGATGCAACGCTGACCTTGCGATCTGGTCGGTAGGTTTCCAGGTCCACGCCCCGGCCCCACACAGACACCGACTTAATTCCCAGAGAGTGGAGATATTGCTGTGCCTCCGCGGTTGGCGCCAGGCTAAGAGTTGCGGGCTTGTGAATAGCTGCGGTAGCAGCCTCCAGAAGTCCCGTTGCGAACTCCAAGCCATAGCGTTCCATGTATCCAGAAACGTTGGTTTGATACACCGCAATCGAGGCAGTTCCCTTCCTTGCTGCATAAGCGATGGCTTGTGATCCCAACCAGAATGGCGCCGCTGCGTGGATCACGTCGGGTGCAAAACGATCGAGCGCGGCAGTAATAGCTGGAGTGGGAATGGCCACAGGAAATCCGCCCAGGGGAACGAAGGGGCACGTGATGATGGGGAAACCCGCATAGGTGGGCCCCTCCTTGGTCGGTGCAACGACTATTGCGTCGTGGCCTTTTTCCGAGAGCGTCTCCAGCACACGAAGAACCGAGTTCGTCACCCCGTTGATCGAGGGTAGGAAAGACTCGGTCACCACAGCAACCTTCATTGGTGCACTCCCGCCACCAACTTTTCTCGACCGACCGCCGTGTAATAGCGCGCATAGTTGAGGGAGGACCTCACCATGTCCACGCGAGCCTCTTCTGTTCGGGCCGAACCAGTCGACACCTCAGCAATAATGTGGCCCGTGAAACCATTCCGGGCGATGGTCTCCAACGTGTCTGCCACAGGCTGGGTTCCTCGACCAGGCAGCAGATGCTCGTCAAAGAAATGAAAGTTCTCTTTCGGGCTGGTCCCATCACACAGGTGAACGTGAGCAAGCCGATCGCCCCACTGACGGGCCAAGGTGAGGGCGCTGACATCCTGCATGGCGGCGTGAGAGAAATCAAGAGTGAGCGATGGAACATCCAGCATGCCGGGATTCCATGCCGGGGCATACACCTCAAAAGTGAAGTTTGAGGCGCACCACCCAAACATATTTTCCACCGCAACAGTGACCCCAAAGCTGTGCGCTACTTCGTGGACGTTGTGTTCAAACCTCGTGGCATAGCGCCACTGCCAGCGGTACGGCGGGTGGACGACGACAGTGCTGGCCCCCATCATGTGGGCGAGCTCAGCGCTTCTTGCCAATTTCTCGGCTGGGTCATACCCGAAGACACCTTGGGTCAGAAGAAGCACCGGGGCGTGAATCGACAAAATCGGCATGTCGAAGCGTCTGGCAAGGAAATCCAACACTCGAGGATCGTAGGTTTTGGGGTCATTGGTGACCATGACTTCGATGCCATCTGCTCCGGCGTCTTGGGCCAAGCGGAAAGAATCTTCCAGCTTGAAGGGAGAAAAACTGCTCGTGCTCACGCCGAATTTGCTCATACTTGAGACAGTAGAAACACTATGCAAACACGGGCCAAAGCGCAGGTTACGTGTTGGCCACCACTTGGAGATAAGGGCCGCATACTGGTCTGGTGGAATTCACTACCTGGTTGGTCTATGCGGTTGCAGCCGCAGGTCTTTCTTTTACTCCCGGGCCCAATGGTCTCCTGGCATTGACCCACGGAGCTCTTCACGGTGTGCGCAGAACTTTTTTCACGATTGCTGGCGGTGCGGTGGGCTTCACCGCGATAATCGCGGCATCCCTATTCGGGATCGGGGCGCTCTTGGCCGCTGCTCCAAGCCTCCTCTTCGTCTTGAAGTGGGTCGGCGGAGCGTATTTGGTGTGGCTGGGGATTGGTGTGTGGCGGTCACCGGCCATGGGAGCCGACCAGGGTCCCGAAGTTCGTGTCATCACCAGGGTGGATGTGTTCCGTCAGGGGCTCTTAGCGTCGATCACTAACCCCAAAGGAATTCTGTTTTTCGTCGCTTTTTTGCCACAGTTTCTTTCCGAAGATATTCCGTTGGCGCTGCAGTTCGCAGTCTTGGCGGCCACGTTTGTCGGAATCGAGATCATCACGGAGACCGTCATAGCGGCAAGTGCAGCAAAGATTCAGCCCCTGCTGGCTCGCTTTGGCAAGAGGTTTAACCGCGTCTGTGGCGGGCTTTTCATGGTGATTGGCGTCGTGTTGCCACTGCAGGGATGGAACTAAGCCCTATCCCCCCAGAGGTTTTCGGACCAGACTAGGAACATGTGTGGACGATTTGTGCTTGATTCTTCGATGGAGGAGCTCATTCACGAGTTCCGCGCAACCCATAACCAATTCCCCGAATGGGTGCCCCGCTGGAATATCGCACCCACCAGTCACATCCCGATTGTTCTTGAAGGACCCAAGGGAGAGCGAAGTATTGCACCGGCACGGTGGTCACTGATTCCTCCCTGGTCCACGGAGCTCACAGTGCCCTATGCCACCTTCAACGCTCGCTCCGAAACCGCAGGCCAGAAGCCCACTTTTTGTGGCCCGCTCGAGCACACCCGTTGCCTAATCCCTGCCAGCGGGTATTACGAATGGTCCGAGGTGGGAACGAAGAAGCTGCCGAACTTTGTGTATTGCCCCTCCCTTCCTCTCCTCGCGATTGCCGGACTATATTCCTGGTGGAACGCCGAGGGCGATGAAAATCCAATCGCTACAGCGACTATTCTCACGCGGGCAAGCGAGGGTCCGCTTCGAGCCGTTCATGATCGGATGCCAGTGCTTGTGGAGAAAGAGGACTGGGATTCCTGGTTGAACCCCCGCCACACCGATGGAGCAGCACTGCTGGGGAAGATGTCGGCCTCAAGTGCTGCGCGCGCAGACGAGTTCAGCCACTACCGCGTTCCGCCCCTTCATGGCGAGGGGGCCGAATTGATTCAGCCTCTCAAAAAAGTATCGTGAGGGACGCTCGCGCACTGATCACTTCTGGATAGCGCCCTCGCGCTCGCCACGTCTGGGACCAGGGTTTCACCCGCGAAGAAACGGTCTCGGTGTTCTTGACAAAGTCTCCCCTCTCGAGGCTGTGGTCCCTTGGGGACTGGGTCGCGTACTCTGTGGCGATGGGCCAACACCTCGCACAAGCGCAAAAACATCTCCGGGGTTCTGGCAAGGTGATGAACGACCTCATCAATCAATTTGTGCCACCCACTATCAACAAGAGGCCGCCGGAGACATATTTTGATGTGTTGGTGTCGTCCATCATCGGGCAGCAGCTGTCTGTGAAAGCCGCCGACACTATTGAGGCGCGCTTTCGCACATCGGTTAAGGATTTCACCCCGGGGACCCTCCTTGCTCAGGACCCCCTCCGGATGCGGGAACAAGGGTTGTCGCATTCCAAGGTTTCCTACATCCAGGGATTAGCGGGAGCTTTTGAGGCGGGAAATATCAACCCTCATCACCTCGATGACCTGGCAGACCAGGACGTCAGCACCACGCTCACCGCGGTTAAAGGTGTCGGGCCGTGGACGGCAGAAATGTTTATGATTTTTGGTATGGGGCGCCCTGATGTGTGGTCACCGGGTGACCTGGGGTTACGCAAAGCCGTGACGGCACTCTTTGGGGAGGGCACGGATCTCACCGAGGTGAGCGAGCCGTGGAGGCCGTATCGCTCCTATGCGTCGCTCTATTTGTGGAAATTCTCCGACCAGTGAAAGTGACCTTGTCACCCCTCGGGCCGGAGCATGCCCGGCCGAAAAGGAGAAAAGGCCTCTCCTCCGGCAGTCCCCATGTTGGGAATGCGAGTAGCTGAACTAACAGCTTCTCAGGTTTGTGGGAAGCCGAGATTCAAGCCACCGTGTGCGGGATCAAGCCAGCGAGACGTCACCACTTTTTGCTGGGTAAAGAATCGGAACCCCTCTTCACCGTGAGCTCGTGAATCCCCAAACAACGAGTGCTTCCACCCTCCGAAGGAAAAGTACGCCACGGGAACGGGAATCGGAACGTTTACCCCGACCATTCCCACTTCGATGTCCCTCACAAATGTGCGAGCCGCACCACCATCGTTGGTGAAGATTGCCGTGCCATTCCCAAAGGCTCCGGAATTGATGAGATCAACACCCTCCTCATAGGTCTTGACTCGCACAACGGCCAACACGGGGCCGAAAATTTCATTTTGATAGACGGCAGAGGTTGTCGGCACATGGTCGACAAGCGACGGACCTAACCAGAAACCATCCTTCTCCCCGTCGACATCGACTCCGCGCCCATCCACGACGATGGTCGCGCCATCTTCATCTGCAATGTCGAGGTAAGAAGCAACTTTGTCTCGGTGCTCCTTGGTAACGAGAGGACCCACATCACACGCTCTTCGACCGT
This sequence comes from uncultured Microbacteriaceae bacterium, assembly GCA_964445125.1. Taxonomy (GTDB): domain Bacteria; phylum Actinomycetota; class Actinomycetes; order Actinomycetales; family Microbacteriaceae; genus Pontimonas. Next base: position 14,805 of record CAYUJX010000005.1, read on the forward strand.
CACCGACCTTAATGTGGGCCATCTTTTTCATGATTGCCTCCACCAGAGTGTCGCCAACGGGATCGACAGCGACAACGACGGAGATGGCCATGCACCTCTCCCCGGCTGACCCAAAACCCGCGTTAATCGCGGAGTCCGCGACAAGCTCAATGTCCGCGTCTGGCAAAACCAGCATGTGGTTCTTTGCCCCCCCAAGGGCCTGCACACGTTTTCCTGCCTTCGCTCCCGTCTCGTAGACATATTGGGCGATAGGAGTGGACCCTACGAAAGAAATCGATTTCACATCGGGGTGAGTAAGAAGGCCATCAACCGCCTCTTTATCGCCGTGCACCACGTTAAAGACACCGTCGGGAAGGCCCGCTTCTTTCCAGAGGTTCGCAATCCACAATGCCGCTGAGGGGTCTTTCTCGCTGGGCTTAAGGATCACCGTGTTTCCTGCCGCAATGGCGACGGGGAAAAACCACATCGGAACCATCGCGGGGAAGTTAAAGGGGCTAATGATGCCGACAACGCCAAGAGGCTGCTTAAGCGAATACACATCGACATTCGTCGAAGCGTTAAAGGAAAACTCCCCCTTGAGAAGGTGGGGCAGGCCACAGGCAAATTCAACAACCTCTTGGCCCCGTGAGATTTCACCCAGGGCATCAGAAAGTACTTTTCCGTGCTCACTGGTGATAATTTCGGCTAGCTCCCCCTTCTTTGAGTCGAGAAGTTCGCGAAACCGGAAGACGATGGCAACCCTGTGGGCTAAGGACATATCCCGCCATGACGGGAACGCGGCCACGGCCACCGCGACAGCATCAGAAACATCCTCGGCGGAGGCCAGGCGCACCTGTTTTGTGACGATTCCCCGCGCGGGATCGTACACCGGAGCACTTCTTTGGGAGGACCCGGAGAAACTCTTTCCTCCGACAAAATGCTCAACAATGGGGTGCAATGTCATGTCTCTCCTTGGGTGAGAAGCAACTATTGGTGAATGGCGGACTCACTGCAATGTTCGGGGGAACGCTCACAACAATAAAGAAGGCGAACTCCTCACCACGAAACATCTTCCTCTTGGAAGATGCAAGGCGGCGGTCCCGAGCTTATCAATTCTAAAAACGCCCTTGTCGTCACCCCTACCTGACACCAGTGGCAGGGCTGTGAAACCCACCATTCGCGATCTGTTCTCGCCCCGCGGGTGAAGTCAGCAGCATGCTCTGTGCGGGCAGAATAAGTGATACATCTGGATTCCTCCATGTGCTGCGAGACCAGTGTGCGTCGCCTCAACCCCACAGCTCAGCGCGCGGCAGCCCCACAATTCCGCCGTCGCGGTATTCAAGACCGTTGTCGATATCTGCTTCGAGCAACAAAGGGCCATCAATGTCGACGACGACGCAGTGTTGGCCCACGACGAAAGACGGTGCCATCGACAGCGAAGTTCCCGTCATGTTGCCCACCATCAGATCAACCCCGTCAGAGTGCGCCCGGGCGACTATCTTCAGGGCTTCGGTCAGGCCGCCACATTTGTCGAGCTTCACGTTAATGACGTCGTATCGTTCTCTCGCAAAGCCGTAGTCCGAAAGACCCAGGCAGCTTTCATCAGCGCCTAGGGGAATAAGCGAGGTGTAGCCAAGGAGGGCCTCATCCGCGCCCCGGCCGAGGGGTTGCTCAATGAGAGAAACATCGAGGTCGTGCAACGGTGGGGTGTAGCGAACGAGTTCTTCCATTGTCCAACCCTGGTTGACATCAATAACAAGCGTTGCGTCACCCCTGGCCTCTCGTATTGCCCGCACACGCTCCAAAACCAATTCACCATCAAGCTTCAGCTTGAGGGCCGGAAAATCAGCCCACCTCGCAGCTTGCTCAGCCATCTCCTCGGGGCTCGCGACCCCAATAGTTGCCACCGTGATGAGTTCGCGAGGGCTCAGAGAAAGAGTGTCCCAAATGCTGGTGTTCTGTTGCTTGCACGCTAAGTCCCATAACGCGCAATCCAGAGCGTTCCGAGCGCCCCCTCGGGGCATAACTTCGTTGACCTGGTCACGGGTAACACCAGCTTCAATAATCGGTCTCATCGACTCAATCTGCTGCATCAGAGAGTCCTGGCTTTCTCCCAGGTAATAGGACCCTGTGCCTTCACCTCTCCCCATGGCTCCGTCTTGTTCCAGCTCCACCCAGACACACTCAAGATGGGTGAAGGTGTAACCGGTAATGGCGAAAGGGGCAGCAAGGGGGAAGGTTCTTGGATACACGGTGAGCTTCATCTCAGAAGGCATCGATGACCTCCGACACAATCTCGCCCAGCCCGCCGTCGAGAGGATCGCCACAGGGCACACCGTATTGCGCTGCCAAGGCCAGGCGATAGTCACTGCGCTCGTGGGGAGGTAGCGAAGAAGTGTTTACGCTAATCCCGACGCACCGTATTGCCGGGTTCGCTCTCTTGCCAATCAGAATGGTCAGTTCAATAACTTCGTCGATGGTCGGCAAGAGAAAGTCGGGCCACCCTGCCATATGGGTTCTGGTCGCATCCGTGCAGACCACAAAAGCATCAGGTTGAGATCCCGTAAGCAAGCCCATAGTGACCGCTGCGTAACCCGGGTGGAACAGGCTCCCTTGTCCTTCAATCACATCCCAGTGCCCAGGGTCAGCAATAGGAGAGACCATTTCCACCGCCCCGGAGAGAAAATCAGCCACCACGGCATCAATCGGTATGCCAGACCCGGCGAGAAGGATTCCCGTTTGACCGGTCGCCCGAAAGTCGACATCAAGGCCACGCGCTGTCATCTCTCGTGTGAGCGCCAGGGCAGTATATTTTTTTCCCAAAGCGCAATCCGTACCCATCGTGAGTAGTCTCTTCCCCGCGCGGCGCGCCCCGGTTCCCACCGGCAGCGACAAAGGTGGGACACGAACATCGATGATTCGCGCGCCAGAGCGGGCCGCCGCTTCACGCAACTCAGAAATGTCGGAAAGTCGATCATGCATCCCTGCCGCGACGTCCAACCCTTTATCAAGGGCCTCGCGCAGCACCGACATCGTTGCTGGCGGAATCTGGCCTCCAATAACAACAATGCCGAGCACAACGGTTTTCGCTCCCCGGATGCGTGCCTCATCCAGTGTCAAATCCTCGAGACCGACGTCGACCGTGTCAGCGCTTAACCGCAACTGTCCGACACAATTCTCGCCATCCCACTGCGCGAGCCCCGCAGCAGTTTTTGCGTAGACCCTGTCGCGCTCGTCTCCTAAAAAGAGAAGGTAGGGCTTAGCAATGTCCAGATTCATAGGTCAACTTTGCTCGACGATTATGGTTTGTCAAAGCTATCGCAGTGACTCATGACTGGATCTTTTACGCCCCTTCCCATTTCCACAATGGCTCCGGAGAGGTTACTCGTCATCAGGCTTTCCCTCGGGAAGAAAATTTGCCTCGGAGATGGCACGCAGGGGCCCCGCGGACAGTGCTGACCACCCGACGATTGAGCCTCGTGTTGTTTAATGGGGCTCTTTTTCCCTGTGTTCACTAGTTTTTTTGTTGGCCGTCCTCCCGTTCCGGCGCTTCTTTAAACCCAGTAGCTGATTAAGAGTCCACACGCTCGCCTCTCTCCGATTGGCCACCATCACCGCGGCAACCAGCTCCGGTCGGTGGTGAGGAGGTGGCCTGGCCCCAGTAACCAGAGTGCCCGGCATCGAGAGCTTGGGCGGTCCCCTGGAGGACAGGGGAGAAAGTCTGTGCGGGAACATTGAACCCGCACCTTCTTCTCGGCTAACCTTCCCTAAACGACGTGAGTTTAGCGAGGGGCCACTGTATGAGACTGTTCATCATCGGTATTGCTGTGGCCGTGGTGGCCGCCACCATCGCCTTCACGGTAATCCCCCATGGCGACGAGCCGAACGCCGCACCGCCGAGCACTGAGGGCACCGTTACTCCTAGCAGCGAGGAGCCGGACCCGTCGACGTCAGCCACTGTGATCGCGGAGGGTTTCTCCGAGCGATACCAGCCCTACAGTGAGCAAACGCTCGCCGAGGCGGGCGTGGACGAGACGGTCGTGCTGTTCTTCAACGCCTCGTGGTGCTCGACGTGCAAGGTTCTGCGTGACGACATCGCAGCCAACCAACAGAGCATTCCCGAAGGCGTGCTCGTATTGCTTGTCGACTACGACAACTCCACCGAAATGAAGCAGAAATACGGAGTCGTGTCCCAGCACACCCTCGTCCAGGTCAACAGCACGGGGCTTGGGATTGCTCGTTGGGAACTCTCTCAATCTCTCGATGACCTGCTCGCCGAGATTATCGAGATCTGAGCAGCAATCGTGGAACTGTTGCCACTATCGCTACTCGCCGGAGTGCTCACGGTTCTCTCGCCGTGCGTGCTCCCTCTACTCCCCGTCATTCTCGCCGGCTCGGCCGCCGATTCGTCGCGGCGCAGTGCCTACCTGATCATTGCGAGCCTCTCCGTCTCGGTGATTGCGTTCACGCTGCTGATTCGCCAAACGAGCGCTTTGCTCGGAGTGCCAACCGATGTCTGGCTCATCGTGTCGGGCTCGCTCGTCGTGTTCATCGGCCTGACCCTTGCCTTACCCGCGCTATGGGAGAGCATCTCCACTGGCACAGGCCTGAACCGGGCTGCTGGCGAGCTGGTTAACTCCTCCTCTCAGCGCACCGGAACGGCGCGCTCTTTGCTTCTTGGGCTCTCGCTTGGCCCTATCTTCACAAGCTGCAGCCCCACCTACGGACTCATCTTGGCCGCAGTGCTGCCCACGAGTTTTGCTGTCGGTGTCGCCAACCTGCTCGCGTACACCTTTGGCCTCAGCGCCGTCATGCTGCTCATCGCTCTCGGCGGACAATCCGTGACGCGACGCATGAAATGGGCGGCCGACCCGAAGGGCGTGTTCCGACGCAGCCTCGGAGGCCTGTTGATTGTTGTCGGACTGCTCATTGCCACCGGAATAGTGAAGGACGCCGAGGCGTGGTTGGTCGAACGAGGCATCCTGGGAGCGGTGGTGCTCGAGCGGGGCATCCTCGACCAGGTCGACACCGGAATAGTCGTGCCTGAGCCCGTGCGCATTGACGGCAGCGCACCGAGTGAGACGCCCACATTTGTCCCTCGAAAATTTACCTAAATCGACTGGCTACCCGCTGACCCCGCGGGACCACAAAGCCTAAGGAAGCTGAAGAATCGCCATCCGGTCAGCCTCGGAACCACCAACGAACGTCATGAAGTCTGCGCTGAACTCTTCAAGCGTCATCCCTGACGCCTGAGCAAAGGCTTCTTCGAAGCCGAGTTCTTCCACGGAGGGGTGAAACACCTCTAGCAAGACATCCTGGCTCGTAAGTGAAGTCAGGTAGGCAATGGCCCACGCACCCATGTCGTAGCCCAGACCACTGCAGGGGTCTGAATACTCCACGATGGACACAAGATTCCGACCTGAACACTCGCCCGAGAGAGCTTCATCGATGCCATAGAGCTTGTTCTGCATTTGATCCCGGGGAACGTAGGTCCAGTCGCCAGCGGGAACAGCGGGCATCGTGCCCTCTGATAACAGCTGCGCAGCCGCATATTGAGCCATGTATTCGGCCGACCCTTCAACAAACCACACGGGACCCATCGCCGCGTCGCGCTCGTCCCAGTCCACAGTAGTGATGAATGAATGCTGCACGGCATGCCAATACTCGTGAAAGACGGTCTTGACGTCCTCTGCTCCGGGGATTCCAAAATTCCCTGACAAGCCCCACGGAAGTGTGGAAGCGTATCGGTGGATTCCCCACTCTGCTGTCCCGTTGCGACCAGCCGTACCGAAGGCTTCTTTGGCAGCAAAAGCTTCAGCCCCCAGCGTTTGGTACTCAATCATTGAGTGTTGTTCGCTGCCGGCTTCGCGCTCCATGCACTCCTCATAATTCCACTCACCGCGGGAATCACGACGTTCGCAGAACTCAGCCACGAGGGCTACCCCAGCGTCAGCATCGAGACCCAACACCCAGTACTCAACAGGCCAATACAAGCCCCACATGTCTGTTGCCAGCGCCAACGATTCTTCGATGGCCGTCGTCACAGATTCGTCAACATCCGCTGCGGCGAATACCTCAACAATCAAAGGTTCCGCAATAGTCACTGACGACTCGCTAGTTCCCGCGCACGCTGTGAGGACCAACAGAGGAATAACCGCTAAGCCGACCAAAAGTTTCATACGAAGAAGTTATCAGCCCAAAAAGCCAACACCACCTTGGCGTCCCGGATTTTTGAGACCATCGCGGCTCGCGCGCCGGCCACCGAGCAACAACAGCGGAGGCCAGCAATCAGAGAGCTAAATCATTGGCACGCCTGGGGGCGCGCGTCAGGGCGTCGATTTGGGAGTCGAGGTTCTGATCCTGAGCGGAGACTCGCGTGTAGCCAACAACGCTCACTGAGTCGGCCCGCCCTTGTCGACCGACACAATCGGCTCCGCTGACAACATGACTTCAGAATGGCCACTCTCCACCGAATACGCCGATCAGTAGCTTTCGGCAGTTTTGATTACGGTGACGAGTTTTGAGCAGGTCGCGGAGGCCAATTCTCGCGGCTCACGCCCTCGCCGCTCGACCTGCTCGCAAACGACCGTTTTCGGTGGAGCCTGGCAGCGCGGTAGCGCACCTCGGCGACGATTCAGGCAGCGGGCTCGCGAAGCTCGCGCGGGTATGTGTTGGGACGTGCAATGAGACTGATCCCTCCAACGAATCGCGTCTCCGGAAACGCCGGGGGATTCACGTCTGCCAAACCTCGGGAGACTCCATCCGCCTCACCCAGGCCCTCGCCAGGAAGGGCGTCACACCCATGAACTAGATCAACGACGACCGCGCATGGCCAACGCCACCACACCCCTGGGGGGCAGATCTGTTGGCCATGAGCGGGCAGTCTTCATGGCCACCAGCGGGCATTTCTACTGGCCGCAGATGGGCACTTCGGACTGGCCATTGACACACCTCGCCGGAACACTCGTCACGATCGTCCGAGATGACACGACCATCGCGTTTTACGACGTCAAGACCGGCTGGCTCCTCATCGAGCACCCCCGGCCCGAACCAAGCACCCGCTACGTCGGCAACGGCAAACCCCGCGGGCCGAGAAGAGCACCCACAGCAGGCTCGTCACCGAAGTCCTGAGACATCACAGCCTCCAAGAAAGGTCGGAACTAAACCCAGGCCAAATCACGACAACCCAGACCCCGATTTCGATAAGGCCGCGGACGGCCCACTCAACCCGCGGAAGCGGCCGAGCGGCTGCACTTTGCGCAGAAGCCAAACACGTCGACGAGGTGACTCGGCTGGGTGAAACCGTTTTTTGTCGCGGTCTGGTGTGCCCAGGCCTCCACGGCATCCGCTTCGATCTCTATGGTGAGACCGCAATTGCGACAAATGAGGTGGTGGTGGTGGTGGCCGGGAGTGCAGGCGCGATAGAGCGCCTCGCCCTGGTCGGACTGCAGCGAATCGGCTTTCCCCTCGACCGCGAGGTCGGCGAGAGCACGGTAGACGGTGGCGAGTCCGATTGGGGATCCCGACCCGCGAAGACTCGAATGAAGGTTCTGGGCGCTCACAAACCCGGCATTGCTGCCTAGGGCTTCACGCACTGCTTCGCGTTGCCAAGTGTTGCGCTTCACTGCTACTTTCCCTTGCTCGAATGACCGTGGTCGCAAGCTCGCCCGGCGCTGGGGTCTTACAATCTCTGACGCGATTGGTACAGCTCCACCACGCAGGTCTTGCGCTTCATGCTGAAATTCTAACGCGCGCACCTGACACCCGCGTCGAGTCCCTGCGCCACCCGATGATTCGGCAGATAACGTAAATAAGGAATGAGATTGTCGTCACGAACGGACTAATCGGCAGCGCCCCAGCAATAGACAACAAAATGCCGCCGACCATCGACACCGTTGCGAACAAAACGCTCAGCAGGGGAGTGAGGAACGGAGACGCGGTCACCCTCATGGCCGCCGCCGCCGGGGTGACCAGCAACGCGAGCACCAAAAGAGCACCGATGATCTGAATGGCTACGGCCGCCGCGAGCGCGAGCAGGATCATGAAAGCGATCGAGATTCCGGCGACGGGAAGGCCTCGCGCTCGCGCGACATCCGCATCGACGCTCGCGAAGCTCAGTGGGCGCCAGAGGACGGTGAGACCGAGAACGACAATCACTGAGATGGTGATTAGCAGACCGAGCTGTTCGTTGTCGACGGACACAATCTGACCGGTCAAGAGGCCGAATTTGTTGGCGCTCCGCCCCGGATACAGGGCGAGGAACAGGATACCCAGCCCAAGCCCGAATGGCATGAGCACCGCGACAATCGAGTTGCGATCCTTCGCCCGCACACCGAGCACGCCGATGATCAAGGCAGCAATGAGGGAGCCGATCAGGGAGCCAAGCACCACATTGATGCCGAAGAGGAGAGCGGCGGATGCCCCGGCGAACGACAGCTCGCTGATGCCGTGCACCGCGAACTGCATGTCGCGCTGCATAATGAATACGCCAATCAAGCCACCGACGACTGCGAGTAGAGCGCCGGCGTAGATTGAGTTCTGCACGAGAACCAGCAATTCCCCATAGTTTTCGAAGCGGAACAGGGTGCCCCAGAAATCGTCCATCAGTGCTCACCACCCTCGACGTGGTGCGCGTCGTGCCCATGAGCGCCGTGTCCGTCGGGTGCGCCAATCACGATGATGCGGCCTCGATTGTGGATGACCTCAACCGGGGTGTCATACATATAGGAGAGAACGTCGGACCGCAGCACCTCGTCGGGCGTGCCAACCCGGAACTGCCCCCCGGCGAGGTAGAGCACCCGGTCGACCATGCCCAGGATTGGGTTGACGTCATGCGTGACGAAGACGACGGCGGTATCGAGTTCGCGACGCTTCTCATCAATGAGTTCGCTCACTGCCCGCTGATGCTGAAGGTCGAGGGAGAGGAGCGGTTCGTCGCAGAGCAGCAGTTTCGGGTTGCCCGCGATTGCCTGACCGACACGGATGCGCTGTTGCTCGCCGCCAGAGAGTGTCGCGACGGGCGCGGACGCGTAATCGGTGGCTCCCACAGATTCGAGCACGGCATCGACCCGGCGCCGAAGCGTCGGGGTCGAGATCGGCAAACCCCAGCGGTGTCCGTCGATACCAAATGCGACAAGGTCGCGTGCCCTGAGCGGCGTCCCATGGTCGAGGAGCTTCTGCTGCGGGATATAGCCGATATCGCGATTGCCGCGTCGAACCGGACTTCCGAGGATCTCGACCGCGCCAGACGTGAGCGCTTGCTGCCCGAGAATTGCCTTGAGCATGCTCGTCTTGCCGGTGCCGTTCGGACCGAGGACGGCGAGGAACTCGCCGGCTTTCAGCTCGAGGTTGAGTCCGCGCCAGAGTGGGCGATCACCGAATGAGAGGGTCGCGGAGCGCAAGCTCAGCACCGACTGTTCGATCATGGGCACGGCATCCTTCGAGGGCTGGTTGGAACATGTGCAGGGCACGCCATGGTGGGCGTGCCCTGCAGGAAACTGGCTCAAACTATCAGCATTGCTTACGCGAGCGCATCTTCAATCGCGTCGAGGTTGCCTCTCATCCAGCTGATGTAGTCCTCGCCGTCCGGAAGGGTCTCGGTTAGTGACACGACCGCGACACCCGCGTCTTCCGCCGCAATGCGCACTTGCTCGGTGATTGGGCCGCTGGTCTGCTCGTTGTAGGCGAGAAGAATGACGGAGCCGTCGTCGAACAAGCTCAGGGTGGCCTGCAGAACAGCAGGGGAGACATCCGTTCCCTCTTCGACCGCTTCAGAGAAATCGGACGGGGTCTTGTTCTCGAAACCGAGCGCCTCAAGGAGGTAGTTCGGTACGGGCTCGGTGACCGCGGCGCCCCGGCCTGCTACCAGGGACTGCATGCTCTCGGCGCGCTCCTCGAGTTCCGCGATCTCAGCGGCGAAGGCCTCATAGTTCTCCTCGTACGCCGCGGCGTTAGCTTCGTCAATCTCGCCCAACCTGTGCGCTATCTCAGCGGCAATCTTCTCGACCCCGTGGAAGCTGTACCAGACGTGCTCGTTGAATCCCTCGATGTGGGCGGCGTGCTCTTCCTCCGTTTCACCCGCGTGAGCATCGCCCTCCTCCTCGGCGTGCTCTTCCTCGGTCTCACCTGCGTGGTCATCGGGGCCGCCCTCGCCTTCTTCAATGAGCCCGGATGCCTCGGACGCATTGACGACGACGACATTCTCATCGCCGGAGGCCTCGAGCATCGAGTCGATGAACGGGTCGTAACCCCCGCCGTTCTCAATCACAAGGTCAGCCTTGGAGAGGGTGAGTAGGTCTTGCGCGGTCGCTTCATAGCTGTGCGGATCCTGCGCAGAGCCACTAATGATTGAGGTGACCTCGACGAACTCACCACCCACACGAGACGCGATATCGCCGTACACATCGGTCGACGCAACGATCTGAATCAGCCCGCTGTCACGACTGTCGTCCGCGGCGGTGGGTGCGCTGGGGGGTGTGGCGGTAGGTGCCGCGGCACATCCGGCGAGAACAAGGGACGATGCAGCAATTCCGGTAAGGAGGAACTTGGAAAAAGATTGAGAACGCATGAGCACCTTTCTAGGCTGTGACTGATCGGGGCGGAGACGATGGGAGATTGTGCGCGCGAGACGCGGTAATGATTCCTGTTATCGTTATCAACATTATCACACCATAGAGACGCCAAATGCGCAAGGTGTCCAAAGCCTTTTCAAAGTCAGCGGCGACCAAGAGCGTGAGCAATGTTTGGGTTGAAGGCGGCGGCGCGGAGGGCTCTGGCGATCGTCATGGGCCCGGCGAAGCAGTGGATTCTGATGGCCCGATAACAAAAGGTGGCCATTACGTGGGGCGTGGCCGGCGCAGATCGAGGGGCGGATCTGGGATTGGTCTTCCTGGTAGGTGACGTTGCGCACCCGGTGCAGACGATTCTCGACTCCGTGAGTCAACTGATTGGTCGGTAGCGATTGCGCCACACCAGGTTCTGGTCGCAGGCAATCTGGCCGGATTGGCACATCAAGAGTGAAAGCGGTTTTGTCGTCGCCCTGACATCGGTAGTCGACGCTCTTGACAGTGACTTTGGCCAGGGTCGCTTCAGCGATCTGCACCGTGATGGGTTCGTCCCGACCATCGATAATGAGCAACTATCGCCGCGCCGCACCGTCTGTGAAAATGTTCACCAACCCCTTGTGCCACTTATCAATAATGAAGCTATCGATAAGTGGCACAAGGACAAACCGCTATGGCCGGTGCTGAGAAACCTGAGCGCAATACTGTTCGAGGACCTGGCGAAGGTCTGCGATCGCTACTTCGGTCAGCCTCAACAGCAGCGCAACTCTCATCGGGTGGAGAAAATGCCGTGGCACGGTGACCCGCGAGTGAATATCCACAACGACCGCGGCAAGGCCAAGCCGTCCCAGGTCCGCCAGGTGCTGGCGGCGAACGAGAAGGTGACAGGAGAAGAATGCTGACGAACGTAAACGCAGAGCACCACACCAAACGGGTGCGCTGGTCGGCTGAGGATGAGGCGCACATCGGCACCGTGGCAGAAATGCCGTCGCTGTCTTTTGTCGATGACAAGCAGATCGGTGCTTTTCAGGGCATCCGAGCTCTGATCGGAGGCGTGCTTGACGGCATGCTCGCCGACGGCGAGGTACTGCCCAAGGCGATTGCGGATCGCTCCTACTCCGGCAAGTTCATGGTGAGCGTTACCCCAGAGGTGCACCGACAGCTTGCCCCCGACGCGGCCGAGCAGAACGTCTCACTCAACCGCCTCGCCGCAAGCCGGCTCGGCGGCTCGGCGGCTCGTAATGCCCGCACACTAACAATCACTTACCGAACGCCCCCTTGAGACCACTGTACGGTTTCGAGACAAACTCATGCGCTATATCGAGTCATGCGAGAGCTTCGAGCCATTATGGCCGGGAGCATCTGGGCCAGCACGGTCGCTCTCTGACGCCGCGACTCTTCCGCAAGGTGGTGCAGGTCTGATCGGCGCGCATCGGTCCTCACGTATTCACATCTGCTTATATATAGGGATGAGTGAGAATCTCGAACCAGCGGCAGAGTTGTTCAAAGCGCTATCGTCGGCGTCGCGATTAAAGCTGCTTCGTATCCTCGCGCAAGGCTCCTCAACCGTGGGCCATCTGGCCGAGCAGAGCGGGCTCTCCCAGCCACTCGTGTCACAGCACCTGCGGACTCTGCGCTCGGCCCGACTGGTCTCGGTGCAACGCACCGGCCGCGAGGCGCACTACGAGGTCGCCGACTCGCACGTGACACACATCGTCGACGACGCCGTCAAACACGCTCTCGAAGGCTGACGAGAACGCGTATCAATTAGCCGCACGTATTGCAATGAATTTATGGATGTGGTCTACTAGGGAGTACAAAAGGTGCTGCGCGCACCCGGCCCCTCAGACCGAACTACCGGAAGGCAACCCCATGAGCACCACCGAAACCCACGCCGAGCACACCGTCACCCAGCACGAGCACGGGACCGACTGCGGCCACGAAACCGTGCAACACGACGACCACGTCGACTACGTGCATGGCACCCACCACCATTCCCTGCACGATGGCCACTACGACGAGCACGAGGCAATCGCCGAGCACACCGCCAACGAGCACGAGCACGGGACCGACTGCGGCCACGAAACCGTGCAACACGACGACCACGT
>CAYUJX010000005.1:27553-36340 GCA_964445125.1 uncultured Microbacteriaceae bacterium
CGATTATGTGCACGACGGCCACAAGCACGCCCAGCACGCCGGTCACTACGACGAGCACTGAGCGAGCAGCCTCTACGGACGCAATCGAGCAACGTCGAGGGGGTCGCCGGAATTCCGCGTACCCCCTCGCAATATGCGAGTTGCTCGACACCGCCGCGGTTCGGCTACGGGATCCGCGGCGTGAAGGGTCGCCGCGGGATGCCGTCGCGACCGACGTTGAGCTCATAGGCCGGCTCGAGATTTTCCGGCACGACCACGACCGGAGGCGGCGGCGGCGGGCCAGCTGCAACAATCTTCCCCCTGTTGAGGAGCGCGATCTGATTGCAATAGGGCCCTGCGAGGTTGAGGTCATACTGAACGACGATGGTGTAAAGCTGGAGCGCGGCGACCATCGTGAGGATCTACTGAATCCATCAAACTAGTACGGATTTGCTCGAAATTCCGTGGCACGCCCGGAGGGATTCGAACCCCCAACCTTCTGATCCGTAGTTACCTAAACGAGCTAGGACCCGCGGTGTTTCTTAGAGTTTAGCAGGGGTGAGATGTGTCTGGAAGTGTCAGGAAATGTCACAGTGGCCACCCGATCGACTGACATGTCGACTGACATAATCCACGAGCCAAGAGGTGCCAATGGAGGCCGCGGCTTTGAAAAGTGGCAATCAGACCGCACTGCGGGGATCAACAACCTTCGCACTATAGGTCGGGTTTAGCCAAAAACATTTCCTAGCCCGCAGGTCTCCTTGGGGCGTGATTTTTTGTCCTCGCCATTGCAAGCTTTAGGGCGCACGTGGATTACGGGACACAAAACTGATGCGGAAGAGGTCACTGGTTCGATCCCAGTATCGCCCACCGTAATATGCCAGGCATTTACTGGCCTCTAAGCTCTTGAGGTAGGGCCCGTGCGATAGTCGTGCGATAGTCGTGCGATAGTCGTGCGATAGTCGAGGGAAGTTGATCCCGATCCGATTGCCGGAACCCGCGAGCGGAAAGCGGCAAGTCGAGTCCGAGGTTCAATCCATTCGCCTCAGCGGCTAGTCATTCAGAATCTCGTCGCACCGGACAATCAGGTCCTCGTGTTCCGTTTCGAGGGAGTCAATCGTGTCGAGCACGAGCCTCTTCTTGAATTCAGAGGCCTCGAGAGCAAGAGTGTCTTCCAGTATTTCCAGGGTTCTAGCGTGCCCTCTAAAGGCCCGCCCTACTGGAGTTCCGAGGGCCTGTTCCCCCAAGCTTTGAAAAAAAAGCACCCGGGCAACGCTATCGCTCCCAAAACTGTCTCGCGGAGTGGAGTAGAACCCCTCACAAGCTTTGGCCTAGACCGGCGAAGCACACCCCGCGAGCAGCAAAGCAACAGAAACGGGGACCATAATTTTTCTTATAACTGCACGCTACTGTTTTTCCACAGAATCCGCGAGAGGCCTTTGTGGACAACCTCAGCGGGCTGGAGTCATATGTCCCTACTGTGATCCTATGACCCAGGTAGGACCAGTGTTCTCCCCCAACTGCCCCACTTGTCTGATGAGATGCGACCTTGACGACATCGGCTACTACTGTGCCGACTGTAGGATTTCTTACCGTGGTGGACAATCGACGACAGCGGGAAAACCATTCTTGTTAGAGTCCCCTGAAAACGGGGAGGGCCACCTCCGGTGAAAATCCGACCCCCTAAGTAGTTACGCCTCTACAGCGTCGAGAACATCCTCAGTGTCACCCTGCGCGAGACGTTCAGCCAATTGGCGCACCAAGTAGCTGATACCAAGAGGACATTGCTCCTGGGTCTTCGCCAGCGTGAAATTTCCCTCCATCTACTGTCCGTACATCAGAGGCAAGAATTGCATGGCCGCGAAGCAGAACATGGACGTCTGTTCGAGCATGTTCCCCGAACATTCTTTTAGAGACGGTTTCCCCCCGGCTATTTTGCAGCCACTCCCTCGCAACGTCTATCGCTTCCTGCATTTCTGGAGGAGGTGAGAGCTCGGGATATTTATCGAAGAATCCTTCGTAATTAGTTGACGCTCGCCGTCTAGTAGCTCATGCCCTTGTGTGCCTTATCGGTGCAGCGATTGAGTTCTCGGTCTGCCAGCCTACGACTGTGCCCGGCATCACTCGGAACTACCTGACCGAGCTCGCGATCTTCTCCCACCCGCGTCGCGGATCACTTCGATAGTTCTCGAAAAGGTGGCTCGTGGTCTGGTTGGAGAATAATTCAGTGACCGGCTTGAGGTTCCTGCGAGGAGTGAATTGCCTGAAGCGAAACAGTGTTTTTGTCTGCAGACGTCGGTAGCCTGCTAGCAAGCGTTTTGAATGAATAGCGGACACACGATGGTACGAGGGAGAGCACTCACGACATGACACATCGAACTATGAACGGATTAGTTTTGACGGGCGCGTCTTCGAGGGCGGTCCGAAAGTAGTGGCTCTCAAGAAGTCTGACCTCTACAGCTCACTCTGGAGCAGTGCGGACGAGCTTCGAGGCGGCATGGATGCTTCCGAGTACAAGGACTATGTCCTGACCCTTCTTTTCGTGAAGTACGTCACCGACAAGGCGAAGTCAGATAGAAACAGTCTGATCGAAGTTCCTGTGGGCGGCTCATTCGACGACCTCGTGACTTTCAAGGGTGACAAGGAGATCGGCGACAAGATCAACAAGGCAATCAGCAAGCTCGCCGAAGCCAACGACCTGCAAAGTGTTTTTACCGACACGGACTTCAACAATGATGAGAAGCTCGGCAAGGGTAAAGAGATGCAGGATCGTCTGACGAACTTGATCTCGATCTTCCAGGAACTCGACTTCCGTGGCTCTCGCGCAGAAGGCGACGACCTTCTTGGAGACGCCTATGAGTACCTGATGCGTCACTTTGCAACCGAATCTGGAAAGTCGAAGGGTCAGTTCTACACGCCTGCCGAGGTCTCGCGCAGCATGGCTCAGCTGATCGGCATGACGCCGAGCACTCCCTACTCGGCAACGGTCTACGACCCGACATGTGGGTCAGGCTCGTTGCTGCTGAAGATTGCCGACGCCGCACCAAACGGGCTGACGATCTACGGCCAGGAGAAGGACAACAAGAACTGGGCGCTCGCGAAGATGAACATGATTTTGCACGGCAACGAGATTGCCGATATTCGCAAGGGCGACACGATCTCAAGCCCTCAGTTCACAACGAACGATCGACTTGATACGTTCGACTTCCTCGTTGCTAACCCACCGTTCTCCACCAAGTCATGGACGAACGGCCTCGACAAAGAGTACGGCCGCTTTGACGGCTACGGGCGTCCTCCTAATAAGAATGGTGACTTCGCCTTCTTGCTTCATATTCTCAAGTCGCTCAAAAGCACTGGCAAGGGTGCGGTGATCCTGCCGCATGGGGTTCTCTTCCGCGGCAACTCCGAAGCGGTGATCCGCAAGGAAATCGTCAAGCGCCGCTACATCAAGGGCATCATCGGCCTGCCACCGAACCTTTTCTACGGCACCCCCATTCCTGCCTGCATCCTCATCCTCGACAAAGAGAACGCGCAGACACGGACCGGCATTTTCATGATCGACGCCTCCAAAGGCTTCAAAAAGGACGGCCCGAAAAACCGTTTGCGCTCTCAGGACATCCACAAAATCGTGGACACGTTCAAGCGCCAGACCGAAGTGCCGGGCTACGCCCGCATGGTGTCGGTTGCAGAAATCAGCGATCCAAGGAACGACTACAACCTCAACCTCCCGCGCTACATTGACAGCACCGAGCCTGAGGATCTCCAGGACATTGACGGCCACCTGCGTGGCGGCATACCCGAGCGCGACATAGACGCACTTGACCGCTACTGGCAGATCATGCCCAACTTGCGCGCCACCTTGTTCAAGAAGTCCGCGCATCCCGGCTATTACGAGCTCACCAGCTTTGAGGTGAAGCCCGCCATCTTCGGCCACCCAGAGTTCACCGCATTCAAGACCAACGTCGACAAGCTCTTCGCGGAGTGGAAGGCCACCAACGCGCCACGACTTAAAGGCTTCGCCACCGATGCCGCCGGTAACCACCCCAAGGCCCTAATTGACGCGCTCTCCGAAGACCTGCTCGCCACTTTCGCGCCAACGCCCTTGCTTGCCCACTATGACATCTATCAGCACCTGATGGACTACTGGACGGAGACTATGCAGGACGATTGCTACATCGTTTCAGCCGAAGGGTGGAAAGCGGGCGCTCAGGTTCGTGAAGTGCTCCGTGTCAAAAAGAAGGGCAACACACTGGTCTGGCCGGAGGTGCACGACTACAAAAAAGGACAGCGCCGGTTCAGGTCTGACCTCATCCCCGGAAATATTCTCATCGCCCGCTACTTTGTGGCCGAACGCAACGCCATCGAAAGCGTCGAGCAGGAACTCGCCGAGATCGATCAGCGACTCGAGGAGCTGTTAGAGGAACAGGGCGGTGACGGCGGGTTTCTAGAGGAAGTGATCGAGGGCGAAGGTGACAAGCGGAAAATTACCAAGAAGGCTGTGACGGCGCTCCTGAAGGAGATAGGTAAAGACCGAAACTTTGCCGATGAGTGCAAAGCGCTGGAAGACTATGGCGCGCTGCTTGACAAACAGTCAAGCACCAGGAGCCGTCTCAAACAGGCGCTGGCGGACCTGGACGCCCAACTGGACGCCAAGTATCACTCGCTCACCGAGCACGATATTAAGGCTCTAGTGGTGGACGACAAATGGCTGGCCACCCTCGCTGACGCAGTCCAGGGTGAACTCGACCGCATCTCGCAGACCCTCACTGACCGCATCCGCCAGCTCGCCGAACGCTACTCCACCCCGCTGCCGCAGCTCACCGACGAAGTTACCGTGCTCGCCAGTCGCGTCGAGGAACACCTCAAAATGATGGGTGCATTGTGGAAATAAAGCCCAACTACAAGGACACTGAGGTGGGCCTAATCCCTGAGGATTGGGACGTGTTGTCTCTTGGAAAAATAACATCAATTCAGCGTGGGAAATTCAGCGCTCGACCTCGCAATGACCCAAAATATTATGGTGGTGACTTCCCATTCATTCAAACTGGTGACGTAAGACGATCTGGTGGCTTGATCACCTCCTTCACGCAGACGCTCAACAACGATGGGCTACTGGTAAGCCGGCTGTTTCCCAAAGGCACCCTCTTCTTCACCATCGCGGCAAACATTGGAGACGTCGGTATTGCCGTGTTTGAGGCATCGTGCCCCGACAGTCTGGTTGCTATCGTTCCAGGCGCTGCTGTAGAGAAGGTTTGGCTCCTCTACGAATTGGCGCACCGCAAAGAGAGCTTTGAGAGGTTGGCCTCGCCCGGCGCGCAGCTGAACCTCAGTCTTGAGAAGCTACGCCCCTACTTGATTCCAGTTCCTACCAGACCTGAGCAACGCGCTATCGCTGCGGCGTTGAGAGATGTGGACGCGCTGCTGGGCGCGCTAGACCTGCTCGTCGCCAAGAAGCGTGACCTCAAACAGGCCGCCATGCAGCAACTCCTCACCGGACAAACACGCCTCCCTGGCTTCCAAGGCGAGTGGGAGATGAAGACTCTCGGCGACTTATTCTCTTTTAGCGGCGGCTATTCGGCATCACGCGACCAACTTTCCACGGAAGGACAATGTTATCTGCACTATGGCGACATCCATGGCTCAACGAAGACCTCCGTTGACGCGCGCACCGACTATCAGGACATCCCCAAGCTCGACGTTCCATTGAAGCGAGTTTCATCCGGCTCTTTGCTCAAAGATGGCGATGTTGTGTTCGTTGACGCCTCCGAGGACGACGAGGGAACGAGCAGGCATGTGGTCGTCGTGAACAAGGATAACGTCCCGTTCATTTCTGGTCTGCACACAATAGTTGCGAAGAGCAAGACGGACGAACTGGTCCACGAGTATCGGCAATACTGTTTTCAGACCGCAGCTATTCGGGAGCAGTTCCTTTTCTACGCTGTGGGAACAAAGGTTTCCGGTATCAGCAAAACCAACATCCCAAAGCTAAAGCTGCCCCTTCCGAGCGCCCCTGAACAGACCGCCATTGCCGCCTTGTTGACGGACATGGACGCGGAGCTAGCAGCGCTTACGCAACGGCTGGCTAAGACTCGAGCCCTGAAGCAAGGGATGATGCAGGAACTTCTGACTGGACGCACTCGCCTGGTATTCGCAGAGGTTGCAGCATGAGTGTCGTCGGGCAAATTGAACGCAAGACTCAGGACCACGTCGTAGCGTTGCTCAGGCAACAACTCGGCTACGACTACCTCGGCAACTGGGAATATCGCGAAAACAACTCACATGTCGAAGTTGAGCTACTGACGCATAACTTGCTTGCCCGTAGTTACGATGCTGAGTTAGCCGACAAGGCGATTGCCGAACTCAAGAAGGCCGCGTCTCTTGGTGGTGGCCGAACGCTCTATGGAGCCAATCACGAGGTCTATCGCTTGCTTCGTTACGGAGTGAAGGTTAAGCGCGGGGTGGGCGAGCTGTTTGAGACAGTTTGGCTTGTCGACTGGTCGAACCCTGTGGCCAACCACTTCGCGATTGCTGAAGAGGTCTCGATTAAAGGCGAGCAAACGAAGCGCCCTGACGTTGTGCTCTACGTGAATGGCATCGCTCTCGGTGTTATCGAATTGAAGCGTTCGAAGGTCAGTGTCTCTGAAGGCATCCGTCAGAACATTGGAAATCAGGGGAAAGATTTCATCCGTCCGTTCTTCACGACGGCTCAGCTCCTGTTTGCGGGCAACGATGTTGAGGGCCTCCGCTACGCGGCAATCGATACGCCAGAAAAGTATTGGACCGAGTGGAAAGAGCCCTCCGAGATCCAGGAACCGCTCGACCGTGGGCTGATCCAGATGTGTTCGAAAGATCGGTTTCTTGAACTCATCCACGACTTCATCGTTTTTGATTCCGGGACAAAGAAGATCGCCCGTCACAACCAGTACTTGGGGGTGAAGGCTGCCCAGGCGCGGGTTGCTACAGGCGAGGGCGGCATCATCTGGCACACCCAGGGATCAGGCAAGAGCCTGACCATGGTGTGGCTCGCAAAATGGATCAAGGAGCACCAGCCTGAATCTCGCGTTCTGATCATCACCGACCGCACTGAGCTTGATGAGCAGATCGAGAAGGTGTTCGGGGGGGTCAACGAACAGATTTATCGCACCAACAGTGGAGTTGATCTCATCACAGCCCTCAACAATTACCAGCCGCAACTGATCGCCTCGCTGGTGCACAAATTCCGCGGGGACGACGATAGCCAGGTCGACACATCAGAGGATTCGTTCATCACTGAACTGAACTCAAAAATCCCTGCAGATTTTAGCGCAAAGGGCAACTTCTTTGTCTTCGTCGACGAGGCGCACCGCACCCAGTCGGGCAAGATGCACACTGCGATGAAGAAACTTCTCCCTGGAGCAATGTTCATAGGTTTCACCGGAACTCCCCTGCTTAAGGCAGATAAAACGACCAGCATCGAGACCTTCGGCAGCTTCATCCACACCTACAAGTTCGACGAGGCCGTCGCTGACGGTGTCGTGCTTGAACTTCGATATGAAGCACGGAATATCGATCAGGAGCTCACAAGCCACGGCCAGGTCGACAAGTGGTTCGATGCCAAGACCAAAGGCATGACTGACCTGTCGAAAGCGGAGCTGAAGAAGCGTTGGGGCACCATGCAGAAAGTGGTTAGTGCCGAGCCCCGCTCAAAGCGAATCGTGCACGATATTCTGCTCGACATGGAGCTTCGGCCACGTCTGATGGATGGCCGCGGCAACGCCATGCTCGTCGGCTCGAGCATCTACCAGGCCTGCAAGTTCTACGAAATGTTTGTTCAGGCCGGCTTCAAGGGCAAGGTGGCGATTGTTACAAGTTATGTGCCGATGGCCGGCGACATATCTAAGGAAGATGGCGGCCACGGCGCAACGGAAAAGATTCGCCGATATGGCATTTACCGCCAGATGCTCGCTGACTATTTTGGCGAACCCGCTGATCAGGCTGTGCTGAAAATCGAGCAATTTGAGAAGGATGTCAAACGGCGCTTCATCGAAGAACCGGGCCAAATGCGCCTGCTTATCGTTGTCGACAAGCTTCTCACCGGGTTTGACGCGCCCTCAGCGACTTATCTCTACATCGACAAGAAGATGCGTGACCATGGTCTCTTCCAGGCGATTTGCCGCGTCAACCGCCTCGACGGTGATGACAAAGAATACGGCTACATCGTCGACTACCAAGACCTCTTCAGCTCGTTAAAAGACGCCATCGGTGACTACACCTCCGGCGCACTCGACGGTTACGAAAAGACCGACATCGAAGGGTTACTTAAGGACCGCAGCGAGCAGGAACGCAAAGACCTCGACGACGCACTCGAGCGAATTCGCGCTTTGTGCGAACCAGTCGCGCCGCCGAAGGAAACTTTGGAGTATCAGCACTACTTTTGTGCGGCTGAGGCAGGCAATGCCGACCAGCTCAAGGCCAACGAGTCGAAGCGTGTGGAGCTCTACAAATCAGTGAGCGGTCTTGTCCGGGCCTACGCGATGCTCGCCAATGACATGGATTCCGCGGGCTACACCATCGAGCAAGCTGCAGCGATTAAGAAGGAAGTCGCTCACTACGTTGCAGTCCGGGATGAGGTGAAGCTTGGCGCAAACGAGAACGTCGACTTCAAGCAGTTTGAAGCAGGAATGCGCTTCCTCCTGGACACGTATATCCAGGCGGGTGACTCTGAGATCGTCGCCGAATTCGAGGACATTGGCCTTGTCGACCTGATTGTGCAACGCGGCGAGGGTGCCATCAACGCGCTGCCTGCGGGCATCAAAAAGAACAAGGACG
>CAYUJX010000006.1:0-8886 GCA_964445125.1 uncultured Microbacteriaceae bacterium
GACTTTGGCTTGGCCAGCAAAAGTAACCGGGAGCTCGTGCTGTGCTACCCAGTCGTATTCAAGGGTGGAGATTCCTGATTCCCCCGCCAGCAGTGCCGCCCACGTGGAGGCAACATCCCCCCCTAAAGGGTTTGTTGTCCCGATACCGGTGACGACAACAGTGGTCATGAGTGGGGGCCTGAGCGGTGGGCCTAGGCCTGCGCCTTGGTAATGAACTCGACGGCTTCGCCCACCGTGGTGAGGTTCTTCACTTCGTCGTCCGGGATCTTTACGTCGAACTTCTCTTCGGCGTTGACCACAATGGTCATCATTGAAATGGAGTCGATATCGAGATCGTCAGTGAAAGACTTTTCCAAGCTGACCTGATCGGCTGCAATGCCGGTTTCGTCGGTCACCAATTCTGTCAAACCTGCCAAAACTTCTTCTGTCGTGTGCGCCATGTTTATCCTTTTCTTTTTCTATCGAGATCCAGCTTCAATCTTAGAGCCAGAGATGACTCTAGGGGAGTGTGACGACCTGTGCGCCAAAGACCAAGCCCGCGCCAAATCCTATTTGCAGAGCGAGCCCTCCGGAGGCCTCAGGGTGTTCTTCAAGGAGGCGGTGCATCGCTAGCGGGATGGAAGCGGCCGAGGTGTTACCTGTGGTTTCAATATCCCTCGCAATGAGGACCGATTCGGGGAGCCCTAGCTGCTTGGCAAACTCATCAATAATGCGCATGTTGGCCTGGTGGGGAACAAAGGCGGTCAGTTCCTCGACGGAAACCCCCGACACCTCCAACGCCTCCTTAGCCACTTTGGCCATTTCCCATACAGCCCAACGGAAAACCGCTTGGCCGTCCTGGCGAAGGGTTGGATAGCCGCCCTCGCGGTCCTCAAAAGCCGCCTTGAGCGGCTTATTCATTCCCACCGCATCCCACTTAGACCCGTCGGATCCCCATATGGTGGGACCGATGCCTATGGTGTCGCTGGGGCCCACCACGGCAGCGCCGGCACCATCGCCCAGGAGGAAGGAAATACTTCGATCAGTGGGTTCCACCAGTTCGCTGAGTTTCTCAGCCCCCACGACGAGGACGTGGCTCGCTGCGCCGGAGCGAATCAGAGCATCGGCCTGCGCAATCCCATAGGTGTATCCGGCGCACGCTGCGGAAATATCGTAGGCAGCCGCTGGTGCTACTCCTATGCGGTGTGCGAGAAGCGACGCCAAGGAAGGGGTTTGAACCGGATTACTGATGGTGGCGACGATGACGGCACCAATATCGCTGGGGCTAATTCCCGATTTCTCTTGTGCCTCTTTCGCCGCCCGCTCGGCTAAATCGATCACCCCTTCGTGAGCGCTAGAGCGTTTTCGTTCAATCACACCGGTGCGCTGGCGAATCCATTCGTCGGAGGAGTCAATGGGCCCAGCGACCTCGTCGTTACTTACAGAGGTGTCTCCTCGAGCAGCGCCGAGTCCCAAAATGCGGGTGAAAGGCGAACCTGTGGCTTGGCGCAGAGGACTCATGAGGGTCTCACCATCTCGCTAGCGAGTTCGAGGTCATCGGGATGACGCAGTGCCACGGCGGGAACTCCCTTCATTCCCCGCTTGGCAAGACCAACAAGAGCTCCGGCGGGGGCAAGCTCTATCATGCCGTGAATTCCGCTTTTTTCGAAGGATGCCATGCAGGAGTCCCAGCGAACAGGTTGGGTGACCTGCGCCACCAAGGAGCTGAGGACATCGTGTCCCTGGGTGAGCACTGAACCATCTCGATTGGTGAATAGCGGATGACTGGGGTCCCCCGGTGTGAGAGCACTCGCCGCCGCGGCCAAAGCGTCTAGCGCGCTTTCCATAAACGGAGTATGAAAAGCTCCAGCCACCTGCAGGGGGATTACCCGGGTGCCCGCAGGAGGATTCTGGGCAAAAGTGTCAAGGTCGCGAAGCGTGCCGGCAACTACGATCTGGCCGCCACCGTTGTAGTTGGCAGCTCTCAATCCGTGCTCCGCCAGAACAGGCTCGAGATCCTCGGCGGCCCCACCAATTACCGCTGCCATGCCTGTCGGAGTGAGAGCAGAAGCTTCTGACATGGCCGTGCCTCGCACGGCGACAAGGTTCAGGGCGTCTTCATCGCTCAGCACGCCGGCTAAAGCAGCCGCGGTGAATTCCCCCACGGAATGGCCAGCAAAAGCGAGAGGAGTTCCTGCGGGCAAGACCCGAAGAAGTGCCCGCCCGGTCAGAATTCCCGCTGCAACAATGAGGGGCTGTGCTACCGCGGTGTCTCTAATGGTGTCTTCATTGCTGGTGGTGCCATGGGCGATGAGATCGACATTAATGGCGTGGGACCATCGCTCCACTGTTGCGCGTTGGTCGTGGTTGGCAAGCCACGGTTCGAGGAAGCCTGGTTTTTGGGATCCCTGCCCGGGGGCGACAATAACAAACATAGTGTCCAGTTTCCCTTCTTGCTAGCTACCACCGTGTGGTGCGTAGCGTCATGTTTAAAGGACGCATTGTTGTAGGGAAGCTACAGGACCCTGGAGCCCATTCCCGGGGTATACGGCTCGCTCATCGTTCCCAGGATGATGGCCAGGTGCAGGGTGAGCGCATCTCGAGGATTTCCGGGATCCCAACTGACCACCTGGGCTACTTTTTTCAATCGGTAGCGCACTGTGTTCGCGTGCACAAACAGTTCGCGCGCGGTGGCTTCCAAAGAATGACCCGTCTCGAGATATGTCCAGAGAGTGCCCAGAAGATCGAGTTGGTGATCGCGCAGCGGTTCATAAATGTGCGTGACCAATGCCCTGCGCGCCAGCGGGTCCCCGGCCAAGGCCCTCTCGGGTAAGACGTCGTCGGCAGACAAGGGACGGTTGAGTTCGCGGCGGGCTTTGGCGACAGAAAAACCAGCGAGAGCTGCTTTTGCACTTTTTGCTGCATCGACAACGGACGCCACGGTAGGACCCACCACGAGGGCGCCCGGTCCAAAGCTTTGTTCCATCGCTGTGGCAATCTCCATAAAACTCGACGGGGCGCTCACCGATTCATCTTCTTCGGCTCGACGACCAATCACCACAACAAGCCTGTTTCCTTGAACTCCCACCAGCACGTCTGCGTGCTGGTGGCGAGACGTCCGTCGAATGTCATCCACATCGACCATGCGGGGGCTTGTGCCGACCACCACCGCAACCTCACCGTGACCCATCCACCCGAGTGCGGCAATGCGCGAGGGTAACTCTTGGTCGTATTCACCGCTAAGAATGGAATCCACGGCTAGAGCTTCGAGCCTGGCGTCCCACAGCCCCCTGGCTTCAGCGGCCCTGGCATACACGTCCGCTGCGGCGAAGGCGATTTCACGGGAATAGTGCAGGATCGCTTCGCGAAGCTCCGGGGGTGACCCGCGGAGTTGTTCCTCCACTACTTCAACGGTGACCTTGATCAGTTGCAGGGTTTGTTGCAAACTCACAGAACGCAACAACTCCCGGGGCGCTACCCCAAAAACATCTGAGGCAATCCAGGGGGTGGATTGCGGGTCGTCGTACCAGGAGATGAAGGACGAAATTCCCGTCTGAGCGACCATTCCCACGGTGGAGCGACGCCCCGGGGGCATGTCTCGATACCAGGGCAAGGTGGACTCAAGCGTCGCCAGCGTGGTGCTCGCCATCTCGCCTGAGATATTGCGAAGCCACGCCAGCGTTTGCTTCTTGGTCATAGCCATAGTGCTATTAAACGGAACGCGATGCCCGCTTAGGACTCACCACCGGCAGATCCGCTGGTGCCGGCTGTGACGTCGTGCAGTTTGTATTTGGCGATGGCGTCGCGCAGAGAAGACTCTGGCACCAAGCCGTCAACGCCGAGCTGTTGCAACACCCGTGCTGCAACAGAGGGCCCATCGATGGCGAAGTGACGCCGAGCGGCAGGCCTGGTGTCGCTAAAGCCAAACCCGTCTGCCCCCAGCGTGAGGTAGCTGCGGGGCACGAATTCTCTGATCTGGTCCTGCACCGCGTGGGTGAAATCGCTGACCGCAACAACGGGCCCCTGGCTTTCGTTCAGGCGCTGCGTCACATAGGGGACCTGTGGGGTTTCCTCGGGGTACAAGAAGTTGTGGCGCTCAACGGCGACACCGTCGCGTCGAAGCTCGTTCCAGGAGGTTACCGACCAGACCTCTGCGCTGACACCCCAGTCTTGGGCGAGCAGCCCTTGAGCTTCGAGGGCCCAGGGCACCCCGACACCCGAGGCCAAGATGGTGGCTCGGGGACCCGTGCCCGAGCCCTCACTGATGCGGTGCAGGCCTTTGAGGAGACCTTCCACGTCAACGTCGGCGGGTTCGGCCGGTTGCACGAGGGGCTCGTTATAGATCGTCAAGTAGTACATGACGTTGGGGTCAGGGTGCGACCCGCCATACATGCGCTCCAAACCGGCTTTCACAATGTGGGCCAATTCATACGAATATGCAGGGTCATAGGTAACCACTGCGGCGTTGGTGGAGGCCAACAAGGGGGAGTGTCCGTCAGCGTGCTGGAGGCCTTCTCCGGTCAAAGTGGTGCGACCCGCAGTCGCACCCATGATAAATCCCCGGGCCATCTGGTCTCCCGCAGCCCACATCGCATCGCCGGTGCGCTGGAAGCCGAACATGGAATAGAACACGTAAATCGGAACGATGGGTTCGCCGTGGGTGGCGTAACTTGTTCCCAGCGCGGTAAAAGCTGCAAAAGCACCGGCTTCATTGATGCCGGTGTGCAGTATTTGACCTTGGGGGCTTTCCTTGTATGCAAGCAACTGCTCGCGGTCTACCGACGTGTAGCTCTGGCCATGGGGGTTATAAATCTTGGCGGTCGGGAAGTAGGCATCCATCCCAAACGTTCGCGCTTCATCGGGAATGATGGGAACCAAGCGGTGCCCCAACTCGGAGTCCTTCAGCAGGTCTTTGAGCAACCTGGCAAAAGCCATCGTGGTGGCAATTTCTTGCTTACCGGAGCCCTTTTTCACCGCCGCATAGGTGTCATCGCCGGGTAAGGAAATCTGGGTGTATTTCGAGCGCCGCTCAGGAAGATACCCGCCGAGCTCCGCGCGCCGCTCATGCATGTACGCAATCGCTTCATCATTCTCACCGGGGTGGTAGTACGGCGGTTGGTACAGATCCGCTTCAAGCGCAGAATCAGAGACAGGGATGCGCATATCGTCGCGGAAGGTTTTGAGATTCTCCAGCGTGAGTTTTTTCATCTGGTGGGTGGCGTTTCGGCCTTCGAAGCTGGGCCCTAGGCCGTAGCCCTTGACGGTCTTAGCGAGAATGACCGTGGGTTGGCCCTTATGCTCGCTCGCTGCCTTGAACGCTGCGTAGACCTTTCGGTAGTCGTGACCACCGCGCTTGAGAAGCCAGATGTCGTCATCGCTCATTCCAGCGACCATGGCGGCGGTGCGGGGATCTCGACCGAAGAAGTTTTCTCGAATGTAAGCGCCACTTTCGGCCTTGTATGTCTGGAAGTCACCATCGGGTGTGCGATTCATCAGATCTCGCAGAGCACCTTCGTGGTCTTTGGTGAGCAAAGAATCCCACTCCCGACCCCAGACCACTTTGATGACGTTCCACCCCGCACCGCGAAAGAAACTCTCCAGTTCCTGAATGATTTTTCCATTGCCCCGCACGGGCCCATCGAGGCGTTGCAGGTTGCAGTTGACGACAAAAGTCAGGTTGTCGAGGTCGTCATTCGCCGCGAGCTGTAAAGCTCCGCGGCTTTCGACCTCGTCCATCTCGCCATCGCCCAGGAAGGCCCAGACATGTTGTTGGGAGGTGTCTTTAATCCCGCGGTTCTGGAGGTAGCGATTGGCTTGAGCTTGATAAATAGCGTTAATAGGACCCAGGCCCATCGACACGGTGGGAAACTGCCAGAACTCTGACATGAGCCTGGGGTGAGGATAGGAGGGGAGGCCACCCGAGGGGTGCGATTTCTCCTGGCGGAAACCGTCGAGCTGGTGCTCGCTCAGACGCCCTTCGAGGTACGCCCTGGCATACATACCGGGTGAGGCATGACCTTGATAAAAAATCTGGTCCCCACCTCCTTGGTGATCTGCACCACGGAAGAAGTGATTGTGACCCACTTCGTAGAGGGCAGCCGAAGACGCATAGGTCGAGATGTGACCACCGACAGAAATTCCTGGGCGTTGAGCGCGGTGAACGGTGATCGCGGCGTTCCAGCGAATCCAGGCGCGATAGCGGCGCTCTATTTCCTCGTTCCCGGGGAACTTCGGTTCATTCTCGGGGGCAATGGTGTTGAGGTAGTCGGTGGTCGGAACCATTGGAACACCCAGGTGAAGCTCTTTGGAGCGCTTGAGAAGGCTCAGCATAATCTCTCGGCCGCGCTGGTGGCCCGAGCGGGCTACAACGGCGTCAAGAGATTCTTGCCATTCACTGGTCTCCGAGGGGTCAGAGTCCATCGTGTGAAACGAATAGGGGTCTTGGTCATTAACAGCCACTCTGACCTCTTCCTGTGTGTGGTAGATCCAGAAGTCCACTTCTCAGGGGGTTGCCTCGAGCAAGTATTCCCAAGTCTAGTGCCACAGGTGCGCACTGCCAGATGGGGGCGGAAAGACCGTCGGTGGTTTAGCATAAAGCGTTGGGCCTGTAGCTCAGTTGGTTAGAGCGCCACGTTTACACCGTGGATGCCGGGGGTTCGAGTCCCTCCGGGCCCACTCATTATTTATCCGAACAGCGCGACCATGAGCGCCACATAAATCACCACAAAAATTGCGGGTGTCACGTACTTCACAACCCACAGCCAAGAAGAGATTGACTTCTCTGACGGAGAAGACTGAGAGAGTGCTTCAGCCTCTGTGGCGGAGGTGAACTGGACGAGCGCGCCGAGGATGCCCGATGCCAACAAAATGCCGGCCGTTGCAACGCGCAATGCGAAAGACGTTTCGGCAAGGCCGAACTGGAGCAATGCAACGGTGGTGATGAGCAGTGCCGTGGGGGCCATTTGGGACACCACGATCATGCGTCGGTGAGCAAGCCAGGTTGACGTGTGTTCCGGTGTCATGGTCTCTCCCTGAGGGCGTTTGGCGATGATGTTCACCCTAGCGAAGCACGAGTGGGGGAACGCAGAGCTCAACGATAACTCTCGCGTGTGCCGGGCTTCTGGAGGCAAGGGGTATTCCATCACCGGCTCTACTGGCGGCACGAAAGGGCCGAGGCGGATGCACACGGGGCACCTCCGTTCTGGGCTATGTCGTTTCGGCATTCCTCGCCAGGGGGAGGACGCCACAGCTTTTTCTCGCAAGCACAGCGATGTCTTTGGCTTCTGCGGTGCTAGCGGTGGCACCCGCGGTGTCGTCTCTTGTTGTCGGAAAAGAAAATCACGGGCTTGAGGTCGCAGGTTTCGGTCCGGTTCTGCGTGTTCCCGGCACACCCTGGTGGCCCCTCTCAGCGCGCATCAAACTCCGGATGCGCCTATCCTTGAGGGATGGTCAATGACGAATTTGCCGATAGTGATTTCGAGGGGCCCCGGCGCACGACGTTTGAGCCGCCTGATGATGATGTGGTCTACACCAATTCGTCCTCTGTGACTGAGGAAGACAGCACCGACGAACCCCCGGAGAGAGCGTCGCTCACCTCATATTTGCCTGCCCCCGTTCGTACCTATCGCACCGAAGAAGAGATTGTCGCAGAATTTGACCGGCAGGGCGCCGGAAGTACGGGCGACATGATCGAGGAGCTCCAAAAGCAGATTTTCTTGCGTGGCGAAGAGGAATTCGCTTTTTCCTCGTGGGCAGCGGCCCTCCGCCGCACCCGAGAAGATCGAGCTGAGGGAATCATTGCTCACGAGCGTGAAATAACCTTGGGGTCCCAGGACGAAGCCACTTTTTCCTCGTGGGCGGCGTCAATCCGGCATGCCCAAGAAGATGACGTTGACGGCATCATTGCTCACGAGCGGGGAATTTTTGACGCGGCAAAGCCTGCAGCGCTCATATTTGATGCACTTGGTCTTCGGCCAGAGGAGGGGGAGGCCGACAAAATCCCCCGGGAGCCAGAGCTGGAGCCAGAGCTGGAGCCAGAGGGCGTCGCAGAAGAACTGAGCTCCGAGGGTTCAGTCGAAACTTCAGAAGTGACCCGTGAAGTCACGACGCTGAAATTCGAATCCGCCGAGGATGACACTGCTTCTCTCGTCTCGACGGATGATACCTGGCCGCTCAGCCAAGAAGCCCCGGAAGCCGGTGTGGTAGTCCCGCCAGCTCCTCTCCCCGACGGCGAATACCAAAGGCCTTGGGCCCTCCTCTCAACCTGGGGCTTTGCCTTGATTCCTTTGGTCGCCCTCACAGCCGGGGCGACTCTGGTCGCAGGGGGGCTGGGCCTCATCGAGTCTCTTGCCGTGGGCGCCGTTGTGGGACTCACCGTTGCGTGGCTTGTAGGGGCACTTTCGAAGGCCAAGAATCCTGGTGCCGCGACTTTTGGGACTCGCGGCACAATCGTTCCCTCTGTGCTCATGATGGTGGTGAGAGTTGCAGTGGTGGCCGGGGCTTTGTGGTGGGCCGAAAGAACCCTTGTCATGATTGGTACCGCTGCGAGATGGTGGACGGGGGACGAATGGTTTGCTCATCCTGGGGCGGCTGTCGGTCTGGGAATGCTTGCGCTTATTCCTGCACTTGTCGGAGCCACCATGGTGCGCGTCACTCTGTGGATAAGCGCGGGGCTCGGTGTTCTAGGCGCCGGTGCCCTCGTGTTCCAAACTTCTTCATTCCTCACAGGCTCGCCAGAGTGGGCGTGGCAGGCCGACGCAGTAGATCTTCTGGCGACGGGGTCTTTTCTGCTCGTTGGAGCCCTACTTATGCTGATTCCACCTGCCAGTGACATGGCACGACTGAAGGGGAGGCGCAGCCCTCGGGCACTGCGTAGTACCAGTGCCGTTGGTGCGACGCTCCCTCTGG
>CAYUJX010000006.1:8986-32663 GCA_964445125.1 uncultured Microbacteriaceae bacterium
GGTTGTTGCTCTCGCGATTGTCTTCAGCGCAGAGGCCACGGCCAGCGTGCTGGGGCTTCTTCCCACCCTTGGCGTCGTCATCGCCGCGTGGGCTGGAGCAACCGCTGTTGATGCCATTCTTTCGTCGAAAAAAACGAACACCCAGGCCGTGTCCTGGAGATTGGGACCTCTTCTGGGAGTGCTGGTGGCCATCGGGCTCGGTCTGGGTCTTGTGTCCTCGGGGGTCTCCTGGTTGAGCTGGCAAGGCTATCTGGTTCCTCTGCTTGAACGAGCGGGGATGAATACTCTTTTCGCGGGCAACCTGGGTGTGTTTGTCGCTTTGGGCATTGCTGCGCTTGTCAGTGCGTTGGCAGCGCTGCCGGCGAAGAAGCCCAAGGTGAAGCTTGATGGCTAAAAGCTCTGCCGGGTCTTTGACCCTCGCGGATGTCATCACCACCCTGGAAAATCTGTGGCCTCTCGCAGGGTCAGAAGTATGGGATGCGCCCGGTCTTATCGTGGGTGACCTTGCCTCTTCGGTGACCTCCATTCACCTGATGGTTGATGTCACTCGCGAGAGTGTGGCCGAAGCTTTGGACAATGGCGCGGACCTGATTGTTGCCCACCATCCTCTGCTGCTGCGCGGGGTCACCACGGTGGCAGAGTCCACCTATAAGGGTTATCTCCTTGCCACGCTGATTCGCGCAGGCTGTGCGCTCTATGCAGCACACACCAACGCTGACGTTGTCCCCACAGGAACCTCTGCCCGCCTGGCAGAGCTGCTTGAGCTCGTCGATCACATCCCCATTACCTCGGGGGTTACCCCTGGGCATGGGTTGGGACGTACCGGCTCCCTTCCTCGGCCCGTCACGCTGTATGAACTGGCGGTGGTGCTGGGCGAGGTTCTTCCTCACACCGCTGTGGGACCCGTCGTTGCCGGGGATCCTGAAGCGGTGGTTACCACGGTGTCGCTCTGCGCCGGGGCGGGAGATTCGTTGCTCGGTCATCCGGCAGTCATCGCGAGTGATGTCTACATCACCAGCGATCTTCGCCACCACGTGGCGAGCGAAGCTCGCGAACAGGCGGCCGTGTCCGGTGGCCCCGCGCTAATCAACATCTCACACTTCGCCGCGGAATGGCTGTGGCTTGACCAGGCAGCCATAGATCTTCAGACCGCTTTGGGAATATCTATTACTGTCGGTGATTTGAACACCGATCCGTGGGTTTTTCAAGTTCAACGAGGGGGAGGAAAATAAATGGCCCTTCACGCATCGGCTAGTGACCAGGCCAAGCTTTTAGAGCTTGCCGACTTTGATGTCTCTCTTGCCCGCACCGCATCACAGTTACGCGGGCTTGCAATAGAGCTCAGCATAGAGACGCTCGAAAAAGCGACGGCTGAGATTAAGACGAGGCGCCATGACGCCATGGTGGTGTCCGAAAATATTCGTTCCGAACTTACCCGAGCAGAGTCCGATGTTGCCCTCGTCGAGGCGCGCATCACGAAGGATTCTGAACGACTGATGAACACGACTTCGTCCAAGGACGCTCAAAGTTTGGAGCACGAACTGGAAAGCCTGAACAGCAGGCAAGGTGACCTTGAAGACATTGAGCTTGCCATCATGGAAAACCTTGATGCAGCGGAGACTACCCTCGCCGAGATTGCTGGTGAGCTCGATACTGTCGAGGCCGCTCTGGGAGGGGCTAGAGAGCAAGAGCGTCGCCAGCAAGAAGAACTTGGCGGCGTCAGGCGTGATCTGGAGGACCAACGAGGAGCGCTCGTCGGCACCTTGCCTGTGGATCTCATTGAGCTTTACGAACGCCAACGCGAGCGCTATGGAATCGGAGCGTCTCTGCTGCGGGGCAGAGTTTCGCGGGCCAGCGGAGTCACGTTGACAGAGTTAGAGATTCAAACCCTTCGCCAGACTTCTGAAGACGAGGTTGCTATGTGCCCCACGAGTAACGCCATTTTGGTCAGGACTGCCGAGTCTGGCCTGTGAGCTTCGAGTACCTCATCGTGGAAGCCGATGGCGCTTCGCGGGGTAACCCTGGCGCCGCTGCCGGCGGCGCAGTAGTGATTGATCCCGCCACCGGAGAAACCTTAGTGACGTTGGGGGTGCTCTGCGGGGTGGCATCAAACAATGTGGCTGAATACCGCGGCATGATTGAGGGCATCAAAGCGGCGTGGGACATTCAGGCAGACGCGCGCCTCCACGTCTTTTTGGACTCCAAGTTAGTCGTGGAACAAATGTCACGACGGTGGAAAATCAAACACCCCGACATGCAAACATTGGCCCAGGAAGCCCGGCAGATCATCGGCGACCTCGAGGTGAAGTTTGAATGGATTCCCCGGGAGAAGAATGCCCGCGCTGACGCTGCGGGCAATGTTGCTCTCGATCGTGGCGTTTCCTACCGCGAGCCCTAGTCAGGCGCCTCGAACTGCTCTACCCTAGAATGGTTGGAGGGGTTGGCCAGGCGATCGCGTCGCTACTTCGGTAGCGCCGAGGAACGTCCGGGCTCCCCAGAGCAGGATGGTGGGTAACACCCACCCGGAGTAATCCGCGAGATAGTGCCACAGAAAACAGACCGCCCGGTTTTCCGGGTAAGGGTGAAACGGTGGTGTAAGAGACCACCAGGGGTTTAGGTGACTAAGCCTGCTAGGTAAACCTCATCCGGAGCAAGGTCAAACAGACACCCATCAGGTTGCTCGCCTGAGTGTTGGGTAGGCCGCTAGAGAGACCTGGTAACAGTTCTCCGAGAAAGATGATCGTCACCGAGGTTCGCCTCGGGACAGAACCCGGCGTATCGGCCGGCCCTTCCAACGCTCAGGAAATGCTGCGCAATACGGTGACCACTTTGCCCATGACGGTGGCGTGGTCGCCAAGAATGGGTTCGTAGGCGCTGTTTTGCGGAAGTAACCACGTGTGGCCATCGCGTTGTTTGAAGACCTTCACAGTGGCTTCGTCATCCAACATGGCCGCAACGATGTCACCGTTGTCAGCAGTGGGCTGTTGGCGAACCACAACCCAGTCCCCGTCGCAGATTGCAGCGTCAATCATGGAGTCTCCGACGACTTTCAGCATGAAGAGTTCGCCATTGCCGACAAGCTGGCGGGGGAGCCCCATGACGTCTTCTACGTGTTGCTCAGCGGTGATGGGGATACCGGCGGCAATACGTCCGACCATCGGCACCTGGACGGTGTTGGGATCTTGCGTGGCGGGGGTGCCGATGCGGGCATTGGCCTCGGGTGTGATCCGCTTGAGGACTTCTAGCGTCCGCGCAGTGTTGGCATAGCGTTTGATGTATCCGGCGCGCTCGAGCTGGCTCAACTGGTGGGAGACACTCGACGTTGAGGACAGCCCGGTGTTGTCGCAGATTTCGCGCATGCTTGGCGGCACCCCGCGAGAGTCCAGGGAAAGTTCAATAAAGGCCTGAATTTTTTGCTGCTGTTCGCTCAACATGCTCCCAGGGTAGCCGTTTTCGAACAGTTTTTCTATACATTCGTTCGAACGGGGGAGAGGCGTGTCGGTGGTGGGCGATGGAATGGGGGTGTTCGGTGCTTGACAAGTGTGGCATTCGAACATATATTCGAAACAGAGATTCGGACCCAGCGCTCCCGGCCGAGGGTTGGGTCCGAACTCTCAACCAAGGAGGAACACCATGACCACCACACCACCACTTCGCATTACCCGCCGCGGCAAGAGGGTCCTTGGTCTAGCCATGGCCCTTCCCGTGATTGGGCTTTCGGTGTTTCTCGTTTCTCCTGGTGCGCTCGCTGACAGCGAGCAAAGCGCTAATGACTTTGAATACATGACTGTCCTCAGTGGGGACACTTTGTGGAGTATTGCCACCGAAATCGCCCCCCAGGAAGATCCCCGAGATGTTGTCGCGGAAATAATCGCTCTTAACCAGCTGCCCAGCGCCGCCCTAATGCCAGGTCAAGAGATAGCTCTTCCTCGCTAACTCAGTCCAGCTGGCGCACGAGCCAGAGCGTTACGATGAAGACGTGGTGTCCCTCAACGAATTACCTCTGCGCGATGACTTGCGCGGCAAGAGCCCCTATGGCGCACCCATGGTTCCGGTCACCTATGCGCTGAACGTTAACGAAAACACACATCCCGTTCCCCACCACGTTCAAGAAGCCATCCTTCGCAATATTTCTGCCGCGCTGGCAACCATCAATCGCTACCCCGATCGCGAGTTCACCAGCCTTCGGGAAGCTCTTGCACTCTATGCTTCGCGAAGCCACGGTGGCGAGACGATCGATTCCTCCATGGTGTGGGCTGCCAACGGCTCAAACGAAATACTCCAGCACGTACTCCAGGCATTTGGCGGGCCAGGCCGATCTGTTTTGGGGTTTCCCCCGAGCTACTCGATGCACCCCATCATTGCGGAATCGACAGGGACAACCTGGAGCATCGGACGCAGGGAAAGAGACTTCTCTCTTACCCCCGAAGGCGTCGCGGGAGCTATTCGATTAACTGAGCCTGATGTCGTCTTTCTGTGTTCTCCAAATAACCCCACCGGCACAACGGTCTCGCAGGAGACGATTGAGGCCGCTTATGACGCGACCAAAGGAATTGTTCTTGTCGATGAGGCCTATGTGGAATTCCTCCCCGAGGGGTCGAAAACGGCGTCTGAGCTTCTCCCCGGGCGGGAGAGGTTGCTGATTTCTCGTACCATGTCGAAAGCGTTTGCTTTCGCCGGCGCCAGGGTGGGGTACCTCTTAGCCGACCCGGCGGTTATTGATGCGCTTCGTCTCGTGAGGCTGCCGTATCACCTGTCGGGAATCACGCAGGCTGCGGCACTGGGAGCGCTCGAGCACGCCGAGGTGATGTTGTCGATGGTGGACGACATTCGAACCCAGCGCGATCGCCTTCTCCTTGAACTGCCACGCCTGGGATACACCGTGCGCGAATCTCAGGCTAACTTTGTGCTGTTCGGGGGAATCGAGAATCCCCAGAAGCTTTTCCGCGACCTCCTTGCGCGCGACATCTTGATTAGGGATGTCGGAATTGATCATCACCTTCGAGTGACCGCGGGAACAGAAGAAGAAACCAGTTTCTTTCTCAAGACACTCGGTACACTAACCCTGTGAGTAGGGACAGTCGGAGCGCAACTAAAACGCGCTCCACCTCCGAATCAAACGTCCGAGTTTCCCTAAATCTTGATGGAACGGGTCACTCGTCCATCTCCACGACGGTTCCGTTTTACGATCACATGTTGACCGCCTTGTCCAAGCACTCTCTCATTGATCTCGAAATAGAAGCCAGCGGGGACACCGATATTGATGTCCACCACACGGTGGAAGACACTGCCATTGTGCTGGGCCAGGCTCTGCTTGAAGCGCTCGGGGACAAAAAGGGCATTGGCCGTTATGGCGACGCCCTCGTTCCTCTCGATGACGCACTAGCCAGAGCTGTGGTCGACGTCTCGGGACGCCCCTACTTAGTCCACACAGGAGAGCCAGAAGGCTTTCAGTACCACGCCATTGGCGGGCACTTTACGGGCTCCCTGGTCCGCCACGTCTTCGAAGCCATCACTATGCATGCTTACCTCACCGTCCACATCACGGTGCTTGACGGCAGAGACCCACACCACATCGCCGAGGCTGAATTCAAAGCTTTTGCCCGCGCTCTTCGACAGGCCATCGCCCGTGACGAGCGGGTCACGGGCGTGCCCTCCACCAAAGGCGCTCTTTAGTCGTGTCCCCGGGAGTAGTGGTCTATGACTACGGGTCAGGCAACGTTCACTCTGCTCTCAAAGCACTCGAACATGCGGGCGCTGATGTGACCCTGACCCATGATCCCCTTGTCGCTCTTGAAGCGGAAGGGTTGGTCGTTCCCGGGGTCGGAGCTTTTGCGACGGTGATGGCGGGTCTCACCGCCGTCGGTGGTGAGACCCTTATTGAAAAACGACTCGCGGGTTCGCGTCCGGTCCTGGGCATTTGCGTGGGACTGCAGGTGATGTGTGAATGGGGACTCGAGCACGGTGTGGACACCCCAGGGCTGGGGCAATGGCCTGGAACAGTGGAAAAGTTGGAAGCCGACATCCTCCCTCACATGGGGTGGAACACGGTGGAGGTCCCGGAGAACAGTTCGCTTTTTGAAGGAGTGCAGGGAGAGCGGTTTTATTTTGTTCACTCCTACGCCCTCAAAAAATGGACGATGGAGCCCTCGGCCATGATGCCTGAGCCGGCAGTCACCTGGTCCCACCAGGGCGAAAAGTTTGTCGCCGCGGTGGAAAATGGACCGTTGTGTGCAACGCAGTTTCATCCGGAAAAATCTGGCCCCGCTGGCTTGCACCTGCTTCGTAATTGGGTGCGCAGTCTGAAGGCGGCCTGACGTGGACCTTGGGCGTCAAAGGGGAGTAGTATCTGTTGCTTGTGCGCTAAGCGCTCACCATCACGCCCCTAACTTTCAAGGTCACATACATCACCTGTCATGAACGAGTTCTCGCAATCACCTTCCCTCATCCTCCTGCCTGCTGTCGACGTTGCCGGGGGAAAAGCGGTCCGGCTTACCCAAGGCGAAGCCGGTACTGAAACCTCCTACGGCGACCCCGTAGAGGCCGCCGAAGAATGGATGCGCCAGGGAGCCCAGTGGCTTCACCTGGTTGACCTTGATGCGGCCTTTGGTCGCGGAAGCAACCGCTCGGTGATTCGTCGCGTGGTGAAAGCTGTGGGCAAAAGGGTCAATGTTGAGCTCTCTGGGGGCATCAGAGATGACGCATCCCTGAAGGACGCCCTCTCGACCGGTGCGGTGCGAGTCAACTTAGGAACAGCAGCGCTGGAGAACCCCGAGTGGACAGCCCACGTCATTTCCGAATACGGCGAGTCGATTGCGGTGGGACTTGATGTCCGCGGGGAGACTCTCGCTGCCCGAGGGTGGACCCAAGAAGGCGGCAACCTTTTTGAAACACTCGAGCGACTCAACCAGTGTGGGTGTGCCCGCTACGTCGTGACCGATGTCACCAAAGACGGGACGATGAAGGGCCCCAACATAGATCTCCTCCGTCAGGTTCTCTCGGCAACGGACCACCCCGTCATCGCGTCGGGAGGTATCTCCTCGCTGGATGACATCGCTGATTTGCGCGAGCTTGTGCCGCTTGGACTCGAAGGGGCGATTCTTGGAAAAGCCCTCTACGCCGGGGCGTTTAACCTCGTCGAGGCCTTGGATGTCGCGGGGCACTGATTCTGCCGGTCAACCTTTTGACGGCCGGGCTTTTCGGCCTCACCCGTTCGCGGGGGATACTGGTGAAGCAGATCCCAGCCTTGTAGGGGCACTGGAGCGTTTTCATGCCCTGGTACAGAGCAAAAATCCGGTCCCGGATTCCTCACACATTTCTGAATCCTGGACGGCGGTCGTCGATGCACTTCGGGGTGCGAGAGTGCTTATCCCTCTCATCGCTGAGGCCAGTGGTATGGACCTTACCTCTGAGGGGGTGAAGGTGGAAAAGACCCAAGAGCTTTCAATCATCCATGTGGAGGGACCCGATGGGAGACCTGTGTCGCCACTTTTTAGTGATGTTGCGTCGATGGCTGCCTGGAATTCCGCGGCACGGCCGATCCCCGTTTCGGCCTCTCAGGCGGCACTGGCTGCGGCGAGCGATGGGGTGACGCTCATGGTCATCAACCCTGGCCAGGTGAACTCGGTGACTCTTCGTCGCAGCGCGGTAAAAGCAGTAGCTACGGGCGAAGCCTATGTTCCGCCTTACAGCGACCCCCTCGTGCTCCAGGCACTTCAGGAGGCTCTCGTGGGAGAAGAACTGTGGTTTCCGCGCCTCTCGATTCGCTCAGGAGACATCACCCATTCTCTCTCGGGCCCCGAAGTCATCGTCGTGTTGAGCGCCACACCCGGCTTGGATAAGAAAGAACTTCACACCCGGCTTGCCCAGGTTTCCGTGGAGTGGACCAAGAGCTCCATCCTCACCGAGCGGGTGGATGGCCTAGGGGTGAAAGTGGTGTCTGCCTAGTTGACCGGTCCGGTGTATTTTTCTCCCGGACCCGCGCCTGGAGCATCGGGGTATGTGGATGCTTCACGGAAAGCTAATTGCACCGAGCGCAGACCGTCGCGCA
Organism: uncultured Microbacteriaceae bacterium; assembly: GCA_964445125.1. GTDB lineage: Bacteria > Actinomycetota > Actinomycetes > Actinomycetales > Microbacteriaceae > Pontimonas. The sequence goes on from CAYUJX010000006.1 coordinate 17,037, forward strand.
GGCTTCGTGCGTGGTGATCGCCAATTTCGGGAGCGGCAGCCGTGACCAATCCCGCGAGCGCGATGATGAGCTTTCGAGCTTCCGCAAGATCAATTTCTTCCTCGGGGCTTTCTGACAGACCGCACTTCACCGCCGCGGCGGAAAGAAGGTGCACCGCTACGGTGGTAATGACCTGCACGGCCGCCACTTCGCCAATGTCGCGGCCTAATGCATCGATACTCTCGTCGCTCACAAACACTCTTTCCACTCGCTAGTTGGGCTAAACACTGGTATTGTATTGACGGCTGATTACTCGCTGAGTATGAAGCTGGCGAAAGTGGAGAAACCTCCCACCTGCGTGTGCCTGGGTAACCAAGGCTACCGGGTCGTTGTGCTCCGTGAATCGATGAGATTCACAGCGAAAAGGGCGCGAAATAGCGTAATGCTATGGGAAGTAATTCGCTCTCGCTGGACATTGCCGCTGAGAGAGAAGGAGATCCGCATCAGCGATCCCAGGATTAACGACCGCATTCGTGCCGCCGAGGTTCGCCTCGTGGGGCCCCAAGGCGAGCAGGTCGGTGTGGTGCGCGTGGATATTGCCCTGCGCTTAGCGCAAGAGGCTGATCTTGATTTGGTCGAAGTGTCCCCGAACTCGAATCCCCCCGTAGTTAAAGTTATGGACTACGGCAAGTTCAAGTACGAGGCAGCTCAAAAAGCGAAAGAAGCACGAAAGAATCAGGCAAATACGATTCTCAAAGAGGTTCGTTTTCGCCTGAAAATTGACACTCACGACTACGAAACCAAGCGTAAGCGTGCGGAATCTTTCCTGAAAACAGGCGACAAAGTGAAAGCAATGATCCTGTTTCGCGGTCGTGAACAGTCCAGGCCAGAACAGGGTGTGCGGCTGTTGCAACGGTTCGCTGAAGATGTATCAGAGGTTGGTGTCGTCGAATTCACTCCGATGATTGACGGCCGAAATATGGTCATGATCATTGCGCCGGTGAAATCCAAAGCAGACGCTAAGGCTGACCAAGCAAAAGCTCGGGCCAAAGAATCGGCCCAGGCTTCGGCAAAACAGCCTGTCGCACCCGAAATTCCTGTTTCGGCTGCGGACGCGCCGGCTCCACCAGCGGAGCAGCCGACGGCCGAGGAAGCGCAACCTGAAGCACAGAAACCCACGGCGAAAGCGGTAGCAAAACCCGCGACAAAGACGGCGGCGAAACCCGCGGTGAAGGCTGCCTCCGCCGCAAAGAAAGCCCCGGCTGTCAAGAAACCAGCAGCCCCAGTGAAGAAGACCCCAGAAAAGAAGGAAGAGACAGATGCCTAAGCAGAAGAGCCATTCTGGCGCCAAGAAGCGATTCAAGGTGACCGGAAGCGGAAAAATCATGAAGCAGGGTGCTGGGATGCGCCACAACCTGGAAAAGAAGTCCAGCCGCGTGACTCGTCGCCTCAACCAAGATCAAGTTCTTGCGAAGTCGGACGCCAAAGTCATCAAAAAGTTGCTCGCAAAATAGACCTGAACGAGACGAAGGAAAAAGATCATGGCACGTGTTAAGAATGCGGTAAACGCACATAAGAAACGTCGGGTTATTCTCGAGCGCGCAAAGGGATACCGCGGACAACGTTCACGCTTGTACCGCAAAGCAAAAGAGCAGGTTATCCACTCGCTCGTATACAGCTACCGCGATCGTCGCGCGCGCAAGGGAGACTTTCGTCGCCTGTGGATTCAGCGAATCAATGCTGGTTCTCGGGCTAACGGCTTGACCTACAACCGTTTCATCCAGGGCCTTGGTCTTGCTGGTATCGAGGTTGACCGTCGTATGCTCGCTGAGCTCGCCGTCAACGAACCCACCGCTTTTGCCACTTTGGTATCAGAAGCTAAGAAGGCGCTGCCCAAGGACACTTCGGCACCTGCTCTCGCGTCCTAAGGTATGCGAAGGGTCCCCACGCGTTGCGTGGGGACCCTTCGCATATGCTCCGCCTTGGGGTGTGAGTCGCGGGGGTTTTCTCTTCGTCTGCCTCGTACCCTAAGACAGTGCTAGAAAATTCTCGTTCACCACGCTCTCGCGCTGTTGCGAAGCTTGCCATAAAGCAGCGGCGTCAGGAGGCGAGGATGTTTCTCGTCGAGGGACCACAGGCGACTCGCGAAGCCTTGACTCACCGGTCCCACCACGTTGTGGACCTATTTCTCACTCCTGCAAGCGCGGAGCGACATTCAGATGTGGTCGAGTTGGCTTCGCGCGCAGGAATCGAGATCACTCTCGCCAGCGAAGATGTCCTCACCAGCATGTGTGACACGGTGACTCCGCAAGGAGTGCTGTTGGTGTGCGACTTCGTGGACGTAACCCTGGCGGAAGTGGTGGCAGCGAATCCGACCAATGTCGCCGTGCTGCACCAGGTACAAGACCCGGGGAATGTGGGAAACATTATTCGCAGCGCGGATGCTGCGGGAGCGGGAGCCGTCATTGTGACGGCGCAGAGCGTTGATGTCTTCAACCCCAAGGTGGTTCGAGCGACGACGGGGAGCCTTTTTCATATCCCCGTTGTGACCGGGGTCGATCTAGTAGACGCGCTCGCCCACCTCCATCAGGCAGGGCTTACCGTCTACGCGACAGAAGCGGGCGGGGAGGGTCTTGATATCTTGGCGGCCTCAGGAGCATTGACATCTCCTCTGGCGTGGGTTTTTGGTAACGAGGCGCACGGGCTTTCTGAAGAAGAGCTGGAGCTGGCTGACAAGCGCGTGGCGGTTCCCCTCTACGGACAGGCCGAGTCTTTGAGTTTGCAAACGGCAGCGGCCCTCTGTCTCTATCAAACGGCGTTCGCCCAGGCTCCGAACGCTCACCCCTAGCCCGCAGCGTCCCGGGTAGACTTGGCGCTCGTGTCAGCCAAAAATGCCATCACCCCAGACAACGTTGCGCTCGCCATTGTCGAAGCCCTCCGCGCTTTTTCTGGTGCCTCGAGCGTGGAGGACCTCACAGCAGCCAAGACGGCCCACGTGGGGGATAAATCAGCGCTCTCGCTGATGAACGCGACCCTGCGTGACTTGCCCCACGAGGAGAAGGCAGCTGCCGGAAAGCTGATGGGGGAGTCTAAAGCTGCTGTTATGGGAGCCTTGGAAGCTCGTGAGAGCGAGCTTGTTACGGCCAGAGAGCACGACGCACTTGCTGCTGAAGCTCTTGACCTCAGCGGTTTGGGAGAAATCTCGAGCCTGGGTGCACGTCATCCGCTGACCATGCTGATGGAAGACATGGCGGATGTGTTTGTGTCGATGGGGTGGGAAATTGCCGAAGGCCCGGAGCTGGAACACGAATGGTTCAACTTTGATGCTTTGAACTTTGACGAAGATCACCCTGCACGAGCCTTACAAGACACATTCTCTGTCGAACCAGTCGAATCTCATCTTCTCTTGCGCACCCATACATCTCCGGTTCAGATTCGATCCCTCTTGGAACGGGAACTGCCTGTCTATGTGGTCGCACCGGGTCGGGTGTATCGCACCGATGAACTCGATGCTACTCATACCCCTGTGTTTCACCAGATTGAAGGAATCGCCATCGACAAGGGCCTCACCATGGCTCACCTCCGTGGCACGCTAGAACATCTGGCGCGGTCGATGTTTGGTGATGACGCCAGGATTCGACTGCGAGCAAACTATTTTCCCTTCACTGAGCCGAGCGCCGAACTTGACGTGTGGCACCCCACCTTCGTGGGCGGAGCGCGCTGGATCGAGTGGGGTGGTTGCGGAATGGTCAACCCGAACGTGCTGCGCTCTGCGGGTATTGATCCTGAGGTCTACCAAGGCTTTGCGTTTGGTATGGGAATCGAACGCACCCTGATGTTCCGCAACAACGTGCAGGACATGCGGGACATGGTCGAAGGCGATGTCCGGTTCTCCCAGCAATTTGGGGTGGTTGTCTGATGCGCGTTCCTTTGTCGTGGCTTGGCGAATATGTCGACCTCCCCGTGAACGTCACCCCTGAGAGTGTCCATGAAGCTCTTGTCTCTGTGGGATTGGAAGAAGAAGACGTCCACCGTTTTGACCTCACTGGACCCATCGTCGTGGGAGAAGTTGTCGAATTTGTCGACGAGCCCCAAACGAATGGCAAAACAATCCGGTGGTGTCAGGTTCGAGTGGCGACCGAAGATACCGACGATGCGCCTGCCATGAGGGGCATCGTGTGCGGGGCGAACAATTTCTTTGTTGGCGACCTCGTGGTGGTGTCGTTGCCGGGTGCCATCTTGCCGGGACCTTTTGCGATTAGTGCCCGGAAAACCTACGGGCATGTCTCCGACGGCATGATTGCCTCCGCCAAAGAGCTGGGCCTGGGCGAAGACCATGAGGGAATTCTTCGTCTGTCTCAGATTGGAGTCGACGCAGAGGTGGGGGCCGACGCCATCAGCCTTCTTGGCCTTGACGATGTTGCGTGTGAAATGAATGTCACGCCTGACCGTGGTTACGCGTTGTCTGTGCGCGGCATTGCGAGGGAATATCACCATGCCACCGGAGCGGCTTTCCGCGATCCCGCGGCGATGTTCACTCCGGGGGTGGGGCAGGGCTTTTCGGTTACTCTCCGCGATGACGCACCTCTTCGGGGGGTTCCGGGATGCCACGTTTTCATCACTCGCACAGTCAGGGGTATTGAAGTAGCCAAGCCCACCCCCCCACACATGGTGGCGCGGCTTTCTCTGGCGGGAATTCGTTCCATTTCTCTACCGGTCGATATCACCAACTATGTGATGCTCGAAATGGGTCAACCTATCCACGCGTATGACCTAGACCAGCTGGCCGGCGGCATCACCGTTCGACGCGCCACTCGTGGGGAAAAGTTGGTCACCCTTGATGGGTCAGAAAGAAACCTGGACCCAGAAGATTTGCTCATCACCGACGAGTCTGGCCCCATCGGGCTGGCAGGGGTAATGGGCGGGTCAACCACTGAAATCTCTGACACCACCACCAATGTCCTGGTCGAAGCAGCGTGGTTTGAGCCCATTTCCATCGCTCGAACACAACGCCGACACAAACTCCCCAGCGAAGCGTCTAAGCGTTTCGCCAGGGGAGTAGACCCCCTCGTCGCCGAGGCGGCTGCAGAGCGCGTGGTGGGCTTACTGGAGGAGTACGCCGGTGGCACACGAGACACTCTTGGCTCCCGTGTGATCGCGGATACAGCGGGGGTAATGCCCGCCCTGGAAATGGACTTCCACGCTGTTGAAAAACTGGTCGGAATGGTTGTGGCAGTCGATGAGATGAAACGCATCTTGGAAGATATTGGCGCCACTGTCTCCGCCACCGAACATTCTTTCCACGTCACGCCGCCGTCCTGGAGGCCGGACCTCATCGATGTTCCAGGATTGGTCGAGGAGGTGGCTCGCATCGTGGGGTACGACACGATTCCCTCCTTCTTGCCGATTGCGCCCGCGGGTCGTGGCCTTACGACCGCGCAAGCCACAAGGCGGCGGATTACTCATTCTTTGGCCTCGTGGGGGATGACAGAAGTGCTGTCGTATCCTTTCGTGAGCGAAAGCGATAACGCCCTCTTTGGTGAGCCCGGTGCCACCGACATGGTTCTCCACAACGCCATCGATGCGCAGATCAACCGCATGCGACTATCCCTGCTCCCGGGCCTTCTGGAGGCGCTCCGGAGAAACATTTCCCGAGGATTCACCTCGGTCTCTCTTTTTGAGGCGGGGTTGGTGTTTCAGCCCACCGGCACCGCGACCGGGACAAAAAATATCCCGCTGGGTGCTCAGCGACCAGATAAAAAGGTTCTGGACCAATTGCATGCGTCCGTGCCCGCCCAGCCGTGGAGTGTTGCGGGGGTTTTCATTGGAAACACTCGGCAGAGCGCGCCGTTTGTGCAGGCAGTTGCCAGCGACGTTCGCGATGCCCTCGATGCCTGCCAGGTGGTCGCGCGCGCTGCCGGAGGAGAACTGGGCGTGGTCCAAACATCACACCCCGCTTTTCATCCTGGCCGTTATGCCTCCCTGGTTGCCGCAGGCACTGTGGTCGGCTACGTCGGTGAGCTTCTGCCATCGCTCGCCCTGGAACGAGATTTGCCCAGACGCGTGTCGGTCTTTCACCTCGATGGCGACGCTCTCCTGGGTGCGCTCGGCGATGCCCCTCACCAGGCGACACCCGTGTCGATTTACCCCCCAGCAACACAGGATGTGTCGCTCGTAGTGGATATCGCTGTGCCCGCACGCGACATTCAATCTTCCCTCGCAGCGGGAGCGGGACATCTGCTGGAGGCCATCACCCTGGTTGATGACTACCGCGGCGCGGGCGTCGACGCGGGGCAACGTTCGCTAACATTTGCGTTGAGGTTTCGCTCAGGCAGCAGAACGTTGACGGCTGCGGAAGCAACCGAGGCGAAGGACGCGGGTGTTGCGCTTGCCCGCAGCCGCCATGGCGCCGCGTTGCGTGGGTAGCCCACAAGCCACCTTCAATACCTCGTCTAAGGTTGGGCTATGAGTCTTAGTGTCGCCATCGCGGGGGCTAGCGGTTATGCCGGTGGAGAGGTGGCTCGTTTACTGGCCTCCCACCCGGAGTTTGACGTCGTCACGCTTGGGGCTCATTCCTCTGCGGGGCACTCCATCCGGAGTGTGCACCCACACCTGGCCAGTTTTGGTGACCGTGTCTTTGCCGAAACGACGGTGGACGCCTTGACGGGCCATGATGTCATCGCCCTGGCTCTCCCCCACGGTGAATCGGGCGAGCTCGGGGAGAAACTCCGCGCCAGGGGCGGGTATCGGGTGCTTCTGGACTTGGGTGCCGATCGTCGTTTGGAAGATTCCACAGCGTGGGCGTCTTTCTATGGGGGGCACCACCACGAACCTTTTGTCTATGGAATGCCTGAACTTCTTCGATCCAGTGGCCCCACCCAGCGCGAGCGTATTAGCGCAGCCACCGAGATTGCCGTTCCCGGCTGCAATGCCACCGCCGTGACCCTGGCTCTGGCACCGTTGCTCGCATCGGGCATCGTCTCCCCAAGCGACGTCTCCTCCGTGCTCGCCGTGGGGTCCTCCGGGGCTGGTCGCTCGCTGCGCTCAGATTTACTGGGCTCAGAACTGATCGGATCTGCTCGTCCCTACGCGGTGGGGGGAACCCACCGCCACCTGCCAGAGATTCGTCAAAACTTTGCCCACGCCAGCGGACACGAGGTGAGTGTGTCTCTGACACCTGTTCTGGTGCCCATGTCGCGCGGCATTCTTGCGACCTGTTCCGCTGTGCTCCTCCACCCCCGCACCGTGGAAGAAATTCGCGATGTTCTTGCAGAGGCCTATGCCAACGACGTGTGTGTTTCGGTGTATGACGTGGGTTCTTTACCCTCAACAGGGGATGTGCTGGGCTCCAACACCGTTGCCCTGGGGGTGGCCGTGGATAAAAGCGTGAACCGTGTGATTGTGGTGGCAGCAATCGACAACTTGGTGAAGGGAACGGCGGGAGCTGCCGTTCAGTGCCTCAACCTTGTGTGTGGGTTTCCCGAAACCCAGGGGCTGTCGCTTGACGGGTTCGCGCCGTGAGTGTGACCGCAGCCGCCGGGTTCCGAGCCGGAAGTGTGGACGCTGGTCTTGCGTCCCGGGGCGGCGTGGATCTCACGGTGATCATCAATGAGGGGCCCAGTGACGCCGCTGCGTGCGTGTTCACCTCCAACAAAGCCAAAGCGCATCCCATCCTCTGGTCTCAGCAGGCCATTAAGGATGGTCACGCCCGCGCCATAGTCCTCAACGCGGGCGGAGCGAACTGTTTCACGGGACCTGAGGGTTTCGCCCTCACCCATAAAAGCGCCGAAACTCTCGCGGCGGGTCTTGTCGATGTGGGAGCCCATGACATTCTCGTATGTTCTACGGGCCTGATTGGTGAGCCGCTTCCTGAACGCGCCGTCATTGACGGCATTACCGCGGCGATGGCTCTGGCTGATTCTTCTCCAGAAGCAGGGGCGACGGCTGCAGAGGCAATTTTGACCACTGATTCGCGGGCCAAAACGGCCGTGCGAACTAGGGAAACACCGGCGGGCACTTTCACGGTGGGTGGCATGGCCAAAGGCGCAGGAATGTTGGCGCCAGGCCTCGCCACGATGCTCGTTGTTATCACCACCGATGTCCTGCTGGAGCCAGAAGAACTTGACGGGGCGCTGCGCCGCGCCACCAACGTCAGCTTCGACCGCCTGGATTCTGATGGCTGCATGTCAACGAATGACCAGGTGACGCTGATGGCGTCGGGTGCGAGTGGGCTGCGGCCAGAGCTCGCAGATTTTGAACAGGTACTCACCGAGTTGTGCCTTGATTTATCTCACCAGCTTCTTAGTGATGCCGAAGGGTCAAGCCACGACATTGCCATTTCTGTTCGCCAAGCGGTAAGCGAAGAGGATGCCGTAGCGGTCGGGCGAGCGGTCGCCAGAAGCAACCTGGTCAAAGCTGCCATTTTTGGTCAAGATCCCAACTGGGGTCGAGTGTTGGCCGCGATTGGGACTGTGGACGTGGAATTTGATGTGTACGGCGTTGATGTGACGATGAACGGTGTTCAGGTGTGCCGACACGGTGGTCCGGATCGTCCCCGAAGCGAGGTTGACTTGAGCCCGCGGGCGACCAGTATTGAGATTGACCTTCATGCTGGCTCAGCCTCGGCCACCGTGTGGACGAATGATTTGACCCATGACTATGTCCACGAGAACAGCGCGTATTCGAGCTAGTGATGACCAGTATTCCCACAGATCACCCCGAAGCGTTTCTTAAAGCAGCGACATTGACCGAAGCGTTGCCCTGGATCCGTCGCTTTCAAGGCTCCGTTTTTGTCGTCAAATTGGGCGGCAATGCGATGGTCGATGACGAACTACTCCAGGCTTTTGCCGACGATATGGTGTTTTTGCACACCGTGGGGGTGCGCCCCGTTGTTGTTCACGGCGGCGGACCTCAAATATCCCAGGCGCTCCACGACGCGGGAATTGAGAGCGAATTTGTGGGTGGCTACCGAGTTACCAGCACCGCCGCCATTCCCGTTGTTCGGGATGTGTTGCGCAACCAGATTGGTGCTGATATCGCTCGGCGAATCAATCATCACCACGATATGGCCGTGGTGCTTTCCGGGGAAGACCACGACCTCTTTCGAGCTGTGCGAAAGGGAACGACCATCGGGGGTGTCGAGATGGATCTGGGTCACGTAGGTGAGGTCATCAGCGTCAACCCGGGCGAAATTCACCGGCTTCTGGGCGAGGGTTTTATTCCGGTGGTGTCTTCTTTGGCACCGAGCGAAGATGGCTCGAGCCTCCTCAATGTCAATGCGGATGCTGCCGCTGCAGCCTTGGCAAGCGCTCTGCGGGCTGAGAAGCTTGTCCTCCTCACCGACGTTGCTGGGCTGTATGAACACTGGCCCGCAGCGGACTCTCTCATCTCGACCATCACCACGGCAGAGTTGAAAAAGCTCCTTCCTCGTTTGGAGTCCGGCATGATCCCCAAGATGACGGCGTGTTTAGATGCGGTGACCTCCGGAGTGTCTAAAGCAGCCATCATCGATGGCAGACTGGCTCACTCCATCTTGTTGGAGGCGTTCACCACCCATGGAATAGGAACCGAGGTTGTATCGGCATGACTCGCCATTTTCTGCGTGATGATGATATTTCTGCCCAGGAGCAGAGCGACATCCTTGATCGCGCTCTGCTCCTGAAAGCGGACCGTTTTGGTTCCCGGCCTCTGGAAGGGCCGCACACCGTTGCGGTAATTTTTGATAAATCTTCCACGAGGACACGAGTGTCTTTCGCCGTGGGAATCGCCGATCTGGGGGGACAGCCTCTCATCATTTCCACGGCAAACTCTCAACTCAGCGGTAAAGAAACTCCCTCCGATACAGCGCGCGTCCTTGAGCGCATGGTCGCAGCGATTGTCTGGCGAACGTATGGTCAGGCCGGGTTGGAAGAAATGGCCAAGAACACCATCGTTCCCGTGATCAATGCTCTGAGTGATGATTTTCATCCCTGCCAGCTGTTAGCCGATCTCCTGACGATTCGAGAGCACAAGGGCACTTTGGCGGGTCTGACGGTGGCATTTATCGGCGATGGAGGGAGCAACATGGCGCACAGCTATGCGCTGGCGTGCACTACGGCGGGCATGCATGTGCGCATCGCGTGTCCCCCCTCGTTTGGTCCTGTCGCGTCGGTTATCGGGGATGCCAGGGCGATTGCAGAAAAAACTGGCGGCTCGATTACCGTCATGGAAGACGCCGCCAACGCTTTAGCCGGTGCTGATGTTGTCGTGACCGACACCTGGGTATCGATGGGTAAGGAGGCAGAAAAGGCCGAGCGAGTGGCGATTTTTGGCGGCTACCAGGTCGACGCTGAGGCCATGACTCGGGCTAAAGTTGACGCCATTTTCTTGCACTGCTTGCCCGCTGATCGCGGATTCGAGGTCACCTCCGACGTGATTGACGGCGCGCAGAGCGTCATATGGGATGAATCAGAAAACCGTTTACACGCCCAAAAAGCGCTCCTGGTCTGGCTTTTGGAGCGCGCTGGAGCTGAAGCCCCGCCGGTAGACTGAGAGGGAACCGGGGGGTCCCGGTAGCGACCAAGAGAAAGTAGTGGCACTCGTGTCCAATCGTGTTGTTCTGGCATATTCCGGTGGTCTTGATACCTCAGTAGGTATTGGGTGGCTCCACGACGCTACGGGTAAAGAGGTTATTGCTCTCGCTGTGGATGTGGGCCAGGGTGGCGAGAACATGGATGACATCCGCCAACGGGCTCTTGATTGCGGTGCGGTGGACGCAATCGTGGTGGACGCCAAAGATGAGTTCGCCAACGATTTTGTTATGCCAGCCTTGAAAGCGAATGCTCTCTATCAAAAGCGTTACCCTCTGGTCTCGGCCCTGTCTCGCCCCGTCATCGCCAAGCACCTTGCTCGTGTCGCACAGGAACTGGGTGCGGATTCCGTTGCCCACGGATGCACCGGTAAAGGCAACGACCAGGTTCGTTTCGAATCTGCGATTGCCGCGCTGGCTCCAGAATTAACCAGCATTGCTCCCATCAGAGACTTGGCCCTCACCCGGGACAAGGCGATTCTCTACGCCGAAGAGCATGGCCTTCCCATCAAGCAAAGCAAGAAGAATTCCTATTCCGTCGACAAAAACGTGTGGGGGAGAACGGTAGAAACCGGTCCGCTGGAAGATCCGTGGAATGCTCCCTTGGAGGACGTCTGGGAATACACGCAGAACCCTGACCAGGGCCTTGCAGCCGAAGATGTCACCATTTCTTTTCGCGAAGGTATTCCCGTTGCCATTAATGGTAAATCTGTCACCCCGCTGGAAGCCATTGCGATGCTCAACACCATGGCCGGAGCGCACGGTGTGGGCCGAGTTGACATCATCGAAGACCGTTTGGTGGGAATCAAGAGTCGCGAAGTCTATGAAATTCCCGGTGCTCTCACTCTCATCAATGCTCACGAAGAGCTGGAAAACCTGGTCCTGGAGCGCGACCTGGGTCGCTACAAGCGCAAGCTCGAGGCTGACTGGGCCAACCTCATTTATGACGGCCTATGGTTCTCGGATCTGAAATCCAGCTTGGACGCCTTCTTTGATCACACCCAGGCGCACGTCTCCGGTGATGTTCGAGTGAGCCTCTTTGCCGGTGCGGCCACCGTCACCGGACGCCAATCACCTGAGAGCCTCTATGACTTTGATTTGGCGACCTATGACACCGGCGACACGTTTGATCAGTCCCACGCAAAAGGCTTTATTGAGCTGTGGTCTTTGCCCAGCAAGATTTCTGCCAGACGCAACGCCAGAAAATAGGGCGGCGTCATGTCGGGGCACACGAATGATGGGGCCCTGTGGGGTGCCCGTTTTCGGTCAGGTCCCAGTGTCCCCATGCAGGCTCTTTCTCGCTCCACCCACTTTGATTGGCGCTTTGTCCCCTACGACCTGGCCGCAACAAGGGCGCACGCACACGAGCTTGCCGACAAGGGGTTTCTCACAGTGGGTGAGCTAGACACCGTGGGTGCCGCGCTGGATCAACTTGGTCACGACTTTGAGCAGGGCACCCTCCAACCGGCAGACTCGGATGAAGACGTCCACGGCGCACTCGAACGCATTCTGATCAGCAGAATTGGCGACCACCTGGGAGGCTCACTCCGTGCCGGTCGCAGCCGCAATGACCAAATCGCCACCTTTGTTCGGCTCTATATGCGCGATAGCGCTCACAGTATCCGTCGACTCCTTCTCGAGACTGCGGAAGTTCTTGTGGAACGCTCTCGTGACGCAGGGGAGTCGGCGATGCCCGGGCGCACCCACTATCAGCACGCACAACCCATCCTGCTTGCCCACTACCTCCTCGCCCATGCCTGGCCGCTGGTGAGGAATGTGACCCGGTTGGATGATTTCCTCGTTCGCAACGATGTGTCGCCCTATGGCGGTGGCGCACTTGCCGGCGGTGGCATGGGCCTTGATGCGAGCGCCATTGGCGACGCCTTAGGGTTTTCCTCGGTGAGCCCCAACTCCTTGGACGGAACATCCTCCCGCGACGGGGTGGCAGAATTTCTTTTTGTCACCGCCCAAATCGGTGTGGACCTGTCCCGCATTGCCGAAGACATTGTGGTGATGACCTCGAGTGAGTTTGGTTATTTCCGCTTGGATGACGCGTATTCGACGGGGTCTTCGATGATGCCGCAAAAGAAAAACCCCGACGTCGCCGAACTGACCAGGGGCAAGTCGGGTCGCCTGATCGGCAACTTAACCGGGCTGATGGCGACACTCAAATCTCTTCCCCTGGCGTATAACCGAGATTTGCAAGAGGACAAAGAGCCACTGTTTGATTCCGTGGAGACCTTGCACCTCGTCCTACCGGCCATGATGGGTCTGCTGGCAACCATGACCCTGAACGTCGAGAGAATGGAACACAACGCCACGGCGGGCTTTGCGCTGGCCACCGATGTGGCAGATGTGTTGGTGGGTAAGGGTGTTCCATTTCGCAGCGCTCACGAAATTGTGGGCCACTTGGTGTCCTACTGTGAAGAAAAGAACCTGGATCTTCACGAAGTCTCGGATTCAGAGCTTGCTTCGTTATCTGCTGAACTCACTCCTGATGTGCGCGACGTCATGAATGTCACGGCGTCTTTGGCTCGAAAAGCCGGCATCGGTGGCACCGCGCCGCATCGGGTCGCCCAGCAGCGCGATGAACTCCAACAGTTGCTGGTGGGTCTGTCTGAGAAGTAGTCTCACTGGCCTCTGAAGCGCTGGAGGAACGCTTGGGTGCGCGCGTCCTGGGGGTTTTGCAACACATCGACGGCGGGCCCACCTTCGGCGATGACGCCTCCACTGATAAAGAACACTCGGTCAGCGACATCTCTGGCAAACGCCATTTCGTGCGTGGCCATAATAATTGTTGTGCCCTCCTCTTTCAGAGTTCGCACGAGTTCCAACACTTCGTCGACCAACTCGGGGTCCAGTGCCGAGGTAATTTCATCCAGGAGCAGTACCTCGGGTTTACAGGCGATTGCTCGGGCCAGCGCCACCCTTTGCTGTTGCCCCCCGGAGAGGCGATCGGGATACCAGTTGGCTTTGTCTCCCAAACCCACATGGGCCAGCAGCTGGTGGGCGTGATCGCGCGCCGCACTCTTTTTCATTTTTTTGACCTGGATGAGCGACAAGGTGATGTTGTGGAGAACGGAAAGGTGCGGAAAAAGGTTGAACTGCTGAAACACCACCCCGATGCGCGCCCGGATGGCATCGGGGTTCGCACGTGGGTCCGTAATATCGTCACCGCTGAGCCAGATCTGCCCGTCATCGATTTGTTCTAAGAGGTTGATACATCGCAGCAGCGTGGATTTGCCAGAACCACTCGCGCCAATAAGTGCAACGACTTCACCATGGCTGACATCCATCGAAATACCGGAGAGAACAGACGTTTCTCCAAAACTTTTGTGGATGTTGTCGAGGCGCAACAGCGACGTCATACGACAGACCCCGCCTGTTCGCGAACGCGTAAACGCGAGGAATACCAGTCCGTGAGGCGAATCATGGGAAGAGCAAGCAACACAAAGAGCAGACCCGCTAACACGTAAGGGGTGAAATTGAACGCCTGCGCCGTTTCGATTTGAGCTGCCCGCACCGCATCCACCGCTCCCAAAACAGAAATGAGGCCCACATCCTTTTGCATTGCGATGAAGTCGTTCATCAAGGCAGGCGTCACCTTGCGAATAGCTTGCGGGAGGACCACCAACCGAAGCGTTTTTGAATACCCCAGCCCCAGTGAGCGTGCGGCTAAGCGCTGGGAGGGATGGACCGACTCAATACCGGCGCGAAACACTTCGGAGACGTAGGCGGAGTAGGTGAGGATCAAGGCGACAGTCCCCCAGAATTCCAGGGGCATTCGGGGGAGAGCGCCGAGGCCGGGAATACCAAAACCGACGATATACAGCACGATTATTAACGGCAGACCTCGGAACAGGTCGGTATATCCCGCTGCGAGAGCGCGAAGAGGAAAAAATACGGGACCGCGGAGGGTGCGGATTGTTGCCAACAACAACGCCAGAATAAGAACACCCAGGGCCGCAAAGAACAAGACCCTGACGTTCAGCCACAAACCCTCGATGACCCTTGGCCACGCACCCCGGAGCACTTCGAGGTTGAAGAAGCTGCGCTGAACGAGTTCCCACCCGGGGGTGTTCACCACAAAAAACCACAGCACAAAGGCAAAGGCGAGGGTGGAGACGAAGGAAATCGCTACCGATTTCGTATTTTGTTTTTTCCGGAAAGCCCGGCGCTCAAGCTCTATCGAACTGGCGCGCCGGGGTTCCTGGCGTGAACTCACGAAGGACTAGTTCTTTACTTCAGCAGTGATGCGCCCTGGTTGGAACCCAGCCACTCATCCGCGAGTTCTTGAAGGCGCCCGGAGTCGCGAAGACTCTGAAGTGCGGCATTCACGGATGCTGTGAGGGTGCTGTCTTTGGAGAGCACGAGACCCCAATCGTCAGAAAGCCCCGCGGAGGTCGGGAGCTGACCGACAATTATTCCACCGGTGAGTTCCACACCGGTGAGATAGAAAGCGGTCGGGAGGTCAACGACGAGCGCGTCAATCTGGCCTGTTTCTAGGGCGAGCTTGGCGTCATCGTTGTTATTGAATGCTTGAGCGCCCTGAGTGGGCTTGATGGTCTGCTCAATCGCGTCAAAAGAGGTTGTCCCACTGGCGGCACCAATCAGGAAGTCCTGCAATTCTGCAATGGTGGTGACACCGGCGGCTGCAGAAGACTCGACCGTTATGACGGCTTGAGGGGTGGAGTAGTAGGGGAGGGAGAAGTCGACATTTTGCGCTCGCTCCTCGGTGATGGTGTACTGCTGGAGGTTGAAGTCAAAACCTTTTGGGCCTGGCTGAATAGCCGCTTCAAAGGTGGTGCGGACCCAGATAACGTCCTCGGGCGCAAAGCCGAGCTCCTCAGCAATGGCGTAGGCCACCGCGGCTTCGAAGCCTTCTCCAGAATCGGGCGCGTCATCGAGGACGTAGGGGTAGTAGGCGGGCTCGCCAGTAGCGACGGTGATTTTTCCTTCGGTGAGGGTGGCGGATGATGATTCCTCGGGGGCTGCCGAGCAGGCAGCCAGGGACACCAACAGCGCGCCAGCCCCGGCAAGTGCGCCAATGCGACGCAGACGACGGGTAGCGGACATATTTT
>CAYUJX010000007.1:0-7731 GCA_964445125.1 uncultured Microbacteriaceae bacterium
TAGAGCCATACCCTTTTCATCCCAAGCTTTCGCGCTTCCATAATCATGAACGCTGAGCCTGCAACAGCAACAACCAGTAAATCAAGAGATAACACCCAATCCGCGGGGCTACTAAACCAGGCCTCGAGATAGTTTTCCCCTCTCACACTGGCGATTCCGTTGAACACCCACGCCGTGATGAGCCCAACGGCAGCCAGAATCATGTAGAAGACGAATCGTGCCTGATGCTTTTCTTGTACCGACATTCCCCAACTCTATGGGTGCTTGTCGAGAGTTTCAGCAAGGGAGGTGGCGTAGCGTGGTCACGATGACAGAGAACTTTGCCAAACCCGTCCGCATGACCCACGACCGACTCGAGGGCTCTGCCGCACGTGACCCTGCTGAGGGTTTGATGGACCCGGCAGAACGCTCTGCTATCGCTCACTCGACTGCCCAGATGCTTGTAGCAGGCATGCGCCGAGGTGGGACCGAGGAGCAGATTGAGCGCCTCGTGGCTTTTGCCCAGGAGAACGGGCTCGACACTTTGGCGGAGCTCTGGGCGGGCGCCCATCCGATCAGTCTGCCCGGTGCTTTATGGCGGCTGTATCTGCTTAAAGCCGCGCTGGTGGACAACCTGGAGGACGCACGTTTGGTCTTCGAAAAGGGCGTCGAAGTGCTCGGGACGATTGATGAAGTCGTCGCCGGAGCCCCGGATCCGCTCACATCGAGAGCGTTTTTCCAGGTTCTCGACGACGTTCTGCGAGGTGCCTTCACAGGAGACTTTTCTCTGACGCTTGAGAGAGCTTCCTCTATAGCGCGGGCCGTATCTGCAGGGGCTATTTCCCTTTCCCCGCACAACGACCACGTCGCTCGCTCTTTCATGGACACATCACTAAGGTGGAGCATCATCGCGGATGAACTCTCTACTTGCGCCAAGCGGGCGGCGGCGGGCCAGCTGAGCTGAGGCCGCCGTGAAGGTGCCTTGCGTAGGATGGAGTTGCCGGATCGCAGTAATCCCGGGCTCCATCATTAGCCGCTTCGAGCGGCCGCACGCCGAGAGGTGTTCTGCGATCCGGCTCTCTACGTTTTGCGTTTGGGGGCTTCGTGGGTTTCGACCGCCACGATGTGGGGCGTGTCGGTTTCCCGCGAAAAGTGAATCACACTGAAACTTCCGACCCCCAGGCTTGCCGCTGTCTCCCACTGGCCCTTATCAGCGTGCCCCGCCTGGGCTGCTGCCGACACAAGTTGGGGGAAGACGGGTCCGTGAGAGCACATTACCGTGGGGGTTCTCTTGGCCAGTCGTTTTTCCATAGCGGCGATGGCTCTCGTGCCGCGCGACTGATACTCCTCCTGACTAATGCTCTGGGAGATTTTTACGAGTGCGCCGCTCATCTCGCGCAGGGGTTCCATCGTCGCGAGGCAGCGGGTTGCGGGACTGCTGACAATAAGCTCTGGGCCAAACGCCAGCAAGCCTCCAGCGATGTCTTGGGCTTGCAGCAAACCTTTATGCAGCAGCGGCCTGGTGGAGTCTGGGCCATCCCAATGCTCAGGGGGCACGGCCTTGCCGTGCCTCACAAGAATGATGGGGAAAGTGCGAGCTTTGCCGGTGTCATAGAGAGAACTAAAGTTCTCCACAATGTCGGCGTCGTGTTCATAGGTCAGGTTTTTGAGCGCTTTCTTCAGGCTCAGCCATTCCAAGGCATAAATTTCATCATTTGATTCGAACGCTGTGCGCTCCGCTTCGCCCGGATCCACTTCGGCCGCCCAATAGTGGACTTCCTTGGGTCGACCGGCGGGCAGAAGGTAGTCGACCCGGCCGAGGTAGGCCCCCAGCGTGATGTGAAGCCCGGTTTCCTCCAAAATCTCACGTTGGGCAGTCTCAGGGAGTGTTTCTCCTGGATCAACTTTCCCTTTAGGAAGCGAGACATCTTTGTGCTGGGTGCGGTGGACTAAAAGAACGCGCACCTCTCCGTCCACGACTTTCCAGCAGACTGCGCCGCCGGCAAAGACTCTTTCGGGGGACGCGCTCATTTGCTAGATCCAGACCGTTTGCGCAAAGAGATGTCACGCATCGTTTCACTTTGAACATCCCCGAGACGATTCTTGGGCGTTCCAGCGGGGTTGCGGTCCCACTGTCCGTCATTGTTCAGAACCCACGACTCCATCCTGGGGCTCATTCCCCTCGACAACTGGAGATCGAACTGGGCGAGGTGATGCTTGTCGGTAATCTGAACAAGAGCCTCAATTCGTCGGTCGAGATTGCGATGCATCATGTCTGCGCTGCCGATGTAGACGGTGGGCGAGCCGGCGTTGTCGAACCAAAAAATCCGTGAATGCTCCAGAAATCGCCCGAGCACGCTGGTGACTCTGATGTTTTCGCTCAACCCTGGCACGCCGGGAATCAGGGTACAGATTCCTCTCACCCATATTTCGATGGGAACCCCCGCCATGCTCGCCCGGTAAAGCGCGTCGATGATGATCTCATCGACCAGCGAGTTGAGCTTGAGCCTTATTCGGGCGGGCTTGTCTGCTGTGTGGTTTTTCACTTCCGCTTTGATGAGATTCAGGAGGCCTTTGCGGAGGTAGCGCGGGGCAACCAACATGCGTCGGTATTTCTTTTCTATGGCGTAGCCCGAGAGCTCGTTGAACAGCCGGGTGAGTTCCTTGCCGACTTGCTTGTCTGCCGTGAAATACCCGTAGTCCTCATACACCCGACTCGTTTTGGGGTTGTAGTTTCCGGTTCCGACGTGGGAGTAATGGCCCAAGGTGCCATCAGATTCCTGGCGAATAATCACGGTGAGCTTGCAGTGGGTTTTGAGCCCCACCAATCCATAGACCACGTGGACGCCGGCCTTTTCAAGCTTTCTTGCCCAAGAAATATTGGCTTGCTCATCAAATCGTGCCTTAACTTCAACCAGGGCGAGGACCGATTTACCCGCCTCCGCCGCCCGAATCAGAGACTCGATGATGGGACTGTCGCCGCTCGTGCGGTAGAGGGTCTGTTTGATGGCCAGCACGTGGGGGTCCCTCGCAGCCTGCTCAAAGAACGCTTGGACACTAGTGGCAAACGACTCATAGGGGTGATGAACAAGGATGTCACCGTTACGAATCGAGCGAAAAATATCAGGTTCTTCTGTCGGCTCTGACGGCAGGAGCTGAGTGGAGGTGACAGGAACGTGGGGAGGGTATT
Organism: uncultured Microbacteriaceae bacterium; assembly: GCA_964445125.1. Lineage (GTDB taxonomy): Bacteria > Actinomycetota > Actinomycetes > Actinomycetales > Microbacteriaceae > Pontimonas. The sequence goes on from CAYUJX010000007.1 coordinate 3,170, forward strand.
TGAGCGTGGGCCTCTCGATTGCACTGATTTCAAAGAGGCCGTTGAGACCCAGTGGCGCCGGGAGCCGATACACCTCGCGGCTGGTAATACCCAGCTCTCCCACTAACAATTCCAGGGTGACATCGTCCATGTCATCGGTGATTTCAAGCCGAATGGGCGGGCCAAACCGTCGGCGCAGCAACTCCCTCTCGAGTGCCTGGATCAGGTTCTCGCTCTCATCCTCATCCACTTCCACGTCTTCGTTGCGCGTTACCCGGAATTCGTGGTGCTCGAGAACCTCCATCCCTGGAAACAACTCCTGCACGTGGTTGGAGATGAGGTCCTCAATGGGGATATATCGTTCGCGACCGCTGGCATCGTCGGGCAGTGCAATGAACCGCGAGAGGATTCGGGGAACTTTGAGACGGGCAAATTGGGTGCTCTGGGTCTTAGGGTTACGAATTCGCACGGAAAGGTTAAGCGATAAGCCCGAAATATAGGGGAACGGGTGAGCGGGGTCCACCGCCAGTGGCATGAGGACGGGAAAAATCTGTTCGCTAAAAAGTTCGTCGAGCCGTTCACGATCGGCCTCGCCAAGGTCGCTCCAGGCCTCGATGTGAATATCTGCCGCATCAAGCTCTGGTTTGACGAGATCGTGGAAAGCTCTGGCGTGACGCTCCTGCAAAGTATGTGCCATGTCAGAAATGTCTTCTAACACCTGGTGCGGGGGACGCCCGACATTGGTCGGCACCGCGATACCGGTCACGATCCGGCGCTTGAGGCCGGCCACCCGAACCATAAAAAACTCATCGAGGTTGCTGGCAAAAATTGCGAGGAAGTTGACGCGTTCTAGCAGCGGGACAAGGGGGTCTTCAGCAAGTTCGAGCACCCGCTGGTTGAACGCGAGCCAACTCAGTTCGCGATCAAGAAAGCGTTCGGGGGGAAGGTCTTCGCTCCCCGGAGGAATAGTTTCATCAAAATCTTCGCCGAAGTCTCCGCTCACGCCACCTGCAACATCATATTCCGGGCGAATCTCATCCATGGGGGACATTGTGGCATTACTTAGGCGGAGGAGACACGCTGCTGGGGAAACAGCAGGTTAAGACGAGGACGGCCGCGGCGCTTTCGACGGGGCACCCTCCATGTTTTTGACCTCGTCGGAGGCCTCCGCGACAGTGAAGCGGTAGCCCACGTTGCGCACGGTTCCAATGAGGGACTCCATGTCTCCAAGTTTTGCGCGAAGTCGCCTGACGTGGACGTCGACGGTGCGGGTTCCGCCGAAGTAGTCGTACCCCCATACCTCGCTCAGCAGTTGCTCGCGCGTGAATACTCTCTGGGGGTGGCCAGCGAGGAAACGCAGGAGCTCAAATTCTTTGAACGTTAGGTCCAAAATTCGTCCGTTGGCCTTAGCCTGATAGCTCACCTCGTCAATGGTCACGCCAGAGGCAGAAATCATGTGGTCGTTACCCACAGCACTTTCTCGAGTGGTGAGGAGTCGGATTCTCGCGTCCACTTCGCCGGGCCCGGCGCTAGTGAGGACCGCGTCATCAAAGCCCCACTCCGCGGTGAGCGCGGGCATGCCTGATTCATTCACCACAACTAAAAGTGCCGCAGAGAGCCCTGTGGTGGTGAGGATTCGACACAATGCTTTAGCCGCGGCGAGGTCACTTCTGGCATCAACAAGGACGACATCAGAGTCGGGAGCGCTCACCAGTGATGCGGGCTCAGCCGGGATGGTGCGAACCCGATGGCTCAGCAGTGTGAGAGCAGGGAGGACGTATGAAGCTTCTTCAGAACTCAACGCAAGAATCGTTGCCACGGTGTTTCACCTCGATTTTGGCTGTAACGGTTCCCACAGTCTACCCGCGCCCTACCATGGAAGGATGGCACCTGTGATCACCAACGTTGTTCCCTCGTGGGCGGTCATGGCCTGTGGCGCCACTCTCGTGGCCATACTTATGCCCCCGCAGGATTTCCCTTCGGGCCTCATCGGGGTTCTGGCTATCGCTGTTGTCGTCGCTTTCGTGTTGCAGGTTGCGTTTTATCGTCCTGAGGGCTTGGTTTCTCGACTGTCTCTTGCTCTCACGGGGAATGTGCTGATAACAGCACTTTTTGCCGTGGCCTTTGTTGTGCTCAGCGTCGTAGACTAGAACCATGCTGCTCGCCATTGAAATCTTCTTCCTTGGTCTCCTCGTTCTCGCTGCGTTAGCCATAGCGTGGGTTTCTGGCATCGTTTTGCTGAACCTTTTCAAGGGCCAGCGCTGAAACAATGAATTCCGGTCATCCTGAGCGTTTCGCAGGTGAGTCTGGAGCGGGAGATGTTTTTGCTCTCCAACGCGCGTTTCTCGCAGGTTCAGCATGGCTAGACGCCTCCGATCGTGGTCTCGTTACGGTGGCCGGACCGGATCGATTGACGTGGCTCAACAGCCTTGTTTCCCAGAATCTTTTGGACCTCGCCCCGGGAGTGACGACGGAATCGTTGATTTTAAGCCCCCAGGGCAGGATTGAGCATTCTTTTCTTGTCACCGATGATGGTGCGACCACGTGGCTGCTATGTGAGCCTGGTCATCGGGATGGGGTCGCCGGGTGGTTGCGGTCGATGAAATTCCGGATGGATGTGGAGGTCACGTCTCGCGAGCAGGATCTGATTGTGGGGGTCCCTGCCTCTCCGGGTTCGCTTGGAGCCACAGATGCTGCGCTGGCGAGGTTTGATGATCCGTGGCCCACCGTTCGCGAAGGTTCCCTGGGCTACGCCACGGGTGACCATCCGGGAGACCTGTGGTCCATGAGCTACATCGTGTTTGAGGCCTCGGAGCGTCACCGGTGGGAGGCGCACCAACGCATTAGTGAGCAGGCGTGGCACGGGCTCGCCGTTGCGGCCGCACGGCCGTCTGCCTGGGAGGTGGACGAGAAGTCCCTTCCCCACGAACTTGATTGGTTGCGCACCGCGGTTCATTTGAATAAGGGCTGTTATCGCGGTCAAGAGTCGGTCGCGAAGGTCCACAATCTTGGCCACCCCCCCAGGCGTCTGACCCTGTTGCACCTTGACGGCACTCCCTCCACCCTTCCCCATCCCGGGGACCGAATTTCCGTGGGTGATAAGGATGTTGGTCGTGTCACCCGGGCAGCCTGGCACTGGGAATTAGGACCGATTGCTCTGGCCCTCATTAAGCGCATGGCTCCGCTCGGGCCTGCCAATGTGCTCACGAGCGAGGGAATCGGCGTTGCTGCCACCCAAGAGGTCATCGTCCCGCCGGATGCTGGCGCCGCTAGGCCGCGTCCGCGCTTCGGGTAGACCTTCTCGCTGGGTAGGCTTAATGCATGTCTCATACCCTCATCCTTTTGCGTCACGGTCAATCCGAATGGAATGAAAAAAACCTTTTCACGGGGTGGGTGGATGTTCGACTCACGTCCCAAGGCCAAGAGGAGGCAGCGCGGGCCGGGGTGTTGCTGAGGGAACACGGGTTGTTACCCGATGTTCTCCACACATCCCTGCTGTCTCGGGCCATCCAAACCGCCCACCTCGCGTTGGATGCTGCCGACCGATTGTGGGTCCCCGTTAAGCGCTCGTGGCGCCTGAATGAGCGACATTATGGGGCTTTGCAAGGCAAAGATAAGGCCGCAACGTTGTCGGAATACGGGGACGAACAATTTCAATTGTGGCGCCGCAGCTTTGATGTTCCTCCCCCTCCGATTGACCCCGGGGATAGATATGCGCAACAGGGCGACCCGCGCTACGCCGATCTGGAAGGGTTTGTCCCCAAAACAGAATCCCTCAAGATCGTGATTGACCGCATGCTTCCGTACTGGAACTCTGACATTGCTCCCGATGTTGCGAGGGGGAAAGTAACTCTCGTTGTTGCGCACGGCAATAGCCTGCGCGGCATGGTGAAACACCTGGAGGGCATCGGCGACGATGATATCGCGCACCTCAATATCCCCACGGGAATTCCGCTGGTCTATGAGCTTTCGGAAGAAATGAAAATCCTAGGTCCGGGGAAGTACCTCGACGCTGAGGCCGCTGCGGCTGGGGCCGCAGCCGTCGCTACTCAGGGCGGAGAGAAAGGCTAGGACTCGCTGGGGTTCCATTCACCGGTTGAAAGGTAAATCATTTTCTTGGCGATGGACACAGCGTGGTCGGCAAAACGCTCTAAATAACGTGAGGCAAGTGTGGCATCCACGGTGGTCTCCGTCCCTTGAGTCCATCCCTCACTCAGGACAGTTTCAAAGACGGACAGGTGCAACCTGTCCACTTTGTCGTCCTCATCGCGAATCTTTTCCGCAATGACGGTGTCTTGCGTTTTCAACAATTCGACCAGCATGGTCGCAAGCTCAATGTCCAACGCGCCCATTTCTTTAAAAATGGGGCGGATAGATTTGGGAACAACTTTTTCTGGGAAACGGTACCGGGCAAGCTGAGCAATGTGCTCAGACATGTCTCCCATGCGCTCAAGGGAGGCGCTGATGCGTAAGGCACTCACCACAATACGAAGGTCGCGGGCAACGGGAGACTGACGCGCAAGAATGGCAATTGCGTGCTCGTCGAGTTCGATGACGGCATCGTCAATTTTGCTATCGCGGGC
>CAYUJX010000007.1:7831-31448 GCA_964445125.1 uncultured Microbacteriaceae bacterium
GATGGGGCTGTGGCAACACCGTAGGCTAGTAACTATGGAAATGGTCTGGTCATCGGGCTGGAGCGTGGGACTCGGCATTGTTATGGGCCTGGTGCTCGCGGGTTTGGTGTGGGCTGCTGTGGACTGGCAGCGTCGCGCAGAAACTGTCTTGGAGCAACCCGTCCCCCACGGTGTCGACACTGCGCTCGAGGTTATTGGCGCAGCGGGGGTCGTGCTTGATGCGGAAAACCGTGTTCTCCGGGCCGCAAATGCCGCGCGTTCTTTGGGTCTTGTTAACGACCGCGACGTGGTCTACCAGCCTGTTCTTGACCTGGTGCGCGAATCCCGCAAAAAGGGCACACCGTGCGCTGAAGAGTTTGTCTTGGCTGGTGAAACGAAAGCGGCCCCCCCTGTGCACTTACTGGTCCGGGTCGCACCTCTGGGGCTGCGCTTAATGCTTGTGGTGGCCGATGATCGCTCGGAAATGTATCGCCTCGATGCAGTGCGTCGCGATTTTGTCGCCAATATTTCGCATGAGCTCAAGACTCCTATTGGAGCGGTCTCCCTTCTCGCCGAAGCGTTGCAGTATTCCGCTGATGACCCGGACCAGGTCCGCGCTTTTGCACTCACCCTCGAGAGGGAAGGGCGTCGGCTCGCAGAAATGACGAGTGACATCATTGAGCTGACCAAGCTGCAGTCTCTGGGGACCATCCATGACCCCAAGGTCGTGTCGATTGACCGCGTGGTCGAGCAGGCAATCTTGACCAACGCCGTTCTCGCCGAGAAATCAGGTATTGGTGTGGCGGTGTCTACCCAAAGCGAGGGCCTGGTGATGGGCGATGCGGCTTCTCTCACCAGTGCCATGAATAATCTTGTGCGCAACGCCATCACCTATTCGCAGCCGAATTCTCGAGTGGGTGTGGGAACGAGTATCAAAGGTGGAGTCGTCGAGGTGTCTGTTACCGATCAGGGCCAAGGAATCACCGAGGGTGATTTGGAACGAATATTTGAGCGTTTCTATCGAAGTGACCCCGCTCGCTCGCGTGACACCGGGGGGACAGGTTTAGGTCTTGCCATCGTGAAGCATGTGGTCAATAACCATCAGGGTGAGGTTCGCGTGTGGTCCCAACTGGGCAAGGGCTCCACTTTCACCATTCGCCTCAGGCAAGCTCCTGGTGGAGCTGTTCTTGAGGGCGAGGTGGAGGCGGTGGAACCAGAAATGGCAACAGGTTCCTTTGCCCCTCGCCCCGCAGAGTATCTTGCCACCGATGAGATTCCTATCGTGAGCGCTCAGGCCAAACCCATCACCACGGAGGAAAAAGGCGAGTGACATCAATTCTTATTGTGGAGGATGAAGCAGCTCTCAGTGAACCCTTGGCGTACCTTTTGAGGCGGGAAGGGTATGACGTTGCGATAGCGGATAACGGGCTTAGGGCTCTTGAGGTGTTCGAGGACGAGCCCCCCGACTTGATGCTGCTGGATCTCATGTTGCCGGGGATGTCGGGGACGGAAGTATGTCGAGCAATTCGACAAAAATCTTCGCTCCCCATCATTATGCTGAGCGCCAAAGATGACGAAGTGGACATTGTCGTGGGCTTAGAGCTTGGCGCTGATGACTACGTCACCAAGCCGTATTCTTCCCGCGAACTCTTGGCACGAATTCGGGCCGTCCTTCGCAGACGTGCCGGTGACCCAGAATCCGAGGGGGGCATTATCGAATATCACGGAATCTCTGTTGATACTGATCGCCACCAGGTTTCGGTGCGAGGCCAAGCGGTGTCTTTGCCCCTGAAAGAGTTTGAGTTGCTGGAGCTTCTCATGACGAATGCGGGTCGTGTGCTCACCCGGGGTCAGATCATCGACAGAGTGTGGGGATCAGATTATTTCGGCGATACGAAAACTCTCGATGTTCATATCAAGCGGGTGCGATCTAAGGTTGAACTCACGCCTTCGGAGCCGGTGATGATTGTGACGGTTCGCGGCCTGGGATATCGTTTCGAAGCTTAGGGGACCAACAGCTCGTACTGGGGCATCGACCCATCGAGAACGGGGACGAACAGGAGTTCGCCGGGAACGTCAGCGTATTGGAAATACAGGGGAACGAGCGCGCCTGCGATGACGTCTTTGCTGCTGACCAGAAGCCTCATTGTGGGGTCATCGCCCACCCGAGTGAGCTGGGGAGAAGACGCAATCTCGAGGATGTCGCTGATGCGTTGCGCTCCTGACTCGTATTGCACTTGCAGCGCCACATCGTCCCCGGTGGAGTTCACAATACTCAGGACAAGATTTGCCACACCGTCATCGTTGGTGATGAGGAGCACGTTTCTCAGGGCAACATCGCCCATGGTTGCTCCGACACCGTCGGAAGGGTCGTACGCCTTATCCGTGGCGATTTCGGCGCCAAGAGTGCAGCCACCCAAGCCCAGAGTCAGAGTGGAGGCAAGAACGAGGGGGGCAAAGAAACCGCGTCGCACAGGACATTCCTCCGGAAGCTGATGGGTCAGGGTGCCACATGTCACACGCTGTGACGTCGCTATGAGCCTACTAGGAATAACCCTCTTTGCGGGTCGCGAGGAGGCGTGCGAGAGCACACAGAGAGCCCCGAAAAGCGGCGTGTGGATGTGGTAAAATGAGAAGTTGCGAAAGGACACCTTGAATGCTGTTTGAAGTTGGCGAGACAGTGGTTTACCCCCATCACGGAGCGGCCACCATCACAGAAGTAAAGTTCCGAACCATCCGAGGCGAAAAGAAGAGCTACCTCAAGCTCAACGTCAAGCAGGGCGATCTCACCATTGAGGTTCCCGCGGAGAATGTTGATCTTGTGGGTGTTCGAGACGTCATCGGGCAAGAAGGCCTCGACCAGGTCTTCGAAGTTTTGCGCGCACCGTTCACCGAAGAGCCTACGAACTGGTCACGCCGCTACAAAGCGAACTTGGAAAAGCTTGCCTCAGGTGACGTCATCAAAGTGTCCGAAGTGGTCAGGGATTTGTGGCGTCGCGACCAGGACCGCGGTCTCAGCGCTGGAGAAAAGAGAATGCTGGCGAAAGCCCGCCAGATTCTGATTTCCGAGCTTGCGCTCGCCGAGAAGACTGACGAAGAAAAGGCCTCGGATATTCTCGACGAAGTTCTCGCCTCTTAGCGGATTACAGGTAGGCGTTAGCGGATGACCACGGCTGTTGTCATCGTTGGCGCGGGAAGCGGCCAGAGATTGGGGTCTGCGCTTCCCAAAGCCTTTGTTCCCTTGGCGGGGAAAGCTCTCCTCCAACACTGTGTGGAAGAGCTGGAGAAGTGGGATAGCTCTATTTCTCTCATTGTCGTGGTGCCCGACGGATGGAGTGAGCCAGCGCGAGCTCTCACCGCTGGCTTTCCTGGTGACATCACGATTGTTGCGGGTGGGGCAACAAGGACAGCTTCGGTGCGCCGTGGTGTCGCTGCCTTGCCAGAGGGAACATCGCGAGTATTGATTCACGATGCCGCTCGCGCTCTGGTCTCTCGAGAAGTTTTCCAACGCGTCACCGAAGCCCTCAAAGAGGGATCACCTGCGGTGATTCCTTGCCTCCCCATCGTGGACACCTTGGTCACCCGGGGGGAAGAATCCGGAGCAACCGGTGGCGGCGTGGATAGAGACGCCTTGGCCTTTGTTCAGACCCCCCAGGGCTTTGACGCGAAATTGCTAATTAGGGCGTATGGCGATGTGTCGGGTGACTTTAGCGATGATGCTGAAGTGATGCGAGTTGCGGGCCACCGCGTGGATTCCGTGCCAGGCGAGAGCCGCGGTTTCAAAATTACGTATCCCGATGACCTTAAGCGCGCCGAAGCACTGCTTCGTGAGCACCAGACACCACGGGTGGGATTTGCCATGGATGTCCATGGATTTGATGATCACAGCCCTCTGAATCTGGCCGGACTGCTCTGGCCAGGAGAAAAAGGCTTAGCCGGTCACAGCGACGGTGATGTTGTCATTCACGCCATCGTGGACGCCCTCCTCCAAGCCGCATCACTGGGGGACTTGGGCACCCATTTTGGAAGCGATCGGGAAGAATTTCTGGGAGCAAGCAGTGAGGTTTTCCTCCAGCATGCCCGCGCGCTGCTGGCCGATGCCGGGTTCCAGGTGGCTTCGGTGGGAGTTCAGATCGTGGGCAACACCCCCAAGGTAGGACCCAGAAGGCTTGAAGCTCAAGAAAAATTGAGCAGCCTTGTTGGCGCACCGGTCTCAGTCTCGGCCACAACATCAGATGGACTGGGATTAACCGGCCGTGGCGAGGGAATCGCCGCTATGGCGACAGCGGTGCTAACTCGTCTCTGAAGACCCTCAACGGTCCGGCAGCCCGGTGCGGCAACGCATCCTCGCTACCATGGGTTAGTGTCCGTGAAACTGTTTGATTCCCAGCGCCACGAGATGGCCGAGTTCACGCCACTGCGCCCTGGGCACGTATCCCTCTACGTCTGCGGGCCCACCGTTCAATCCTCTCCCCACGTGGGACATCTGCGAAGCGCCCTTGTGTACGACCTGTGGGGCAGGTGGTTGAGTTATCGAGGCTATGCGGTGACCCTTATTCGCAATGTCACCGACATCGACGACAAGATTCTTGGCGCCTGCGTGGGCTCTACAGAACCCTGGTGGGCTCTGGCGGAGCGGATAGAGAATGAGTTTCACGACGTTACCGAGGCACTGCACATTCGCAGGCCAACCCGCCAGCCTCGGGCGACCGGAGACATTCCCGCGATGCTCGAGCTGATTATGACTCTCATCGAGTCCGAACACGCCTATGTCGCAGAGGATGGTTCCGGCGACGTGTACTTTGATGTGTCGAGCTGGCCCGAATACGGAGAGCTCACCCATCAAAAAGTGGAGGACCTTCAGTCTGGTTCATCAGAATCGGGGGCAAAGCTGCGCCCGGAAGATTTTGCACTCTGGAAAGGCCACAAAGCTTCGGAACCCGAAAGTGCCTCCTGGCCAGCACCGTGGGGTCCCGGCCGGCCGGGGTGGCACCTGGAGTGCACGGCCATGGCGACGCGGTATTTGGGAAGCCAGTTTGATATTCACGGCGGAGGGATGGACCTTCGGTTCCCGCACCACGAAAACGAATTAGCACAGGCCCGCGCTGCGGGGCACCCGTACGCGAATCATTGGCTCCATAATGCCCTTGTGACGGTCCAGGGGCAGAAAATGTCGAAGTCTCTGGGCAACGGAGTACTCGCCCGAGACGTGGTTGCGCAGGCGCGGCCGATCGTTGTTCGTTATGCCCTTGCGAGCGCCCACTATCGTTCAGAGCTCGATATGCATGAAGGTTTCCTTCGCGAAGCCGGGGTCGCTTTTGGACGCATTGAGGCGCTGCTCGCCCGGGCGGAGCGAGAGGGCATCACCACCGAGGGAGGAAACATTCCTGAAGGTTTTGCGCGCGCAATGGATGATGACTTGGGGATTCCCCAAGCTCTTGCGGCGCTTCACGACGCTGTGCGGGAGGGCAACCATGCGGCGGACAGGGGCAACATCGCGGATTTCGCAGGAGCCGCGCAGGGGGTTCGCGCGATGCTGGTTGTTCTGGGAATTGACCCCCTGGATCACTCCTGGGCTGGCGAGCAGGGTTCCCAGGAGGTTCTTGAGTCGCTGGCAGACAATATGATTGCCCTGCGGTGGAAAGCTAAGTCCGAAGGTGACTTTGGCCTTTCCGACGCTTTGAGAGACGCGCTCGATCAATCCGGTATCGACGTTAAAGACGAACCATCGAGCAGCACCTGGAGTATTCGTGGCTAAAAAGGGACATCCCACCGCAAGGAAGCCGAAGAAACCGGCAACGGTAGGAACGGGGGGCCACGGGCGCAAGGCGCTTGAAGGGAAAGGCCCCACCCCTAAAGCGGAAGACCGAGCCTGGCATCCCGCAGGCAAACGTAAAGCCGCTAAAGAACGTTTTGACAACGCTAAAGCCCGGAAGGGTGGTTCCTCGTCAGCACCCAAGCGACCGGCGCGAGCCGCGGGGAAAGACACCGAAATGGTGACGGGCAGGAATGCGGTGTTGGAAGCACTTCGCGCCAAAATCCCCGCCATCTCATTGACTCTCGCCACGCGCATCGAGATGGATGATCGAGTTCGCGAAGCTTTGACCATTGCGAACAAACGAGGAATTCCTCTGCTGGAGGTTCCTCGGCCCGAACTAGACCGTGTGACTGGGCCCGATACCGTTCACCAGGGCATCGCCCTCACTGTTCCCCCATACGAGTACCCTCACCCCATCGAAATGGCGGAGAAAGCTCGCGCACAATCTGGCGGGATGCCTGTACTGGTGGCTTTGGATGGAGTGATGGATCCTCGAAACCTGGGCGCCATTGTGAGATCCGTCGCAGCGTTCGGTGGTGCAGGAGTCATCGTCCCCCAGCGTCGTTCTGCGGGCGTGAACGCAACGTCCTGGAAAACTTCTGCCGGAGCTATCGCCAGAACCCCGGTAGCCATGGCGCCCAACCTGACACAAACGTTAAAAGCCTTGAAAGAGCGTGGATATTTTGTGGTCGGACTGGATGGGGACGCAACGGACCTGGTCCCCGGCGCGGATATCGCTGCCACACCGCTCGTCATTGTGGTGGGAAGCGAGGGGAAGGGGTTGTCTCGCTTGGTAACGGAGACCTGTGACCTGGTACTGGGAATTCCTATTTCCGCAAAAACTGAATCACTCAACGCGGGTATCGCTGCAAGCGTGGTGCTCTACGAAGTAGCGCGCGCAAGGTTCATGGCAAAGAAGTCCTAAATACGATCCCGCCAGTTCACTTCAACCGTGGGGTTGGGCAAGGTGATGGCCTCTGTCGGTGGCCCGGTGACCACCGCTTCATCGCGTTTATGAGCAAGAATGTTATCTATGTAGGAAGAGACACTTTCTTTGAAGGAAACGTCGCGGTCTTCCTCTCGTGATTTTTCTCCCCGGTGCTTCAACCACTGGTAGAAAATTTCGGGAGGCTCCAACTTTCCGCGAAACTCTTTGGGGATGGACTTGATGACTTTGTCATACACCTGAGAAAGCCATTCGTGGGCGACCATCTCCTCATCCACTTCCTCATCGGAGTAATGGTAGGCGCGAAAGGCATCAAGGTCGTTGAGGAGGCGTCTGGCCTGATTCTCACCGGCATCAATTCCTGTCATCCGCAACAAGCGCCTGGTGTGGTGGCCAGCATCCACCACTTTGGGTTGAATTTTCAGCTGCGTGCCTGACTCTTCCGTTGAGATGGTGAGGTTTTCAATGTCGAAGCCCAACTCGTTGAGCCTCTGCACCCGCAGAGCAATTCTCCACCGTTCGGACTGGTCGAAACTTTCCCACCCGGTGAGCTCGTTCCACAGCGAGCGGTAGGACAGAAGAATAGATTCGGCAATCTCCACCGGGTCGATGTCCTCATCGAGCCGCCCACCCGCTTGCAAATCAAGGAGCTCTCCGGCAACGTTGACTCGCGCAATTTCAAGATCATTTTCCCTTTGACCGTCGGAAAGACTTCCGGGCATAAGTTCGCCCGTCTCTGCGTCAACAAGGTAGGCGGCGAAGGCGCCGGCATCCCTTCTAAACAGAGTGTTGGACAGGGAGACATCGCCCCAGAAGAAGCCCACGATGTGGAGGCGAACCAGGAGTGCCGCTAAGGCATCTGCGAGCCTCCTGGCCGTGTCGGGGCGCAGAGTTTGCGAATACAGGGCGCGGTACGGCAGAGAAAACCTTAGGTGACGCGTCACGAGAGCGGTGGGAAGCTCTTCTCCGTCTGCGTTTTTGCGCCCAGAAATAATGGCGAAGGGCTCCACACACGGGACGTCGAGACGGTCGAGTTTTCGGAGCATTTCGTACTCACGAATGGCCAAAGCTTCGGTGGTCTCTTTGATAGCGACAATCTGGGGCCCCAGGTGGATAAAGCGCACAATGTGGCGCGAAATACCCTTGGGCAATGCGGCGACGGTGTCTTTGGGCCACTTTTCTAGGGGAAGCCCCCAAGGAAGCTCTAAAAGCTCGGCGCTCGCAACAGATGCGGTAATGGAGAGCGAACCGCTCATCGGAACACTCCTTGCTCATGTCAGTGGGGCTGCCACAAATCTCTGGCAGCCCCACCCATGATAATTGTTAGTCCACAGAAATGGCTTCTTTTGTCAGTCGAATACCACTTGTGGTGTCGAAAACGTGCACGTGGTGTTCCACCGGAAGCAGGGCGATTTTGTCTCCGGCAACGGGGTGATCGCGACCATCCACGCGGACGACCACTGCGATGGTTTCCCCATTGACTTCGCTACTGCCATGCAGGTAACCATCGGCCCCGAGCTCTTCGACAAGCTCCACTGTTGTCTGGAGACCCTTGCCCGTCTTGGAGACGGTGAGGTCTTCGGGACGAATACCAATGGTGACCTTGGAGCCTGAAGCACCGGCAAGCGTTTCACGACTGACCTTGACCGTGGCTGTGCCAAATTGGACACCGCCATCAACGACGTCGGCATCGAAGAGGTTCATGGCCGGAGAACCGATGAATCCGGCGACAAACGAGTTAGAGGGGGATTCATAAAGATCCCGCGGGGTTCCCACCTGCTGAAGCACGCCATCTTTCAGAACCGCGATGCGGTCACCCATCGTCAAAGCTTCAGTTTGGTCGTGGGTCACATAGACCGTGGTGACGCCCAGGCGCCGCTGGAGAGAAGCAATCTGGGTCCTGGTCTGGACGCGAAGTTTCGCGTCCAAGTTCGACAGTGGCTCGTCCATCAGGAACACCTGAGGTTCCCGCACGATGGCGCGACCCATCGCAACTCGCTGACGTTGGCCGCCTGAGAGGGCTTTAGGTTTGCGGTCAAGGTACGGCTCGAGGTCAAGAAGCTTGGCGGCGTCCTGGACACGGGTGGCACGCTCATCCTTGTTGATTCCGGCAATCTTGAGGGCAAAACCCATGTTTTCCGCCACTGTCATGTGAGGGTAGAGGGCGTAGTTCTGGAACACCATCGCGATGTCCCGGTCTTTCGGCGCGACATCGGTGACATCTCTGTCGCCAATCAAAATGCGACCTGCGTCGATGTCTTCTAGTCCTGCGAGCATTCGCAAAGACGTGGACTTTCCGCAGCCTGAAGGGCCTACGAGGACAAGGAATTCACCGTCTTGGATGGTGAGATCGAGAGCTTCCACCGCCGGTACGGTTGTCCCGGGGTAGATGCGACTTGCTTTATCAAACGTTACGGACGCCATTTTTTCTCCTTCACCGGCAGGTACGTGCCGGACGATCCTTTGTGAACGGAACTCGTTCCACCGGCTTTGATGGGACGAACAGTGTAATTATGCCACGGTTTACCTTGGGTTGGCTAGGAGAATTGGGGCAACTAGCCGGTGACGTGTTGCTGGGATACCATTATGAGTTGAGGAACTGCGCAAAGCATGTTCTCAGCAGGCCCCTGTCGCCATGGTGTGGCAGCTCATCCATTCCCTTCACGGGAGTTTCACCAAGGAAGACACCGCATGAATGCCTCCGAATCAAGACCCACGAAAAACGATAGACGCCAGAACGCTCGGGATAAAGCCCGTGAGATGCGCGCGGAACAGAACGAGCGCTCGAGGAGAAACAGGGTCCGTACGCAGGTTGGTGTCGTCGTCGCGGTGTTGGGTGTTCTCGCACTGGTGGCTTTTCTCATCATTTCGTCTTTGCGCCCCGCAGGTCCTGGCCCAGAGAACATGCTGAGTGATGGAATCAAAATCGGTGCGGGAGTCAAAACTGTCCGGACTGCTGCTCTAGCGGCGGACCAAACTCCTGTTCCCTCAGAACTGAACGCTGATGGCGTCCCTGCAATCCATATTTTCTTGGACTACACGTGTCCCGCGTGCGCGCGATTTGAAGAAACATACAGCCCAGTTCTGAGGACATGGCTGGAAAATGGTTCGGCTACCGTGGAATATCATCCCGTGTCTTTCCGTGACGCTCAAACCGCAGGAACGCGTTTTGCGACGCGAGCAGCAAACGCCGCAGCGTGCGTGGCGGACAAGTCGCCCGATGCTTTTTTTGATTTCAACGAGTACCTTTTTGCGAACCAGCCTCGACCCCCGGCGAGCTACGAACTCACCAATAGCCAGCTGGGAGAAATTGCACGCGCCAGCGGCGTGGTCAATCTCGAGGGATTCACCCAGTGCGTTGAGGAAGAAACTTTCGCCAACTGGGTGGGTGAGGCCACAGTTCGCGCTATGAGTACAGGACCCGTCCCGGTCAAGAACAGTGAGGTCGCCCTCATCAGGGGGACTCCCACGGTCCTGGTCAACGGCAAAGAGTTCCAGCCTGAAGTTCACGGAGATCTTGCCAGCTTCGTAGCATCTCAGGAGAGGAGCGAGTAAACCACTCGTTCGGTAGTCTGGACCCCCGCACCCGTTGCGGGAAACGCCGGCTTGGCGCAATTGGTAGCGCATCCGACTTGTAATCGGAAGGTTGCGGGTTCAAGTCCCGCAGCCGGCCCCAGCCCTTATGACTTTTTGCGCTCCATTACGGAAGCTACTGCGAGGACTAAGGAAATAGTCCAGCTCGCCCACAGCAACCACACCCGCCAGTTCAGGGGCCCGAGGAGCGTTCGTCGCAGCAGGCTCACACCCGTGGCAAGAGAACTCACGATGGCACTGTTGAAAAGAAACTGACGCATTGTTCTACTCTAAAGGGGAGAGTGCACCTCGTCCAGAGTGAGCGCTGAGAGCCTGCCTGATAACCTCCTATACGTGTCCCGCTCGACGTCTTCTGCGCTTTCGAAGCTCATTGTCGTCTCTAACAGATTGCCCCTTGCTTTTCGAGCGGACACGACCGGGGCAAAGACCCCCGTGTTGTCTCCCGGGGGCCTTGTGGCAGCGCTTGCTCCTGCACTATCGGGCACCGGGGCAGCCTGGGTGGGGTGGGATGGAACTGACAGCAGTGGCGAGGATTCCCTGGATCTGGGCGGCTTTGTCCTTCACCCCGTTTCGCTGTCTCAGGCGCTGATTGAACAACACTACGAAGGTTTTAGCAATTCGACGTTGTGGCCTCTTTTTCATGATGTGGGCGTTAAACCAGACTTTTCTCGCGCATGGTGGGACGCCTATGTCGCGGTCAACACAATGTTCGCCGATCGCGTTTCGTCCCTCCTCGCTCCCGGTGGCACCGTCTTTGTGCAGGACTATCAGCTCATGCTGCTCCCTGCTCTCCTTCGCAGGCGTCGCGCCGATGCGAGGATTGGGTACTTTCATCACATCCCGTTTCCTCCGAGCGAGCGCTTGTCGACTCTAAATCACGCCCAAGAGATCCTTGAGGGGTTGTGGGCGTCAGACCTTATTGGGTTTCAGCGCGCGACCGATTGCGAAAATTTTCGAGACGCGGCGGTGCGAGCGAGCCTGGTGGCTGGGTCAACACCCCAACCGCACGTGAGCGTGTATCCGATTTCGATAGATACTCCCTCAGTTGGTGCCGCTGCTTCGAGCGCCACCGTCACAGCGAAGGCCCACGCTTTTCGCGAGGGCTGGGGGCAACCTGGCACCGTGTTTTTGGGCGTAGATCGCCTTGATTACACCAAAGGTATTCCGCACAGGTTGAAGGCCTACGAGGAACTTCTCGCTTCTGGCACCGTCAACGCCGATGATGTTGTCTTCGTGCAGGCGGCGAGCCCCAGCAGGGAAAACGTCGCTAGCTATCAAGCACTCAGCGAAGAAATTGATGGCCTGGTTGCTCACATCAATCACACCTACATCCCAGCCAATGGCAGGGATGCCGTTATTTATTTGCGCGAGAATCTTGCGCGGGAGGACATGCTGGCGCTGTTCGTGGCAGCCGACGTGATGGTCGTCACTTCTCTAGCCGATGGAATGAACTTGGTCGCTAAGGAATTTGTTGCGTGTCGGGCTGAAGACAGCGGTGTGCTTATTCTTAGTGTTCACGCCGGAGCTGCCGAACATATGCCAGAAGCACTCCTGGTCGATCCATACGATATTTCTGCTATCGCGCACGCCATGCAGGAATCGCTCCTCCTGGGTGCGAAAGACATTGCTCGACGAATGGCGCGTTTGCGCTCGGAGGTATCCACCCACGATGTCTCGGCTTGGGCGGACGGAATTTTGGGCGACCTGGCTCGCCGAGAAAACTAAGAGACCCTGGATAGTCTGAAGGCGATGTCCTCTTTCTCTTTATCTCTGCCCCGTGCTGTGGGGATTGGTGTTTCTGCGGTTTTGGGTATGGCAGCGGTGGTCGGCGCGGGAACACTAGGTTTTGTAAGCCCCGGGGTGGAGGCGGCTGTCTCGGCGGTTGTCCCTGAGCCTGCGGTCACCCTAGAGTTCCCGGCAATCAGACCCGCGCCTTCGACACCCCTGGCCGCCCTGCGGTTTCCTACCTGCTCCATTCAGGACCTCGTCGAGGATACGAGTCTGGGTGAGTTTCAGGGCGTGGTAATCGATCCATCGAGCGGGGTAACAGCGTTTAATCGAGAGGGTGCGCTGGGGGTTGCTCCCGCGAGCGTGCTCAAGGTAGTTACTGCCGCTGCCGCACTGAGCGTCCTCGGTCCTGATGCTACATTTTCCACCCGAGTGCACTCGACGGAAACTCCGGGAACGATTGCCCTAGTGGGCGGGGGCGATGCGACCCTCAGCGCCCTCGATTCCGAAGGTGAGGGCGTCTATGTCGGCGCCCCCCGCCTCAGTGATTTGGCAACTCAGACCATTGCTGCTCTCGGTGCTGGCCTCGCCGAGGGGCAAAAGGTGGCGATTTCTGAACTCATTGTCGACGCCACGTTGTGGGATCCAGAGGATTCCTGGGATTCCTCGTGGTCTGCAACGGCGCGTTCACGCGGTTTTGTGTCGCGTGTTACCGCTTTACAGGTCGATGGGGATCGCGAGGACCCCCGTATCGCCCTCAGCCCTCGGAGCGGCAATCCCACAAAGAAAGCGGCGGAAAGTTTTGTCAAAGCTCTTAAAGCAGCGGGAAATACCTCGCGGTTTGTCACCATCACCTATGGCGCATCCGACCCCGACGGCGCCGTGTTGGCGAGCGTGGAATCTCGTCCCGTCGTGGAGCTCGTCACCTACATGTTGAAAGAGAGCGACAACACGTTGGCGGAAATGTTGGCCAGACAGGTGTCATTGGAGGCTGGATTCGAGGGGTCATCGACAAGCCTGGGCGAAGCGCTTGTCAGCGCGCTTGCTCCTTACGGAGTTGCCGAGACGGGGGTGTCCATCCGGGATGGTTCCGGGCTTTCTGATCTTAACCGGGTGAGCGCCGAGTATGTCGGAGGCATTTTGGTCGAAGCGTTCCGGAGCGAGGGAAGCCTCGGCCTGATCACGGAGGCGCTTTCGATCGCGGGGGTAGACGGCTCGTTGGGTAGTCGGTTTGCGGGTGACAACGCAGTCGCTCACGAGAGGGTTCAGGCCAAGACGGGCAGTATCGCTGGCACGCGATCTTTGGCGGGTTTTGTTCAGAGCGCGGATGGCACAGATCTTGTTTTCGCATTTTTTGCGCATGGTGATGTGGGCGATGATGCGCGCACTGCCATCGAGACGGCGGTGTCTGGCATCTATTCGTGCGGCTCAAACCTGGCAGACTTCTAAGAAACGTGGGAACAAGAAAGGTGGTGTCTGATGCGCGGATTATTGATTGTTGACGTCCAAAACGACTTTTGTGAAGGTGGAGCACTCGGCGTCACAGGGGGCACCGCGGTTGCGCAGAGGGTTACCGACTTCCTCTCTCTGAGGGGAGAGGATTACGTGGTTATTGTTGCGTCGCGAGATTGGCATGATGCGCACAGCGATAACGGCGGTCACTTTGCACGCACCGGATCTGAACCTGACTTTGTCACTACCTGGCCTGAGCATTGTGTGGCAGGTACCCAAGGCGCCCAGTACCATCCGGCTCTTGAGGTGGAAAATATTTCCCACCATGTGAAGAAAGGCCAAGGGACCCCCGCCTATTCGATGTTTGAAGGCGTCACAGACGAGGGGAACACGGTGGCAGAGATTCTTTCTTCTTACGGGGTAACCGCCGTGGATGTGGTCGGGCTTGCCACAGACCACTGCGTAAGGGCAAGTGCTCTCGACGCGAGAGGCGAAGGTCTAGAGGTTCGGGTTTTCACCGACTTGGTTGCAGCAGTGTCGCCGGTCACCAAAGAAAGCGCGCTCGAAGAGATGACGCGCGCGGGTGTGATCTATGAGTGAGGGTGACAAGCGCACCTACACCGTCGTGTCCTGTCACTATGGCGATCTTTTTTGGGTTAAACACATGCTCCACGAAGTGGTGAAACACTCCGGGGGCCGTGTCGAGGCGGCGGTCATTGTCGACCAGTCCAGAGAGTCCGAGGAAGCGCTTGCAGCACTCCCTCTGGTCACCAAGGTCCTCACCTTTGAGCCCGATGTCGCTCAGATTGCGGTGGAGGGCCATGACCATCCGGCAGCACTTGATCGAGCCGTGGCGACCACAGACTTCACCACCTCACACATTATGGTGATGGATTCGGATGCTTTCCCCGTCACGGATGAGTGGCTATCTCGGCTGGATGACATTTCGCTTGCCCTCGTGCCAGGGAGTAAGAAGCAGACCCATCCGTGCTTGATGGTCTTCCCCGTTGAAGCGAAACACCTCGTCGACTTTTCCGAAGGTTATTTGGAGCGCGCAACGCGTGACGGTGCGCCGGATACGGGACGTCGGGTGGGTGCGCAGCTCAGCGGGGCAGGCAGGGCGGTGACCTTACTCGAACACACTCCTGCGTTTAACGGTTACCGCGGTTCTTTTTACTTGGGTGGCAGCTATTACCACCATGGTCACGGGTCGTTTATGGCCGGCGGTCACGACCAGTACAAAGGTTTTGTCTCACAGGCGAGTGAAAAACTGTACCGTCGCCGGGTCATCCACGGAAACTTCACCCTGAGCACCGCCGACATGGCAGGGTTGTTCGTGCGCTACGTCTGGCGGCGCACAAGAAATCGGATTCGTTTTGCGCTGCTGGGGCCTGCTGCCAAGCCGGAATAAGTTAGACGAGCAGTTGGTATGCGGCTAGATCCCGGTACAGCTCGGAGCTGGTGAGCAACTCGTCGTGCACACCGATGGCATCAACCCGTCCCTCCTTCAAGACAATAATTTGGTCGCTATCCACCACAGTGGCCAGGCGGTGAGCAATCACCACCAGCGTTCTTTCGACCGATATCTTGTCAATGGCCTGTTTCATCAACAACTCATTGGGTCCATCCAGAGAGGACGTCGACTCATCAAGTAACAAGATTTCTGGAGCCTGAAGCAGCGCCCGGGCAATAGCGAGCCTTTGCCTCTCCCCACCGGAAAGAAGCACTCCGCCCTCGCCGACCTGAGCGTCAAGACCCTGCGGGTCACGAGCCAGGATTTCGGAGAGATTAACCTCCGCCAGTACGGCAATCAAGTCCGCATCTTTGGCGTTAGGCGAGCCAATGAGGAGGTTATCTCGGATGGTTCCTGCAAGCACGGGAGCATCCTGTTCTACATAACCAAAGTGTCCACGCAGGTCGAAGCGACTCATCGTGTGGGTTTCCTGGCCAAACACCGTGATGGTGCCACTTTGGGGGTCATAGAAGCGCTCTATCAAGGAGAGCACACTGCTCTTTCCCGCGCCGCTTGGGCCCACGATTGCTGTTTTGCTTCCCACGGGAATAACAAAGGACACACCGTTTAGCACAGGGCCACGAGACCCCGGAACAATCGCGATGTTGCCGGTCGTGAGCGCCGCCGCTTCGCTCTCTCCCAGAGTTTCGGCGACAAGTTTCTCTGCCTCAGTTTTGTGAGCGGACTCGGGATAGCTGAAAGTCACCTCCGAAAACTCAATGGCGGCGGAGGCGAATGAGCCACCCGCGTTCTGAGGTCGAGGCACAACGAAATCATTGTCAGTCTCTGAGGGAAGAGAAATGATTTCTTGAATCCTTCCGAGAGCACCCAGGGCTTGATTCACCGAGGTAATGGCGCCAAAAGCCTGGCCTAAAGGCATAATCATCAGGAACAAAAACAAGATGAAGGCCACAAGATCGGCAATCGGCAAGCTGCCATCGGCCACACGGAAACCCCCCACACCCAAAACAACGAGGAATGCTACCTGCAAGGCGATACCGGAGAGGGGGACAACCAAGGCTGAAATCTTTGCCACAGCCAAGCCCAGGGTCCACGCACCCTCGGCGTCTTTTCCCACGTTTTCTACCTCACGCTCGGTCGCATTGGCGGCCCGAACGGTCCGAACGGAACTAATCGCGCGTTCAACACTGGAGGTGAGGTCACCAACTTTGTCTTGAGCTTTGCGGCTGGCCACACGAATCCTGCGCGACAGAGTGACGACAGCGGTGACCGCGACACTGACGACCAAAGCTGTGAGCAGGAACAAGATTGTGTCGAGATAAATCATGGCGGCAACGGCACCCACGAAAGTAAGCGCGCCCCCGACCGCTTCGACAAGCCCCTGGGTGAGAACAGCTCGAAGGAGGGTCGTGTCACTTCCCACGCGCGAGACTAAGTCGCCGGTGCGACGCTGATCAAATTCGGAAATGGGAAGGTGGAGCATTTTAGCAACGAGGGCTTTCCTGCTCGATAGCACGACCCCTTCTCCCGTTCGTTGCAGAAGATAGTGGCGGAACCCAGAAAGCCCGGCAGAAACGAGGACGAGTCCTACAAGGATCCACACCAGCATTCCTAGAGGCTGGGATTCCTCCACCACCGTGATGACCTCTGACACCACAAGGGGCTGAGCCAAGGTGGTGAGGGCGCCTGCCATGCTCAACGCAACAACGATCGACAGAATTCTCTTATGTTCAAGGAGGAAGGGCATGAGCTGGCGGAACGTGGCCCTCTCTGACCCATCGTCGCTGTCGCGATAGTTCGTTCCACGCCGACGCGCTCCAAAACCCATACTCATACGAATGAACTCCTTTACCGTGGGTGCTTTGAGTGTGCCCTATGCCAGCTGTGCCGGTGCGGATGTTCGCTCGCCGGTAAACTTCTGCTGTGCCAGCTCCCTCACAAAAGCGTCCACCGCCTCGCCGCTCAAAGGTGGTCGGTGCCTGGCGGGTAGTGAGAATGAAGCTCGGTCAGCTGCGCCGCGGAAGCGTGCATCCCGCCCCGGTGGGCCGTCCTGACTATTACCGAAGGGAACTCCGCGCCGACCTGTTTATTCGCTCCGCACGGGACCTTCCTGAGCGCGCTTTTCTCGACCGCGGACATGGGGAATCCTCTGCTCATGAGATGGGGCAGATATGCCACACAAAATATGGTGTCTATCCGCTCAACTTCTCTTTCCCCCAACCGCAGCGAATGCCCGACGGCGTTTCTGCGCGGGCGCATTTTCTCTCCAGCACCATTCCGGGCGAACCTTTCTCCTTTGATTCTTGGGATCTGTATCTCGAGGAATATCGCAGCTCCTTTTTCGCACTGTCAACGAAGAAAGGTGGATGGGACACTTTCCGCCACCTCGAGATTCTTTTCTCTGGCGGGATTCCACTTACCCCGGGTTTAGTGTCCGCTCATCCCTACGCCCTCGCCCATTACCCCACAAGAGCGATGGCCCAAGTGCTAGAAAATCTGCTGCACAATGGGCCGGCGCTTCCTGATTCGCACACACGTGAGTTCTTTCGCAACTTTTCCTCCACCCGTTTGACCACCGAAGCGATGGCCACTTACGTAGTCGAGGCGTCGGGAATGTCGGATTCACGAGTGTTGTATCTCGACCATGGTCTTGCCCGCCGCACCGACTACCTCAGCGCCTTTACTCTGATTGGGCTTCGCCAGCTCATGGGCAGCCGGATTATTCCCGCTTATGAAGCGGATTATCTTCTTGACGACTTCACAGGCGATACCCATCGCCTTTACGGAAAAGGCTTTGGATATACGAGAGTGCTGCCTGCTTCTCTCGCCAGCACAGAATCCCTGTCCCCAGAGCAGGCAGATACCCCTGAGGGACGGCGGGAACTTATTGAGCTGGCGGAGTCGTGTGAGTCCATCGTCGTGGGGAACTATGACGGCAACCGCGAGCTGGTGGGAGCACTGCTTGCAGCGGGAATTCCGGCATCACGGTTCATCTGCATCCTTGGCTCGGATGTGCCCCCAGACCGGTCTTTGATGACACAGATGAGGCGAAGTGCCATGACGTTCTTTGTTCGGGAATTTCCTGGCCGCTAAAGCCCTTTGAGTACCATGGCGGTGTGAAGAGCGGCTTGGGCGGCCTCAGCTCCTTTGTCTTCGCGGGAGCTGGGCAGACCTGCCCGGTCGATTCCCTGTGCTTCATCATCCAGGGTAAGAACTCCATATCCGACAGCTTTACCCGTGGTCAGGGCGACTTCGGTCAGCCCCTGCGTGGCAGCCGAAGAGATGTATTCAAAGTGTGGCGTGCCGCCCCGAATGATGACGCCAAGCGCCACCACCGCATCAGCACCGGACTGAAGAGCAGCTTGCGCAACAACAGGTAGCTCAAAAGAACCGGATACTCTCACCACGGTGGTGTGAGCCCCCGCTGTGTCCAACACTCGCAACGCTCCGGCCACCAGTGCTTCTGCAATTTCGGTGTGCCACATTCCTGCTACCACGGTGACATTCAGAGTTTCCGCGCCCAACGCGTTAACCGTGGGTGCTCCGTTACCGCTCATGATGTTTCTCCTTGTACGGGAAGCGTGATTGCTCCGGTGAGTAGTTCGCCAGGAAGGTGGTGACCCATCCGGTCCCTTTTCGCTTCGAGGTAAGCGGTGTTGACCTTTCCGACCCCCACGACAAGGGGAGCGAGCTCGGTGACTTCAATTGAGTGCTCTTCGAGCTGGCGCCGTTTCTCAGGGTTATTGCTCAGGAGCCGAACACTGCTTATGTCCATATCAGTCAATATTGCGGCTGCCGCCCCGTAGTCCCTAGCGTCGGCGGGAAAACCGAGGGCGAGATTGGCATCCAACGTGTCTAATCCAAGTTCTTGCAGCCGATATGCGCGCAACTTGTTCACCAAACCAATCCCACGGCCTTCGTGACCGCGAAGGTAAATCACGATGCCACCCTCAATCGCGATACGGTCCATTGCCGTGCGCAGCTGCGGCCCGCACTCACACTTCAGCGATCCCATTGCTTCCCCGGTGAGGCATTCAGAATGAAGCCTCACGAGCATGCCATCGTGGGGAATCCCCGACACGATGGCAATGTGGTCTGCACCCGTGGCGCGGTCGCGGTAGGCGCGAAAATTAAAAGTTCCGTGCTCGGTGGGGACGCGTGTTTCCACCGCGAAAATCACGCGTTCACTGGCCACCGTTGCGGTTCGGGGAGCAAGATGGTCCGCCACTCCGCCGGAGGCGTCGAGCTCCAAAATGAGCTGGGCAATGGTCACCACGGGGATATTCTGAGCGGTCCCCATCTCCAGTAGTTGGGGAAGTCGAAGCAGTTCACCATCATCACCCACGACTTCACCGATAACGGCAACCGGCTCTAGCCCGGCTAAGGTCATAAGGTCCACCGCTGCCTCCGTGTGACCGGCGCGCTCGCGAACACCTCCCGGTGCTGCCGTAAGCGGAATGATATGGCCGGGGCGGGTCAGAGAAGACGGTGACGCTCCTGGGTCCGCAAGAACCCGGAGTGTCCTGGCGCGATCTGACGCGCTGATGCCCGTAGTGACACCCGTTGCCGCATCAACACTGACGGTATACGCCGTTTTGCGAGGGTCTTCATTATTCGCCACCATGGGGGGCAGTTCCAACGTGATCGCACGCTCAGCGGGCATAGGAGCACACAGGTACCCAGAAGAATGCCGGATTGTCCAGCCCACCCACTCGGGGGTAGCCAGTTGGGCGCTCAAGATGATGTCGCCTTCGTTTTCGCGGGCCTCATCGTCGACCACGATGATGGGTCTTCCCAAGCGTAAATGCTCCACAGCTTCTTGGATGGTTCCCATACTCACGCGGTCCCTCCCACCGCAGCAAACTCTTGGAAACGAAGAATGTGTCTCGCAATCATGTCGGTTTCCAAGTTCATTGCGTCACCGGGTTGCTTAGTGCCGAGCGTGGTTGCAGAGAGTGTTTCAGGAATAAGGGATACTTCTGCCCACTCTCTTCCCACTGCTGAGACCGTCAGCGACACGCCATCGAGGGTGAGGGAACCTTTGTGGGCTACCAGGGGAGCGCTTTCGGGTGCAAGCGAGACACGAACCACGCTCCATCTTTCACCCGGTGTGACGGCGAGCACGGTGGTGGTGGAATCGACGTGTCCCTGAACGAGATGTCCACCTAGTCGGTCCCCCACCTTGGTTGCTCTTTCTAAGTTGACCGCTGTTCCTTCGCCCCAAGTTGCAGCGACAGAGTGATTCAGCGTCTCCTTCATGACTTCTGCAACAAAGAAGTGCTCTCCTAAGTCCACAACCGTGAGGCATACCCCGCTCACAGCAATCGAGTCACCGTGAGAAATATCTTCCACCACGACGGTGGACCCTATGGTGACGAGAGCACCGTCGCCACTGGCCGCAACGCGGGTGATGGTGCCCACTTCTTCAATCAGTCCCGTAAACATTGTTAGTGTCCTTTCTTCGCGGGGCGAGCAATGACCGTCAGGTCAGACTCGGTTGTGTGAACATCGCGTATGTCGAGTGCCAGAGCGTCAGTCATGGTGGAGATCCCCAGATCAGTGATGGCTACACGAGGGCCACCCAACAACAGTGGACCTAAAGAAATGTGCACTTCTTCCACTCTGCCCTGGGCAAGAAAAGCGCTGGCAAGAGTGGGGCCTCCCTCGACATAGAGGCTGCGGACCCCCCGCTCAAAAAGATTGTTTCCCAGCGTGGCGAGGTCGTGGTTGCGGTGGTGATAGAAACCGCCGGGGTGCTCGCTGACCGCAAAGCCAGCGGGGACATCTCTTTTTCCCACCACGACGGCCAGAGGTTGGTGCTCAAAAAGTTCACCGTGAGGGGTTCTCGCGGTGAGCGCCGGGTTGTCAGCCAACAGGGTTCCAGAACCGATGGCAATAGCATCATGGCGAGACCGGTCACGGTGGACCCGGTGGCGGCTTGCTGGTGAGGTAATCCATTGACTGGTGCCATCAGCAGCGGCTGCTCGTCCATCGAGGGACATGGCCCACTTGACGGTTGTCCACGGTCGGCGAAGCGTTGTGGCCCCGAGCCAACGTTCGAGGAGTTCGGTACCGGCCTCCGTGTCGAGACCACTGTCCACCTCGACACCGGCGTTTATGAGGATCTCAGCGCCCCCACCCGACTCCACGCCCGGATCAGGAACCGAGTAGACAACTTTTGCAATTCCCGCTTGGGCAAGCGCCAGAGCGCAGGGGCCGGTTTTGCCGGTATGTGCACACGGCTCCAGGGTCACCACCGCCGTGAGACCACGAGCGGTCATTCCGCGCTGGCGGAGGACGTCCAGCGCCATTATTTCCGCGTGGGAGGTACCAGAGCCCTGGTGCCACCCTTCAGCGACCGTGGTGCCGTGGGAGTCCAGCATGACGCAACCCACCCTGGGGTTGATGCCCCATTCTGGGCCCCGGGTCGCAATCTCGAGCGCGCGCGACATGGCTGCCTTTTCGGGGGCAGTCACGTCGCGGGGCGATGAAATCATCCGGGTTGCTTCCTGTTGGGGGAAGCTCCGGGGAAAGGCAAAGCCGCTGGGGTCGAAAAACTCCAGCGCTATGGCTCCTATCATCCGGACTTTAACCGTCGGTTAGGGAATTTCACCCCATCAACCGCCAACAAATTTCTTTGCAGTCGGGTCGCGGACTTTTACCGCCGGCTCAGAGTTTCACTGACCCCGGAGCACATTACTAAGCTTCACTATACGGTTAGTGAGCAAGAAAAACAGTGTGAGTGTGGCGAAGGAGCCTATACATGACGTCCTACATGATGTCCCTTGACCAAGGAACGACGAGTACCCGCGCCATCATCTTTGATCATTCCGGAAAAATCATGGCAAAAAGTCAGCGCGAACATGAACAAATCTTTCCCCGCGCTGGGTGGGTGGAGCACGACCCCCTGGAAATTTGGGGTAATACTCGCGAGGTTATGGGTGAGGCGCTTTCACGAGCCCAGCTCACTCGCCACGACATTGTGGGCATTGGGATCACGAACCAGCGCGAGACGGCAATCGTGTGGAACAAGAAAACGGGTGAGCCCGTCTATAACGCGGTGGTCTGGCAAGACACAAGAACACAGAGCACCATCGACTCTTTGGAGGACTCCCACGGCAGCGAGTATTTCCGGCAGAAAACGGGTCTGCCTCTGGCGACCTATTTTTCTGCCAGCAAGATTGTCTGGATTCTTGACACCGTAGAAGGTGCCAGAGAAGCTGCCGAAGCCGGCGATCTCTTGTTTGGCACCCCGGACACGTGGTTGCTGTGGAACCTGACCGGAGGCGTGGACGGGGGAGTCCATGCCACCGATGTCACGAATGCCAGTAGAACGCTCCTCATGGATATCACGACATGTCAGTGGGATGACGGGCTCATTGAGGCGTGGGGAATTCCCTCATCGCTTCTCCCGAAAATTCGGTCTTCATCAGAAGTGTATGGTCACGCCCACAGTTCGAGCTTGCTTCGAGAAACTCCCATTGCGGGAATTTTGGGAGACCAACAAGCCGCCACTTTTGGTCAGGCGGCTTTTGATGCGGGACAGTCGAAGAACACCTATGGCACCGGTAACTTCCTCATTGTCAACACGGGCGAAGAGATTGTGCGTTCTGAACACGGACTGCTCACCACCGTTGCCTTCCAACTGGGGGATCAAGCTCCCCGTTATGCGCTGGAAGGCTCCATCGCTGTGACGGGGTCGCTGATTCAATGGCTGCGAGACAATCTGGGCATGATCAGCAGTGCTGAAGACGTGGAAACCCTCGCTGTCAGTGTTCCCGACAACGGTGGCTGCTACGTCGTCCCGGCATTTAGTGGCCTTTTTGCTCCCTATTGGCGCTCCGATGCCCGGGGCGTGATTGTGGGCCTTACCCGCTTTATCAACAAAGGTCACATCGCCCGCGCCGCTTTGGAAGCCACTGCCTTCCAAACCCGCGAGGTCATTGATGCCGTCAATGCCGATACAGGTGTGCCTGTCACAGAGTTGAAAGTAGACGGGGGCATGGTCAAGAACGAAACCCTCATGCAGTTCCAGGCCGACATTCTGGGAATCCCGGTGGTGAGACCTCTCATCGCAGAGACGACAGCTTTGGGCGCCGCCTATGCTGCGGGCCTCGCCTTGGGCTACTGGTCAGACCTCGATGAGCTTCGCGCTAACTGGGGCGAAGATAAGCGCTTTGTTCCGGCCATGGAGGAAACGCAACGCGAAGACGCTCTCACCATGTGGAAAAAAGCCGTCACCAGGACTTTTGACTGGGAAGGTTAGGTTCGCCCCATACCGCGATAGCGGAATCCCGCTGCTTTCCAGTCGTCAGGCGAAAGGCAGTTGCGCCCGTCAACGACAAGGGGGTGTGCCACGAGTAACGCAATATCAGAAGGGTTTTCGTCTCGATACTGATCCCATTCTGTGGCGACAACGATGGCGTCAACACCGTGTACTGCGTCCCGGTGGTTGTGAACCAGGGTGAGGCGATCACTCATCCCCGCGGCATCAACGCGGCGTCCCGCGGGCTTTAGGGCCTCTGGGTCAGTCGCCACGACAAGGGCTCCGGCTGTGACAAGGGACAAGGCAATATCGAGTGCGGGGGAATCGCGAATGTCGTCGGAGTCAGGTTTGAACGCTAAA
>CAYUJX010000008.1:0-21859 GCA_964445125.1 uncultured Microbacteriaceae bacterium
ACACTGGTGTGAACGCTCTTTCCCTACACGACGCTCTTCCGATCTAGGTTTATTGTGTTCGAGGGGCTAGCGGACGGGGCTCGGTGGCAGGAATCAGTGGACTTATAAGGACAGTCCCCCTTTTGTGGACAACTAAACGGGGAGGAGGTACTGCGAAAAACTTGCGCGAACCTTGCTGACTTTGGGAACCGCGACTGCCAGGCAATATCCCTGTCCAGGGTTTTTGGCAAAGAAGTCTTGGTGATAATCTTCGGCGTCATAGAACTCTCCAAGCGGTGAAATTTCGGAGACCACTTCCCCACCCCACGTGTCCTTGGCTCGGTCCCGCGCCGCTTCAAAAAGCGCGCGCTCTTCCTCATCGCGATAAAACAGGGCGGATCGGTACTGAGTACCCACATCATTTCCTTGCCGATTCATCTGGCGTGGGTCGTGCATCGTGAAAAACGCGTCCAAGATGACGTCTGAAGGGATGACATCGGGATTGAATGTCACCGCCACCGCTTCAGCGTGACCGGTGCGCCCGGTGCAGATGTCCTCGTAGGAAGGGTTTGCCCCTTCACCTCCGGTATAGCCAGAGACGACCTTGCTCACCCCTTGGAGTACCCGGTACGCGGCATCAAGACACCAAAAACAACCACCAGCTACGACATAGGTTTTCATGCCCCAGAGACTACGCCCCAGGCCTGAGAAAGACGTCAGAAAGTGTCGCGGAACGTGGTCACGACCATCCCTGCGCACCCCCTACGCTGGTGCTGTGCCAGCCTCCCCCTTGACTCCTCGACCGAACCCCCACCAGCGATAATGGGATACTTTTACGCGCTCCTTGCAGCCCTTCTTTTTGGTGCCAACGGCTCTGTGAGCAAGGTCATTATTCAGGCAGGGTTCTCCGCCATAGAACTGACCCAAATGCGTGTCCTGGGGGCCGCCGTGATCTCCGGGCTGATCTTGTTAGTCCTGGACAGAAGGTCTTTCCGTTTGCCCCTTCGACAATGGCCCGTCATCATTGTTCTGGGCGTTGTCGGGGTAGCGATGCTTCAAGCCACCTACGCATTTGCCATTGCCCTTTTGCCCGTCGGAATAGCGTTGCTCCTGGAGTACCTTGCCGTGCTCATCGTCGCGCTCTTTGCTTACTTTTTCTTCAAAGAGAAGGTGCACTCGCGTTTGTGGATTGCCATTGGCTTTGTCATTGCCGGGCTTATTGTGGTGGCAGAAATCTGGGCCAGCACCCTCAACCCCACCGGCGTCCTGTGGGGTTTGGGTGCGGCAGTATCACTCGCCACCTACTTCTTAGTCGGAGAAAAACAGCTCCAAACCATCTCCCCACTCGCGTTGTCTTTTTGGACGATGAGCATTGCCACCCTTTTTTGGGCACCTTTTTCTGGGTGGTGGAACTTCACCGTCGACATGTTCACTGTCGCTGTTCCCCTCGGCGACTCGCCCTCCGACATCTCAGCCCCACTGTGGACTCTTCTTCTGTGGAACATGACCCTGGGTTCTTTCGCACCCTTTCTCCTTTCGCTAAACGCCCTCAAAAGGCTTTCCGCTACCGCGGCGGGAATCACCGCCACCAGTGAAATTGCGTTTGCGTTCATCGCCGCGTGGTTGTGGCTCAACGAGGCGCTAAGCCTGGCTCAAATAGTAGGAGCCTCGATTGTGCTCCTCGGCATTGTTATCGCACAATCCGCTCGCACAAGCGATGTGGTCGTGCAAGCTGACTTGGCACTGGAAACGGGGCCCATTTTTCTTCCAGACCTCGAAGACTTGGAGGACCTTGAAGAGGAAAAACGCTAAACAAAGACGGTGGATTGCTCAGGCTCGAGTCGGCCTTCCCGCAGCTACCATCCGATAATGATGTTCCCCACCAACGCTTCTTAGGAGTTGCGTGTGGTCTCAGCAGGACAGAACATCACCAAACAGAAACCTTTTCTCGGCCTCTGAAAGCCGCGCGGACCAGTGTGACTACGTCGAGGAATCCAGATGAAGGGCAAAAAACTCTTCGATGCGGCGCCACGCATCCGGTGCTGCATCAGGATTGGTCGTCACCCCCAAGACGATACTGAGAATTCCGCGCAACCCCCTGGGCCCCGCACGATAAGGGTTAAGGAAGGAGTGCCCGGCGCCGGGGTATTCCTTCACATCGTGCGGCACTCCCGCCTTCTGGAGGTGCTCCTCGAGCACCTGTGCCGCGCCGGTCAACCCTTTATCTTTCGCACCAAAACTGGCCACGACAGGGCAGGCGCCCTCAAGCACAGCGTCAAGGTCGACAGGAAGCACGGCGTAGTTAACGGACACCGCGTTGTACCCTCGGGAGGCCAGCATCAAAGCAAACCCTCCTCCCAGGCAAAATCCGATAACCCCGGCATCGTCCGACGTATCATCACGCTTGAGTGCCCACTGCCGCGTGGCCTCGATATCGTCAAACGCCTGGCCTGAACCAGCCGTGAGGGCTTGAAACGTTGCCCTCAAACATTTGAGGGCACCACCGCGGGTGAAAAGGTCAGGCATCACTACGACATAGCCTGCGGCTGCCAGTCGGTCTACATGAGCTCGCATTGACTCATCGATACCGAAAGCTTCATGCACAGCGATAACCAGCGGGTGTGGTCCAGACGTGGACGGCACGGCGATAATCGCCTGGAGCGCGGTGCCATCGGGCAAGGCAATTGCTACCTCCACCGTCACAGTCTCAGGCCTCGATTACCACAGGAACAATCATGGGTCGACGCCTCAGCTGGGTATTAACCCAGCGACCCACGGTGCGACGAACGACCTGCTGGAAAACTTGGGTGTCTCTCGTTCCATTATTGGCCGCCTCTTCGAGAGCCTTCACAATGGCCGGGCGAACGTCGTCAAATACAGCGTCATCAGGGGCAAAGCCACGGGCATGGATTTCAGGCCCCACAATGATGGCGCCGGTTTGAGCATCCATCGCGATAAAGATGGAGATGAAGCCTTCCTCGGCCAGGATTCTGCGATCCTTCAAATCTGCCTCGGTAATCTTTCCCACGGTGGAACCATCGACATAGACGAACCCGATGTCAAGCTGCCCCGTGATGCGCGCCACTCCCCCTTCGAGGTCAATAACGGTGCCGTTTTCTCCCACCAACGTGTTTTCACTGGGCACACCAGACTCGATTGCGATGGCGGCGTTGGCTCTCAGGTGGCGTGCTTCGCCGTGAATCGGCATCACGCTCGCCGGCTTGACGATGTTGTAGCAGTAGAGAAGCTCACCCGCCGCAGCGTGACCCGAGACGTGAACGTCCGCGTTCGCCTTGTGGACCACGGTGGCCCCGAGATCTATAAGCCCGTTGATCACACGATAGACAGCGTTTTCGTTCCCCGGAATGAGACTTGAGGCAAGAATCACCGTATCGCCGGGACCAATCTCAATGGTGGGGTGTTCCCGATTAGCCATTCGAGACAGGCCCGCCATGGGTTCCCCCTGGGAACCCGTAGACATATACAGCACCTTCTCATCGGGCATATCCGGGGCTTTTTTCGCATCGATGAGCACGCCCTCCGGTATCCGCAAATACCCGAGCTCCTGGGCGATACCCATATTGCGCACCATAGAGCGACCCACCAGGGCCACACGACGGTTATTGGTCACAGCAGAATCAATAACCTGCTGAACTCGGTGAACGTGCGAGGCGAAACTTGCCACAATGACGCGTCGGGGTGCCCGGCGCACAATTTGGTCCAGAACCGGACCAATGTCCGCTTCGCGAGGGGTGAAACCCGGAACGTCAGCGTTTGTAGAGTCGACCATAAAAAGGTCCACGCCTTCTTCACCGAGACGTCCAAAAGCGCGCAAATCGGTCAGCCTGCCATCGAGAGGAAGCTGATCCATTTTAAAATCGCCCGTGTGGAGCACGCTTCCCGCCTTCGTGCGCATCATGACCGCAAGCGCATCCGGGATCGAGTGGTTGACGGCCACAAATTCCAGGTCGAAGGGGCCAAGCTTCTCTCGCTGGCCCTCCGTCACTTCCAAGGTCAAAGGCTTAATGCGGTGTTCCTTGAGCTTGGCTTCAATAAGTGCCAACGTGAGCGTGGAGCCCAGAAGAGGAATGTCACCGCGCCGTTTCAACAAATAGGGCACGGCGCCTATGTGGTCTTCGTGGCCGTGGGTCAAAACGATGGCCAGCACATCGTCCAGTCGGTGCTTAATGGGCTCAAAATCCGGCAGGATTAGGTCGACGCCGGGCTGAGTTTCCTCAGGAAACAACACTCCACAGTCGATAATCAGGAGCTTGCCGTCTATTTCGAACACGGTCATATTGCGACCGATTTCGCCTATTCCCCCCAGCGGTATGAGGCGAAGGACGCCTGATTTAAGGGGCGGTGGTGCGAGCAGGGGCTTGGGCATCAGGGCCTATCGGGTTGTTCCAGCGACTTTGGGCAGCGCGCCGCCGGCAGCCGCATTGCGGTCAGGTCTAAAGTTGGCGAAGTCCGCGCCGGGGACCCCTTTCACCAGGTCTAAGTCGGCTTCAATCACTGCAGCTTCAGCCTCTTCTGGCCCCACCAGCGGAAGCCTGACCCGCGGTGAGGCAATGCGGCCCAACCCGTGGAGGATGTATTTAACCGCGACGGTCCCCGGAACGTGGGTCATGGTCGATCGCACGAGAGGCTCCAGGATTTTATGCTGCGCGGTGGCCTCGGCGAGATTGCCGGCATTCACCGCATCCACCATGATCCGATAGGGCTCGGGCGTAATATTGGCGGTCACCCCGATGAGCCCGGTCCCCCCAATCGCAAGAGTGGGCAAGGCGTTGGCGTCATCACCTGCAAAGTAGAGCAAATCGGTCTGGTTCATGACCCGCGAGACTTCTGCCAAATCACCTTTGGCATCCTTAATGGCCACAATGTTCGGGTGTTTAGCAGCGCGCAAAATAGTGTCATACATGATGGGAATGCCCGATCGGCCGGGGATGTCGTAGAGGATTACCGGAAGTTCGGTCGCATCAGCAATCAGACGAAAATGGGTGAGCACACCAGCTTGAGTGGGTTTGTTGTAGTAAGGGGTGACGATCATGACGCCATCCGCACCAACCTTTTCGCTGGCCTTGTAGAGCTCGATAGCGTGAGCCGTTTCATTGGAACCGCCACCAGTGATGATCTTGGCGCGTCCCGCGGAGACAGATTTGCCGGTTTTGACCAGCTGAAGTTTTTCCGCATCCGTCAGGGTGCTGGTTTCCCCCGTTGTGCCGGTCACGACGATGCCATCAGCTCCATGGGAGATAAGCATGTCCATCAGCGACTCGACGCCAGGCCAATCCACTTCACCTTCAAAGGTCATCGGGGTGACCATCGCCACCAGAACTTGGCCAAAGGGATTATTCGCTACCACGTCTCAAGGCTAGCGTCACTGGGCTCCGCACTGAACACTTTAGGGAGCAACGCGACCGTTGGCGCTGAAAGTCTCCGCCGTCATCGGCATCAGCGGTGCCCACAGTGCCTCCATTTTTTCCGCGACCATCTCAATCTCGCGCTGAGGGAAAGAAGGAAAAAGGGTGCCCTCTCTCTTTGTGCGCAGGCTCAAGAAGTTCATCAAGCTGCGAGAATTCATGGTCACATACATGCTGGAATACAGCGTGACCGGGAGAACCGCGCGAGCCACCTCGCGGGCAACTCCCGCGGCGAGCATGCGCTGATAACTGTCATAGGCGGTGCGACACACTTCTTTAATTTCTTCCTGCACGAGCGTGGTTTGCTCTGGTGTGCCGTCTTCGAAGTCATACGCCCCAGGCTTACCCACCTGAATCAGCTTGCGCTCAGGCCCTGGAACATAAAAGACGGGTCGCAATTCGCGGTACCGACCGCTCTCTTCGTTGTAGGAAGCGATTCGGTGGCGCATAAATTCACGGAACACAAAAATGGGAGCTCGCACGTAGTACGTGAGTGAGTTGTGTTCAAACGGTGATCCGTGACGGTCGCGCATCAGGTAGTTGATGAGCCCGCGATCCCGTTCGCCGGCCTGCTGGCCTGAGGTCGCTGAATCCAACGTCTGCTCGCCCTGGGTGCTTACTCTGGCGGCAAAAAGGACATCTGCGTCACTGGCGCTGTGACGAACAAGCTCCACCGTCACATCGGACCGGAATTCAATGTTTTCTGCGCCCACGCTCTGACTTCCTGTCTTCTCAAGCTCCCTCAAGTTTATCGGTGGAGGTCCGTAACGGTTTGTCATCCAAGGGTGTGGTGGAAGCAAAACCACTTAGGGTGACAGTTGATGGACTCTCTCACGGTGTCACTGCTTCTCCTCGCTCTCGTTTTTGTGGCGAGCCTCGCAGGCTTGTGGTGGAAAGGAAACCAGGGCCGCGTGACTCGCTCGGCGCCACACACCTCCCCTCCCGACGTGCCTTTAGGTCTCATCGACACCACCGCAACACTGACTCTGTTGCAGTTCTCCGGCCCCTACTGTTCTTACTGCGCGGCGATGCGTGTCATCTTGGGCCAGGTTTCTGCGGACAATCCCGGCATTTCACACCGGGAAATCGACATCATCGATTACCCCGAGCTCACGAAAGAATTGCGTGTGAGCCAAACCCCGACCACGTTGCTCGTAACCAGCACGGGCCACATCCATTCCCGAATCCGAGGGGCCTCGAACGCCACCTCGGTGGGACACGAAGTGGCTCACGCTCTCAAATCACGAAAGGCACAATCCGATGAATACCTCATCTAGCCCGCAGGGCATAGACCCCCGCGGGCCCCGCTTTGGAGCGGGAATCACCTCTGTTGCACTCCTCGTCACCGTGGGTTTGGGGTTGAGCGACCCCAGCGCCGGAGGCACTCTTGCCCAGCGCGCAGGCGAGCCGGCCTTCGTGCTACTTGCTGTGCTGAGCGCGCTGTTTGCCTGGGGCGCATTGGCGGGCATCCGCAAACACCCGTATGGGTTTCTGTTTTCCACGCTGGTTAAACCTCGACTCGCGCCCCCCGCTTTCCTTGAGCCGCCAGAGCCTCCGACCTTTGCGCAGCTTGTGGGGTTCCTGGTGAGTGTGACAGGGGTTGTTTTACACCTTGCGGGCGTCCCCTATGGCCTCGTGATAGCGGGTTCTGCAGCCTTCATTGCATCTTTTCTCAACGCCGTTTTTGGATTGTGCCTGGGATGCGAGCTGTACGCAATCTTAATTCGGGCCAGAATCATCCGCGCACGCGCTGCCTAAGTGGGAATGCGCTGTGAGGCTCTCGCGTTCTGAGCCAGAACGTGGTTCGATTAGGCATACCAACGGCGAAGGAGCACATGATGGCTGTTACCAGCGAAGCACGGACCACCTGGCAGGGATCCCTCATAGAGGGCAGCGGCAAAACCTCTCTCTTGTCCTCAGGCGCGGGGTCGTTTGACGTCACCTGGGCGGCTCGGAGCGAGGGCCAAACCGGTGTCACAAACCCTGAAGAACTTCTCGGTGCGGCACACTCCGCGTGCTACTCGATGGCACTATCGCACGCTTTGGCGGGAGCCGGAATGCCCCCGACATCAGTGGAGGTCACCGCGGCCGTCACCTTTGTCCCCGGTGAGGGCGTCACCGGTTCGCACCTCCTCGTGATGGCCAGCGTGCCAGGCTTAGACGAAGCAGGATTTGCCGCTTTTGCTGAAGAAGCCAAAGTGTCATGTCCCATTTCTCAAGCCCTGGCGGGCATCCCCATCACGCTTGAAGCCACACTGCAGTGACACCCGAAGACATCCCCACCGCTTCGCGTCGGATTCTTCTCGCGGGAGCCAGTGGCATGATTGGTGAGCCCTTGAAGGCTCACCTAAGGGACAAAGGCCACACCCTCCATACACTGGTTCGTCGCGAGCCGACAAACCCTTCGGAGCACCGGTGGTATCCCGAGAAAGGCGTAATTGAATCGGGGATCATTGACCACGTTGACGCAGTGGTCAACCTGTCCGGAGCCTCGATTGGAAAGCTTCCGTGGACACGCAAACACAAAGATCTCATTCTGAGCTCGCGTGTCCAAGCCACACACACCATCGCTGCGGCCATTGCTGCTTCAGCAACACCGCCCGCCGTGCTCATCCAAGGCAGCGCCGTCGGTTTTTATGGCGACAGGGCGGAGGAAGATCTCACCGAGGACAGCGCAGCGGGCGAAGGGTTCTTAGCCGATGTCGTCTCGGCCTGGGAAGAAGCGGCGGCGCCCGCGGCAGGCTCTCAGACCCGCATTGTCTATGCCAGGACAGGGCTTGTTGTGGGGCGCGGTGGCGCTATGGCGCCCCTGATGCTCCAAACCTCCCTCGGCGTTGCCGGACCTGTAGGTTCGGGAACCCAATGGTGGCCCTGGGTGAGCCTGCTCGATGAAGTGCGAGCGCTCGCATATCTCATCGAGAATCCCCAGGCCAAGGGTCCCTACAACCTGGTGGGGCCTACTCCGGCGCGCGCGAATGACCTTGCCCGGGCCCTGGCAAAACGAATGAAACGCCCGTTCTGGTTAGGGTTACCGGCTTTTGTCATTAGAGCGGTCATGGGTGAAGGAGGCGTTTCGCTTTTGCTGACTTCTCAAAACATTCGCTCTCAGAAGCTTCAGACGGAGGGGTTTAGCTTTGAGGACACCACCGTGGACGATGCTCTCGCACGCATGGTGAACTCCTAAGCCTGGTTTTT
The DNA here is from genome assembly GCA_964445125.1 of uncultured Microbacteriaceae bacterium. Lineage (GTDB taxonomy): Bacteria > Actinomycetota > Actinomycetes > Actinomycetales > Microbacteriaceae > Pontimonas. The sequence continues at coordinate 8,601 of CAYUJX010000008.1, forward strand.
CCCCAAACTGATCGCACGACGTATCGCCCAGCGAGCTCGCCTGCGATCCCCGCACGCGTCATACGCCATACCCAGGCGCATCCACGCCTGCCACCGCACAGGATTGTCTTCCACATCTTTGGCAAACACGGGAAACACATCCTGTGCGCTCGGACGATCTGCTCGACCGCTCGGGGTAAAGGAAAACTCGGTCGGCATCTCCCCTAATGCTTCTAGCTTTTTGCCCAGTGCCGAGGAAGCGAAACCAAAGCGAAGTTCCGCGACCAGGCCCCAGGTCCCCAGAAGGGGAAGGACAATCAAGGCATAGCCCATCGCGTTGGCCAAAGGCGAACGGTCGGTAACCAAAATCCACGCGTAGTTGAACGCAAAAGCAAGGTATATCACCAGCAGCACCGACATGAAACCCGCAGCAATCATGGGCCTATTCATTCCAGGCTCACTCCGAGGGCGTGTTCCAAACCGACCGTCAAACCATGGTGGGAAATCACATAGCCCAGCGCGAGCGCAATGCCCGCGCTGTAGGCGTCTTTAGACACGGTGTGGTGCGACACCGTCAGAGTTTCGCCGACTCCACCGAACACGACATCCTGGGACGCAACCACACCATGAAGCCGGAGCGAATGGATGGGGATGCCTTGCACCTGCTCCCCTCTCGCGGTTTGTTCTGTATGGGGGGACTCGACACCGCCGAGGGTTTTGCGGACGTCGGCAATTGTTTCCGCCACGCGGACCGCCGTCCCGGAGGGGGAATCGACTTTCGCCGCGTGATGCGTTTCCACAATTTCAACCGAGTCAAAGAACTCTGCTGCTTTCGCAGCGAGCAGGGTTTGCACGGTGGCACCGAGAGAAAAGTTTGGCACGACAAAAACGCTGGACCCATCGTGCTTGTCCACCAGTGTGGCCAGTGACCGAAGGCGATCGGTGGACCACCCACTCGTTCCCACCAACACAGCAAGACCCTGTTCGACGGCGAACTCCACGACTGAAGCGGAGACACCCGGGTGGGTGACATCGACCACGACGTCAGCCCCGAGCATGTCTTCTAGATCACTGCCGGAGTCGAGTCGAGCGATAACGTCAAAATCAGGGAGCGATTCAATAACGTGACAGACCTGGGTTCCCATGCGCCCTGTGGCGCCCACCACCGCTACTTGTGTCGACATAACCCGAGCCTACAAGCCGAGTCTGGCGAAACTAGGACAGGCTCAAAAACAGCTTTTCAAGGTCTTCGACACTCAGGTCGCCCTCCTTTGCCACGCTGCCATCCTCCGCGACGCACTCTTTCATCGCGGAGGCAATAATCCAAAATCCCGCTTTATCGAGGGCGCCTGCAACCGCGGAGAGCTGGGTGACCACCGAACGACAGTCTTTACCCTGTTCCACCATCGAAATAACAGCACCCAGTTGCCCTTGCGCACGCCGAAGACGGTTAAGCACAGGTTTCATGTCGGTACTGGCTTTTTCTGTCATGGTTTCTTCCTGATTGTTGTTAGCGAACATGGGCTGCCTGCGGCTGATCGGTGGCAGCCGTTCCCCTCTGCCATGTCAAATAGCCACCATCCAGGTTGGCCACTTCTATTCCCTCGTGAGCAAGAATGCTTGCCGCGGTGTGGCCTCTTTGTCCTACCCGGCACGTGACAATCACCCTCTGGCCTCGAAGCTCCTCGACATAGTCTCGTAACTCATCCAGGGGAATCAATCGGGAGCGGGGAATGGAACCCTGGGAGTGTTCCCCCGTCGTTCTCACATCCACCAACGTCCAGCCCTCGTCGAGAAGATGGTGAACCTCGTGCCATTGAACTGATCGTGCCCCCAACGCGCGATTGTCATTCACATAACCGAGCATGTTCACAGGGTCCTTGGCAGAAGCAAACTGCGGGGCGTAGGAAAGTTCAAGGTCCATGAGATCCGTTGCAGTCAGTCCTGCAGACATGGCGGTCGCGATAACGTCCACCCGCTTATCGACACCCTCTTCACCCACTACCTGCGCCCCCAGAATGAGGTCGCTGGCCGGGTCAACAATCAGCTTCATGGCGAGTTGGCGTGAGCCAGGGTAATACCCCGCGTGGTGGAACGGGTGGATGTGGATGATGCGCATTGCTCGGCCTTTGGCGGCCAACACTCGCTCGGTATATCCGGTGGACGCCGCTGCCATACCGAAGAAGCCGACAATCGATGTTCCATAGGCCGGGACCGCCTGGCCCTTGCGGCCCATGATCGAATCCGCAGCGAGTCGGCCATGGCGATTTGCAAGACCAGCCAGGGGAACAAGGCTGTAACCATCGGGGCGCTCTTTTTCGGCAACATCCCCGACCGCCCAAATGAAGGGATCTGAGGTGCGCTGCTGGTGATCAACTCGAATCCCCCCAGCGTCCCCGATGTCAAGGCCCGACTCCAGAGCAAGCTCCGTGTTGGGCCGTGCTCCGACAGCCATCACCACAAGATCGGCTGAGAGTCTCGTGCCATCAGAAAGAGTGACGCCTTCAGCAGAGATTTCTGTGACGCTCGTGGAAAGCCTCAGATCGAGCTCGCGCAGCAGTGCTCGCTCGACGAGCGGCCAGGTCATCTCCACATCAAGGCTCGCCATGACCTGGGGTAGTGCTTCAAGCAGTGTGGTGGATAGGCCTCGGTGCACGAGATTTTCTGCCAGTTCTAGGCCGAGAAAACCCGCACCGACAACGATGGCGCTCGAGGAGGTTTCCGCTGCAGCAATAAGTCGATCCATGTCGTCAAGATTCCACAGCACATGTGCGTCTTCGGCGCCAGGAATCGCGGGCCGAACGGGTGTCGAGCCCGGGCTCAGCACTAAGGCGTCATAGGAGAAATCGTGTGTTTCCTGGGTGAGGAGATCGATTGCGCGGACCGTTTTAGCCACCCGGTCAATAGCCGTGGCCTCCGTGCGCAGATGGACATCAATGTTAAAGCGACGCTTGAGTTGCTCCGGGGTTTGCAACACCAGCGACTCACGCTCGGGGATCACCTCTCCCAGGTGATATGGCAAACCACAGTTGGCAAAGGACACCTCCCCGCCACGTTCCAGCACGATGATGCTCGCGGTTTCGTTGATGCGGCGCAATCGAGTGGCGGCAGACATTCCGCCGGCGACACCGCCGATGATGACAATTGTCTGAGGGGAGGAATCAGGCGTGGACATGACTGCATTCTATACCCCCTAGGGTATTAGCCAGACTACCAGGGCCACTCTGGCACGGTAGAGACTGTGTTTGTGACCCGCCCCTTCTCTCGCCTCAGGCATCGCTATCGAGCGAGCATGCTCACCATGCTCTCCGGAGACCCCGAAGGGGAACCCGAATGGATTACCCGCATGAGTAAAGGTGATGACGCCGGGTTTTTTGGCCCAGGGTCAGCGGTGTGGCATGTCAACGGGGGAATCCCCGTTATCGCGGCGGGTGTCGCGGCGCTCCTGATGCAAACATTGCATCCCGGAGCGATGGCAGGCGTCCACGATCACTCCCGCTACGCGTCCGATCCGCTGGGGCGCCTCTCGGGCACGGTGCGCTGGGTGGTGACGACCACGTTCGGAGCGAAAGCCACGGTGGAAGAAGAAGCCTCCCGCGTTTTCAGGCTTCACGATCGCGTGAATGGCGAGTATCAGCCCGGCGCGACGGCCCAGGCGCCTCGGGCGTATTCCGCGCACGATGACGACCTCGCAGGCTGGGTCCACACAATTTTCACCGACGCTTTTTTGCGCGCTCACCGCACCTGGGGCGACACGATTCCCGAGGGAGCCGATGGGGAATCAGGCGAAGACCGTTACGTTCGCGAGTGGGCCGTTGCGGGAAGGCTCATGGGCATGAGCAACCCGCCCACTTCCGTCTCCGAGCTCGAGCAGACACTCAAGGATTTTCGGCCATTCCTTCGCCGCGACGCCCGGGTTACCCAAGCGCTGCGCTTCCTGAGAAAACCCCCTTTGCCCTGGAGCACCAGGATTCCTTACCAAATTCTCGTGGCAGGGGCGATTGCTACGTTTGATGATGATTTCCGGAAGCTCCTGGGGCTTCGCAAACCGTGGTGGCCTGCGATCACCATAACCCGCTGGCTTCTCGCACTCGTCGGAGTCATTTTGGGTGGTGAATCCACGAGCAGAAAACGCACGATGGAGCGACTAGCCCGCCTTGAGGCTGCGCGCTAGCGCACCAGCGGGGATTTCTCCCTACTGCACACCGAGGATGTCCACCACAAACACAATGGTGTCCTCGGCTCCAATGGAACCATCTCCGGTTCCCCCGGCGGGGCCATAGCCCAACTCAGGCGGAATGATGATGATGACCCGCGAGCCAACGTTTTGGCCCACAAGTCCATCCCGGAATCCAGGAATGACACCACCGGTGGGGAACGTTGCGGGCTCGCCACGTTCCCAACTCGAATCAAACACGTCACCGGTGTTCCAATTCACACCGTGATAGTGAACCACTACAACATCGCCTGCACCCACCAGGGGTCCCTCGCCCTCGAGCACGGTGGCCAAGGCGAACTCAGAAGGAATATCACCGTCGGGGAGCGTGACTGTGGGTGCGCCATTGGGGGCATAGTCCACGAGAGGGAAGCCGTCAGGCCCCGGGATGGCGTCTCCGGTGAGCTGTTCCAGTGGCGGTACGGGTGGGGGCTTAATCTCAATAATGTCCATGACAAAAAGCAACGCTTCCCCAGCCCCTAAACCAAAATCAGGAGCTCCCGCAAGGCCAAAAGCATCCAGTGAGGGAATGAGACCCGCTACACGCGATCCCACTGTCGAACATGCGGCCGTGAGAGAGACGCCAACGAAAGAGGCCACATTCGTGTCAAGAGTGAGGAGGGTGGGACTGAGCTCGTCATACCCGGACTCTTCAATGAGCTCACCCGTGGCGGCGTTGTAGAGCGCGTAGTCGATAAGCAGATCATCGCCATCGGCGACAAGGTCCCCGTCTCCTTCAAGAATCACACTGCGTTGTGTGGTGTCCACCTCGAGTGGTGCCTCAAAGAGCACTTCTGGTGCCGATCCAAACTCTCCAGAAAAGCTAATCGACTCAATCTGGTCGCCACTGGGGGTGCATTCCTCCTCGAGCGCGGACCCGGCGTCACCCTCGTCAAGCACCTCGGGGTCTGCGGCACAGCCGAGCAAACCTCCCACAAGAGCGAGCGTAGAGACAATGGTGAAAAGCTTTTTCACGCGAGACCTTTCCTTAGGCGAAGACGTCACCTAAGGCAACCGGACTATCCTCTCAGGAAACGCCGCGGCAATCAATGTGAGGGCCTCACCACGGTGTGAGCCTCGTGGTGCACGGGGAAGCGCACGGAGTTAGCAATAAAGCACAACTCACTTGCTCGGTCATGAAGACTGGGCATCAGGCTTTCATCCCCGGAAGAAATCTCGATCGTCGGCCTCAACGTAACTTCAGACATCTGGCCTCCACCATCGCCCGAAAGAACAAGTGTCCCGGTGGCATCGTCGGAGTACTTCTCGACGACAACTCCCGCGGCAGAAGCCACATGCAGAAAACTCAGCATGTGGCACTGAGACAGTGCGGCAATGAGCATTTCTTCGGGGTTCCATCGCGAGCGATCGCCATGAAAAGCTTTATCCGCAGACCCAGCGATAGATTCTTTGCCCGCAGAGCTCACGAGGTGATTGCGGTCGTAGTCTTTGTAGCCGCTGGTGCCACTGCCTTTATTGCCCGTCCACCTCACTGACACCGCGAAAACATGCCCGGCCATAACCCGTCCTCCCTGGGTATTTTTCCCATGGTTTGTGAGAGTACAGGGCTACACTCAGTGTTTATGACCGACACACTTTCGACACTCGCCCACACCCCGGAAATTCTGGGACGAAAGATTGTGACCGAGATCCCTGGCCCACAATCAGCAAAGCTCCACGAGCGTCGCCTGGCGGTCGTTTCTGCGGGAGTGTCCGCCACCTTCCCCATCTATGCTTCCCACGCCCACGATGCGATTGTCGTGGATGTCGACGGGAACCAGTTCCTTGATCTCACGGGCGGTATCGGGGTGATGACCGTGGGTCACACCAATAACGCGGTCGTGGATGCCGTTTCAGAACAAGCCGCAAAAATCACCCACACTCTTTTCGCTGTTGCCGGTTATGAGCCCTACATCAGAGCGTGTGAACTGTTGGCGCAACATACCCCGGGGGATTTCGCCAAGAAATCCGTTCTCGTCAACTCGGGCGCGGAAGCGTTAGAAAATGCCGTCAAAATCGCGCGCAAACACACGGGGCGCACCGAAATAGCGGTATTGCACCATGGCTACCACGGGCGAACGAACCTCACCGCTGCCATGAACTACAACATGCACCCCTACGGCACAGGATTTGGTCCTCTTGCCGGTTCGGTGCACCACGCCCCCAATTCTTCTCCCTTCCATGACGGTTTAAGCGGCGCAGAAGCCGCGGAGCGCACCATCACCCATCTGGAAAAGCGCGTGGGAGTAAGCCAGATTGCGTGCCTGGTGGTGGAGCCAATACAAGGCGAAGGCGGATTCATCGTCCCCGCGGAGGGCTACCTCCCTGCCCTCGTCCAGTGGTGTCACGACAACGGCATCGTGTATGTCTCCGACGAAGTGCAAAGCGGCATGGCCCGCACCGGGGCCTACTTTGCCAGCGAACACTTCGGTATCGTGCCCGATCTCGTCACCAGTGCCAAAGGTATCGGCGGCGGCATGCCCATCGCCGCGGTCACCGGTCGCGCCGAGATTATGGACGCCTCTCATCCCGGGGGGCTTGGCGGCACTTTTGGCGGAAACCCTGTGTCCTCTGCTGCCGTCGTCGCTGTTTTTGCTGAAGTGGAGCGCTTAGGGCTTCTCGGTGAAGCAAAGCGAGTCGAGGCCACTCTGAAGCCCGCACTCGAAGCGCTCAAGGCCACCTACCCTCAGATTGCAGACGTTCGTGGCATCGGGGCGATGATTGCTGTCGAGTTCGTCAACCCGTTAACGAAGAAGCCCGCTCCGGAGGTCGCCAAGGCGGTGCAGACATATGCCCTGCACCAGGGCGTGCTTATCCTCACCGCAGGAACTTTTGGGAATGTCATCCGATTCTTGCCCCCGCTCGTGATTACCAATGAACAGTTGGAAGAAGCCGTTGCGATTATGGGTGAAGCGTTGGCGGCGCTCTAGCGCTTGGCTGCACACCCGCTAGTCGCCAGCGATGGCGTCGTCGTCGCCGAACTTGTCCGGGATTCCGTGGTCGAATCACTTCATCACGGTGTGGTCGCCGTGGTGGATTCCACTGGAACCTTGCTTCTTGAGCGCGGCGACTCCACGGCGGTCGTTTATCCGCGGTCTACGCTGAAACCTCTCCAGGCGCTCGCGGTTCTCGCCACAGGGGTGGAACTCACCGACCTGGAGCTGGCTCTCACGACCGCAAGCCACTGTGGCTCTGTGGAACACCGACGTGCCGTCGACACCTTTCTTGTCCGCCACGGTCTGACTCCCTCACATCTGCAATGCCCGATTGACTGGCCTTTAGGCGCCACGGAACGTGCGCATATGGCCAGTGATGAGGGGGAGCCAAATCGTCTCGCTATGAACTGCTCCGGTAAACACGCAGGCTTTCTTGCCGCCTGCCAGCACCGTGGATGGGATCTCGAAACCTATCTCCATCCCTCTCATCCTCTGCAGCGTTTCATTCTGGAGACCATCACGAACTACGCGCAGGAAGCTCCCGCTTTTAGCTCCACTGACGGTTGCGGATCTCCCCTTCACGCACTGAGCGTTCGCGGTATCGCCTCCGCATTAGCCACCGTTGCCAAAGCGGAACAGCCAGCAGAAAAGCAGCTTCTTTCGGCTGTGAGGTCTCACGCCTGGGCACTCGACGGTCACGGCCGTGATAACACCGTCACCATCGACACTCTCGGGGGCATCGCCAAGATAGGCGCCGAGGGCCTCGTCGTGATTGCCACTCCAGAAGGCGTGTCGGTGGCAGTGAAAATACTTGATGGGTCCATGCGCGCCACAACCCCCGTTGCCCTCGCCGCCCTCGCCGAAGTGGGCGCTATATCCCCGAGCAACCGTGACCAACTTTCCCAGCGCTTCGCCCTTGAGGTTAAAGGTGGCGAGCACACCATTGGTGCTCTTCGAACCTCGTTATAGACTGAATTCCGCATATGTGACAAGCGCCCCATCGGGGACGCAAGCCAACAAGCAACCATCCTTCGAACCCACACAGTGAGGTGTCTGCCGTGAAAATTTCTATTCCCCGGGAAATCAAAAACAATGAGTTTCGCGTGGCCATAACCCCTGCGGGCGTAAGAGACCTCGTCCTTGCCGGACACGAAATAATGGTGGAAACCGGCGCGGGGGAAGGCTCCGGTTTTCTCGACGGTGACTACGCCGCGGAAGGCGCCGCTATTGGCGCAGATGCTTCTTCAACGTGGACATCGGCAGACATGGTGGTGAAGGTCAAAGAGCCCATTGCGAGTGAATACGGCTACTTTCGTCCCGACCTCGTGCTCTTCACCTACCTCCACCTTGCGGCGGAACCTGAGTTGACACAGGCCCTTCTTGATGCGGGAACCACAGCTATTGCTTACGAAACAGTCGAAGGCCGCACCGGCGGCCTTCCTTTGCTCGCGCCTATGAGTGAAGTAGCCGGAAGGCTTTCCGCCATCGTGGGGGCAAACACATTGCTCAAACCGGCAGGCGGCATGGGCCAGCTTGTTCCTGGTGTACCCGGAACAAGGCCCGCCAACGTGGTGGTGCTTGGTGGAGGAGTGGCAGGAACGAACGCCATTTCTGTCTCGGTAGGTCTGGGGGCAGACGTAACGGTCCTGGACACGAACCTGCAGCGACTGAAAGAGCTGGACGCGTTGTACGCCGGGCGCATTAAAACAGCAGCATCCAACTCTTTGGAAATCGAACGCGCCTGCTTGGCTGCGGACCTTGTCATCGGCTCTGTTCTGATCCCCGGCGCGAAAGCCCCCAAACTCGTATCCTTGGACCTCGTTTCGCGCATGAAGCCCGGCAGTGTTTTAGTGGATATCGCGGTGGACCAGGGTGGATGTTTCGAAGGCTCCAGGCCCACCACTCACGCTGAACCCACCTTTAAGGTTCACAACAGTATTTACTACTGCGTGGCCAACATGCCAGGGGCCGTCCCGCACACCTCCACGATGGCGCTCACCAACGCCACCATGCCCTACGTCAAAGCTCTGGCGTCCAAGGGTTGGAAAGAGGCCCTTTCGGCGGATGCCGGTTTGGCCCAGGGACTCAATACCCACCAAGGCCAGCTCACCAACGCACCCGTGGGTATCGCCACAGGACATCCAGTTCTCAGTGTTGCCAGTGTGCTGGGCTAACAAGAAGAATTTTCCCGCCCTCCCACACCTGCACCATGCCCTCGGGAACCGGCAACGCGGGCAGGATGATGCGTCCGGCACTGACATGGCGCATCTCCATCGGACCCGGCCCGTCGATAACCACAGGGTGTGTTTCGAGACGGTGGACCCAAGACGACCACTGAACCATAGCCGCATCGGGGGATCCTAGAAACGCCGTTTCTGTCCCGACCCAACGACTCGGATGATGGGTGATGACAAGGGGAGGTGACCCCGTGTGAAGTTCATCGGGGCTCTTCTGAGGCGGGGGGAGGATGCCCCCGGTAGCCACCTGGAGCAAAGTGTGGGACCACCGCGCTCGCCCGGGAATTACCTCGCCTGGGCCGTCCCACACCAGAGCGCTGTCTTCGTGTGCCAGCGACAGCACCAGCTTTTTTTTCACCAGGCGAGCAAGGCTTCTCGCCAGCAGCGAAGAGCCCTCACAGCTCATCAACACGGATCCTTTGTGCGCCTCGAGCGCGTCCACCACCAGCGCTCCACCGTCATTGCCCGCCCGTCGAAGCGTGTCATCAACGTTGTCGATGACAAGCACGCGGCCTTCTAAGGTTTTCCCTCTCAGCAGAAGCCAGAGCGCGTAGGGTTCATCGGGGGCGACACTCACGGCGTCGCACTGCGCAGCGAGTGCCGCAAGCGCCGTGGTTCGCCCGCTGCGGGGATCCCCCACGACGAGCACAGACCCCTCTTGCTCGGGGCAATACGTCACTGGTGTGAGACGCCTTGTGTGCGTGTTATCCGCCAACGCCCAGCGTCCTGGTTCTAAGAAAAACCTGTCCGGCAGCTCTGGAGACCACACCTCCCACCGTGATGGTGTGTAGCTGAGGGCCCGGGTGAGGTGACCGTGTGGCCTTACCGTGACCTCCGTTGGCGAAGTGTGAGCTCCTGCAATAAGGGCCGTCCCCGGAGAGCCATGTCGCAAGCTGTGTACTCTCGCCGGTGCGATGCCGGGCAGCCACGATGTCAGTTCTGCGTCGTCACTAATTCGGCCACACAGGCGCAAAGAAATATTCGCCATCATCGCGGGGGTCAACACTCCCTGAATGCGCTGGGTTGCGATAATCACGTGGATACCCAAGGACCGCCCTCTGGCAAGGACATCGGCGAGCAATTCCGCCCAGATAGGAAACGACCCCAGCAACCAGGCCGCCTCATCGATGATGATGAGTAACCTTGGGCACTCCACCTCAGCGGGAAGCTGGCCACAATCACTTACCCGATGGTGAAGAAGGAGGCCTTCCCTCGCCACCATTTCCCGACCAATGCCGTGACGTGCCCGCTGGGCCTTGTTTCCCTCAAGATCGGTGACACTGCCCACGGTATGGGGAAGCGGAATCAGCGGCGCCAATCCTGCTCCACCCTTGAAATCAACGATGACGCACACCACATCGCGGGGCGAGTAGTGCTGAGCGACCGACGCCACCATAGAACACACGGTGACGCTCTTGCCCGACCCTGTCGAACCCCACACGACGACGTGGGGGCCCTCTTGGACGAGATCCCACGGCACAGAGGCACCCACGTCCACAAACACCTGATCTCGCCGAGTGTAATCAGGTGCACGAGCTGTATCGCGCGATTCTGCGAGAAAACCCAGGCGGTCACAGACCCAGGCGAACTGTGCCGAGGTGAGACGGTCAGGCCTCAACGCTCTGGTGGATCCGTCAGGATCGTGGATGGTGACGAGGTGCTCACCAAGGAGGGTGATAAGAGTGTGGCACTCGTCAGGAACATCCTCAAGAGTGTCCACCCACACCGCTCGAGAGGGGCCGCGAATATCCCGGGGAGTGCCGCCTGTTGCCCACGAAGGGCTCTGCGAGAGCGAGGGCCAATTTTCCCGCGGCGTATGAGAAATCCACCCCGTCACAAGCATGCGCCATATTCCTTCGCATTCCTGGGGACCCACCAGGGCTACACCGTCAGCAGTGTCGATGACCCCTGGCATACCTGCTAAGGGCCCTTGGCCCTCCAGGGGGTGGCCTTTAGGTGGCTCCCACCGCCCTGTCCCCACGCGATAGAGGCCATCGGACACGGAGGTTCTGCGCCAAAAAGGGTTACTAACCTGTGCGAGGATTCCTGGTTGCGCGTGGAGCGCTCGGTCCTTTTCTTCCACCCGGTCTCGTTCTTGGTTGCGGCCGTAATCGAGGGAATCCCGCTCGTACTCAACCAGAGCTTGGCGAGCGCTCTTGAGGTGGGACCGTCTTGTTTCCCACCACGACCCTGCCACCATCGCCGGGCCCAAGACGCCCATCATCAGCGCCAGAGATGACCGAAAAACTACCGCCATCAGCAGCGAAAGAATGACCGGCGTGAGGGCCGGAACCCATGGAAAGCGCGATGGGGAAGGAAGGGAAGGTTTCTGCGGTTCACTTCGCTGCACCGGCGCAGTGAAGCACGGTTTAGGACCCGCGCGCCACCGGGGGATCCTTGATGTGGAGGAAGCCGCAGACGCCCTGGGTGTGGACGGCCCTGGCTAGTGCAGAGTGAAAGCGAGCTCCCCCATCAAGACCCGCGAGCCCCGCACCAGTGGGTACGTGTCGTGGGGAATGCATTGCAGGGCCGCTGAGCCTGGCTCTTCCACAACGGTTCCGGTAATGGTCCTGAGGTCTTTCACCCAAAAGACGCCCTTCTGAACCCCAAACTCGACGTGCTCCCACGCAACGCTATCGGTGGGATCTACCAAGCAAATACGTTGAGTTCCCTCTTCCGGCTCCTCAGGGAGAGGCTTCACCCCCATAAACCCCGGCATCTCCCCCACCGTGATGGAGAGGCCTGATTCAAATTTCAGGACAAATCGCAGGGCCGCCTGAGGACGTCGAGCTTTCACCGTGCCGAGTTGCTCTGCCTCTTCGATGTCGAACAATGACATCGCTTGGGTGGGTTCATCCCTATTCGGCGAGCGGTCGCCTGGCCGCCCTTCACCTGTGTCGGGGTTGATTCTCTTGCCCAGGTTCAGGCTGCGTCGAATCCAGCCAGTGGCGCGCGCCAGTGCGTCAGCACTAATGGCAGCCTCCCCCCCGACGGAGGGCTCCACAACAGTTTCTTCCTCATCGGGCCTGACCCGAACGGCCGCGGGGAGTGGTCGAACAGAGGACTGCCCGCAGTCGGGACAAAATAAGCTCGTGGCCACTACCAGCTCCCCGCACCGTGAGCACGGTGCGGGTGGGGTCACCGAGGTCGCATCAAAAAGACTCATCTAGGTGAGAATACCCGCAGCGCCGGGCGAAACCTCTTTCCCCACTCTGGGTTAGCAACACCCGCGACGAACACAGCGATTCTCGGGGTCCGGTAGGCAACAATAGGCGAGTACGAAGTCATCGGACGCTAGGAGAATAGTGTGTCACTGGGTCAGCGCATCGGCCGTAGCCTGCTCGCACTTTTAGCGCTCGGCGCGATTGCCCTGCAGGGCGGGGCTGCATGGGGCGCGACGTGGGTCCTAGACAATGAGCGCCTCCTCAAAGACCGGTTGGTCGCGTACCAGTTCGACGCCTCCGCCGAAATCATGGGTTACGTCTCCGAAGCGGGGCTGTCCGACACCGGTGAGCTCTATCTCATGACGTCGCTGCCACGGGTGGTTTCCTCGGTCGAATTTGATCGTTATTGCTCCCGATCTGAGCCCGGAATCGGAGTTCTCGGCTGTTACACCCTGCGGGATGGCCGCATCTATCTCTACGACGTGACCGATGCGCGCCTGACCAGTATCGAACCCGTAGTGGCAGCCCACGAAATGTTGCACTCCGCCTGGGCTCGGCTGTCTGTCACCGAGCAGAATGACCTTGCAGTCCTTCTTGAAGAGGCGTACGCGTCTCTGCCCACAGACCATCCTCTTCGCGAACGGATAGTCAGCTACGAGGACAGGGACTCGACCTCACGGATTCCCGAGCTGTACGCCATTATCGGAACGGAAATCGCCACCATCCC
>CAYUJX010000008.1:21959-26378 GCA_964445125.1 uncultured Microbacteriaceae bacterium
CCTCACGGATTCCCGAGCTGTACGCCATTATCGGAACGGAAATCGCCACCATCCCTGGCGCACTAGAAAACCATTACGCAACCTACTTTTCTGATCGCACCAAAGTGGTCGCCCACGCCGACGAAGTGTACGTGGTCTTTGACACACTCCAACAAGAGCTCCTCGCGCTCAGTAACGATCTGAGCTCACGCAACGCCGAGATTGAAGGTCTTCGGTACGCCTACGAAGAAGCAAACAGTGCACTGCGTCGAGACGTTCTTGCCCTCAACGAGAAGGCCGCAATACCGGGGGGGTTCCCCTCAAAGTCGGAATTTGAGAGTGTGAGGGCCGCCCTCGTTGAGCGCCAAAATCGCCTCACAACGATGCGCACGACGTTGCAGACCAAAATTAATGACTACAACGTGCTTCTCGACGAACTCACCACGCTCAACGATGAGGTTTCAGAGCTCAATCAGGGCATCAACGTCACCCTGAAGTCTGAAGAGCAGTTGGAAGCAAGTGATGGGATGCTCACCGAATAGTTATCCCCAGAGAGTGCGCTCTCCGTCATTGCGCCTCAACCTCCGTCGTTTATGCTGGGCGCATGCATCACCTGACAATGGAAAGCCCTCTGGGGCCGCTCACGATTTCTGCCACCGAGAACGCCATTGTGGGGCTCGTCATTGGGCAACGCCACCGTGACTCTGCTCCTACCGATCTCCTGAACCACGCCAAAAACCAGCTTGATGAATATTTTGCTGGACACCGACGAGACTTTGACCTTCCCCTTCACTTCCAGGGAACACCGTTTCAGGAAGCTATCTGGACGACACTGCGCGCTATTGGTCACGGTGAAACCGTGAGTTATCGGGAGCTGGGCGAACAAGCGGGCGTGGGCACAGCGCCCCGCGCGGTGGGCGGTGCAGTGGGGAAAAACCCCATCCCCGTCATCATTCCGTGTCACCGTGTGTTGGCCACCACTGGCCGCATCACTGGTTACAGCGGTGGGGAGGGCATCCCCACCAAGGAAAAGCTGTTGAACTTGGAAGGAATCAGCTACCGCTAATCACCAGATCGATTCGGCCCGAGGCATAACTAGCCGCATCAAACACATACCCGTGGTCGTGCCCCCACTTCACGAGCTCAGCGACGGACAATATCCTGGCTCTGCTGTGCGCGAGCGTGTGAACCAAACGCCCCTTGGTTTTCTTGTTGGCATGCCCGAGGGCCTTCCTTTCCCCCACCGGTCCTGGTTGCACAAGGGTGACAAAAACCCCTCTATCCACCGGGACAGGGGCGAGGGACCGATACCCCTGGCTGCGAAGATCAAGCACGAAATCGTCCACCTCGGCCCAGAGGGCTGCACCCACTGGTTCCCACACTCGAGAGGGCTTTCCCCGCGCCAAAGTCGAATCCCAGGACAAACGATAGGCGGGAATCAGGTCATCTGCCTGGAGGAGCCCGAAGGCAGCGGAAAAGATGGCGATGTGGTCCTTGGCCCACATGAGACCGGCGGAGTCCAACCCGGGGATATCAAGCGCGTCATACAGCACTCCTGTATACCGCGACAGCGCAGGCATCACGGGTGAGGAGAACACCTGTGCGTTTCTCTCCACGTCGGCGAGGCCGTGGGGGCCCAGTTTCAAAGCCTTGAGGGCAGCGAGCGGATCAGCTGCCAAAGCCACCATCTGCTCAAGCACAGCCTGACGGACCGGGGTGAGAGTGGGGAAACTCAGTTTCGCCAAATCCAGTGTGGTGGTTTCGTCTCCCCCGGAAACTTTCGTTTCCGACGGCGGAAGAATCACCAGCATGGAAGGCTAAATGATCTCCGCAAGCCCGGCAACAATGGTGACCTGGTTATTGTCGACGGACAGAAACCCATCTTCCGCCTTCGCGATAATTTTCTGGCCGTCCGCGGCTGAGATGCGAACTTCACCCGCGGCCAAGACGCCCAGGGTGGGTTCGTGACCGGCAAGAATACCAATTTCGCCCTCTGTTGTTCTCGCAACGACCATGGACGCTTCCCCCGACCACACTTCGGCGGTTGCAGAGACCACAGTGACCTGAAGATAAGCCACCGCTAGCCATTCTCTTTCTGGATGCCAGCCCACTTCTCTTGCACGTCGTCGATAGACCCGACGTTGAAAAACGCTTGCTCAGCCACGTGATCAAACTCACCCTTAGAGATAGCGTCGAACGATTCGATGGTGTCTTTGAGCGGCACCGTGGAACCTTCCACACCGGTGAACTTTTTCGCCATGTAGGTGTTTTGGGACAAGAACTGTTGGATACGGCGGGCTCGAGAAACTGTCACCCGGTCTTCCTCACTCAACTCGTCAACACCGAGGATGGCGATGATTTCCTGAAGTTCTTTGTTCTTTTGAAGAATCTGCTTCACCGTCGTCGCCACGCGGTAATGGTCATCACCGATGTAGAGGGGATCAAGAATACGGCTGGTCGAGGTAAGGGGATCCACCGCGGGGTAGAGACCCTTGGCCGCAATTTCACGACTGAGCTCCGTCGTAGCATCCAAGTGCGCGAACGTTGTCGCAGGTGCGGGGTCGGTGTAGTCATCGGCAGGAACATAAATGGCCTGCAAAGACGTGATGGAATTACCGCGGGTAGAGGTAATGCGCTCCTGCAAGACACCCATTTCATCCGCCAGGTTTGGCTGGTAGCCCACGGCCGAAGGCATCCGACCCAACAGCGTCGACACCTCAGAGCCCGCCTGAGTAAAGCGGAAAATGTTGTCGATAAACAGCAGCACATCCTGGTTTTGAACATCGCGGAAATACTCCGCCATTGTCAACGCCGAGAGCGCAACACGAAGACGGGTCCCGGGGGGCTCATCCATTTGTCCGAAAACAAGCGCCGTCTTGTCAAAGACTCCGGCTTCTTCCATCTCAGCAATCAAGTCGTTGCCCTCACGGGTGCGCTCACCGACACCGGCGAAAACAGACACCCCGCCGTGGTCCTGGGCGACGCGCTGAATCATTTCCTGAATCAACACTGTCTTTCCCACTCCTGCGCCACCGAAGAGCCCAATTTTTCCTCCCAAAACGTAGGGGGTCAGAAGGTCGATGACCTTAATTCCGGTCTCAAAGAGCTGAGTTTTCGCCTCCAACTGGTCAAAAGGTGGCGGAGTGCGGTGGATTCCCCACCGCTCAACCCCTTCAAGCTTGTCGTCAGAGTTCAGCACTTCGCCGAGAACGTTGAACACTTTGCCCTTGGTGGCGTCCCCCACGGGGACCGTGATGGGCCCGCCAGTATCGCGAACTTCTTGACCCCTCACCATGCCGTCGGTGGGTTTCAACGCGATTGCGCGTACCAAGTCATCCCCGAGGTGCTGGGCGACCTCGAGAGTCACGAGGGTGCTTTCACCGCTCACAGTGATTGTGGTCTGCAAAGCGTTGTAGATCTCCGGAAGCGAATCATGGGGGAATTCGACGTCAACAACGGGACCGGTGACGCGGGCAACTCGGCCCGTGGCCGTTGCTTTTTTGGTGGCGCTCTCGCTCATATCGTCTTTCTCTTTCTTTACTTCGCCGAAACGAGGGCGTCGGCGCCGCCCACGATTTCGGAAATTTGCTGGGTAATTTCTGCCTGACGGGCGTTGTTCGCAAGCCTGGTGTACTGATCAATAAGTTTCTCGGCGTTGTCGCTGGCAGATTTCATGGCTTTTTGCCGCGCCGCGTGCTCGGCAGCCGCTGACTGAAGCATGGCGGAAAAAATACGGTTTTCGATGTAGACCGGAAGCAGAGCATCGAGGACGTCATCGGGCTCTGGTTCAAATTCATAGAGCGGGAATACCTCTGTGCTATCTGGCTCTTCGACACCTTCGACAACTTCCAAAGGCAATACCCGGACGACTTCTGGTGTCTGAGTGACGAGAGAGACGAAACGGTTATAGACAATGTGGATTTCATCCACACCGCCCTCGTCCGAAGCCTTCGTGAACTGCTCGATTAATACAGCGGCAATTTCTTTGGCTGTTCCAAACTCGGGCTGATCAGTATTGCCTGTCCAAGCTTTTTCCACAGGCCGCTGGCGGAAAGCGAAGTTTCCCACCGCTTTACGACCAACGACGTAGTTGATGACGTCCTTGCCTTCGCCTTCGAGGCGCGTTCGCAGGTCTCCCGCTTCGCGCAAGACCTGGGAGCTGAAAGCCCCCGCCAGACCTCGATCCGACGTGAAAATCACCATTGCCGCGCGAGTGGGGTTCTCTGATTCGGTCAGCAGAGGGTGATCAATATTGGAGTAGGTGGCCACAGCCGACACCGCGCGGGTAACCGCGCGTGAATAGGGAACGGCGGCCGTCATCCGAGCTTGGGCTTTCTGAATTCGGGACGCAGAAATAAGTTCCATTGCTCGTGTGATCTTCTTGGTGGTCGTGGCAGAACGAATCTTCTGCCGATACACCCGAAGTTGCGCGCCCATGGT
>CAYUJX010000009.1:0-26253 GCA_964445125.1 uncultured Microbacteriaceae bacterium
CGGATCTCCGCGCATCCACCCCCACCGACGCCGCCAAACGGGTCGTCCCCGATGTAGAGGCAGAGAAAATCATGATTCGAGACGCCCGGAATCGGCTTCTTTCTCGGATGCAGGGGATTGTGGAGTACGAGACGGAGCGTCTGGACTCTTTTCGCTCTCGCCCGAGCCTTGCTGACCCGCAAACGCTGATTGATGGACCCTCTGAGGACATCCTCCACCTGGTGGCACGAGGCGCCGATCGCTCTGATCGGGTTATCGAACGCCTGGCTTCTGAGGTTGCCCAACTCCATGGTGCACTCCGAGGTTTATCGCCCCAGGGCACCCTCGATCGTGGCTACGCCATTGCCCGGGATAGCGAGGGCCGAGTGGTCTCCCGAGCCTCCCAGGTTTCTGCCGGAGATGCGCTCTCACTCGTCGTGAGCGATGGCACTGTTCAGACCCACGTTGATCAGCCCTAAGCCCTAGGTAGACTGGAGCTGTGAACGCTAAAAGCACCCCTGATGTTCCCGATATTGCAGGAATGTCCTACGAAGAAGCTCGCGACGAGCTTGTCGGCGCGGTGGGGAAGCTTGAACAGGGTGGCACCACGTTGGAAGAATCTCTTGCTCTGTGGGAACGCGGCGAAGCTCTCGCAGCACGCTGCGAAGAATGGTTGGTCGGGGCCAGAGCGCGCCTTGATGCCGCTAAGAAAGCGCGCGAAGACCAAGCGTGAGCGCTAAGCAACCCCGTGAAGTCGCCGGGCTCGGTCGACCTGAGACCCCCGCAGAAAAAAACGAGCGGGTGACCACCGCGCGTGCTGAGCGGCGCTCGCACCAAACGGCACTCAACCTGGTGTGGTCCCTTCTTGTGTCATTGGGCGTGGTTGCACTACTGGTCGTGGTGGTCGTGAGGCCTGATACCAACCTGGTGAACGAAGTTGATTGGCGCAGTGTCGCGGAAGAAAGCGCTGACGCCCTTCCCGGTGAACCTTTAGCGCCATTCTTGTATGACCTGTGGACGTCCAACCGTGCAGAGATCTTTTCGGAACCTGGAACAGATATCACCTGGTCGATCGGTCTCCTCGGGCCAGAGAACTCCTATGTCTCCTTCGACCAGGGTTTTGGAGCGGACGCCTCGTGGGTTGCGGGAAAAGTCGAGCAATCACCGCTCACTGGTGAAGTCCTCCTCGGGCTTGAACCCGACACGGTGACGTGGGAAGAATATGACCGCACCGCCTTTGACGCCGGCGCCAATAATGCCTATGTCCTCAGCGTGGAACTGGCAGAGAGCATCATTGTCATCGCAGGTAACAATAAAAGAGCTGTAGAACAGGTAGCAGAAGACGTGTCCTTCCAGATTAGCGCCCCGGGTAGTCCGTGAGCGAGATCACTCCGGGTCTTGCCTGGAGCCAAATGGCCAAAGGCAACGAACGGTTCATCTCCGGTGATCCCAAACATCCGCGCCAAGATGTGGAATACCGAGCAGATATTGCCCTGGCCCAGTATCCCCATGCGGCCCTTTTTGGCTGCGCGGACTCGAGACTGTCCGCTGAAATCATCTTCGACAAGGGCCTCGGTGATCTGTTTGTTGTGCGCAACGTGGGACAGGTGATTTCCAGTTCGGTGGTGGGATCGCTCGAATACGCTGTCGAGCTCCTCCACGTCCCCCTCATCGTTGTGCTCTCTCATGACAGCTGTGGGGCGGTGAGCGTCGCGCTCAGCCAAGAGTTGGCGACCGCGCCAGCGCTTCCTCCACGCATTGCCGCCATTACCGATTCCCTTGTTCCGGCAATCCAACGGGTTCGACTTTCCCACGGCCTGCCCCCGGGCGCCGCGGTAGAGGCAACGGAGGTGGGGCGGGAACATCTGAGAGACACCGTGGCAGTTCTGCTTGCCTCCAGCGAGCTCATTAGTGACGCTGTGGCCGAGGGTAAGCTGGCAATTGTGGGGGCCAATTACACGCTCGCTGAAGGTCGCGTTACCCCCGATGTGGTTATTGGCTCACTCGACTAAACCCGCCCGTCCCCTCACCCACAAGGATGACGATATGAACGCTCACGGTGAATACCGCATTGAACACGACACCATGGGAGAGGTAAGAGTCCCTAAGGACGCTCTGTATAGGGCGCAAACGCAACGAGCGGTGGAGAATTTTCCCATTTCTGGACGCGGTTTGGAGCCCTCTCAGATTGTTGCTCTCGCTCACATCAAGCGCGCCGCCGCAGTCGTCAACAAAGAACTGGGCATCATTGAGGGCGCCATCGCTGACGCCATAATTTCTGCCGCACACGAGATCATCGCCGGTTCACACCACGACCACTTTCCCGTGGACACCTATCAAACGGGCTCTGGCACGTCCTCAAACATGAACATGAACGAAGTGGTCGCCACTTTGGCTAGCGCTCACGGCGTTGACGTTCATCCCAATGATCACGTAAACGCCTCCCAGTCCTCCAACGACGTCTTCCCGACCTCCGTACACCTTGCGGTGACCGAAGCTTTACTGAACTCCCTGATTCCCTCCTTGGGCTACCTCGCGGGCGCCCTGGAAGAAAAATCCACGGCGTGGAAAAGCGTTGTCAAGGCGGGCCGCACCCACCTCATGGATGCCACCCCCGTCACTCTGGGACAAGAGTTCGCTGGTTATGCCCGCCAGATTCGCTTGGGAATCGAGCGCGTCGAGTCCACCATTGCTCGCGTCGCAGAGGTTCCCCTGGGGGGAACCGCAACAGGGACCGGAATCAACACCCCCCTGGGGTTTTCCCAGCGGGTAATAGCAGAGCTTGCCCAGGCCACGTCTCTTCCCCTGACAGAAGCGAAGGATCACTTCGAAGCGCAGGGTGCGCGCGATGGACTTGTGGAAGCCTCTGGCGCACTCCGGGTGATTGCCGTGTCTTTGACTAAAATCTGTAACGACATTCGGTGGATGGGCTCAGGGCCTAACGCGGGCCTCGCCGAAATCCACATTCCTGACCTGCAACCAGGAAGCTCCATCATGCCCGGCAAAGTGAACCCGGTTGTTCCCGAAGCCGTGCTGATGGTGTGTGCCAAAGTCGTCGGGAATGATCACACCATCGCCTGGGCAGGCGCCTCGGGGAACTTTGAGCTCAATGTGGCGATACCGGTCATGGGCACCTCACTCCTCGAATCGATTCGCTTGCTCTCGAACTCCGTCCGCGTGCTTGCGGATAAGACCGTGTTTGGCTTGGAAGCACGAGAAGAGCATGCTCGCGCACTCGCCGAATCCTCTCCCGCGATCGTGACTCCCCTGAACCGCGTCATCGGTTATGAAGCGGCATCAAAGGTTGCTAAATATTCGGTCGAACACCAGAAAACTGTCCGAGAATCGGTCATCGCCTTGGGTTTTGTCTCACGAGGTGAGATCAGTGAAGCCGATTTGGATGCTGCACTGGATGTCTTGAAAATGACAGCACCTGGCCTTTAGCCAGGGCTAAAACCCTCTTCAAGCAGCTCTGTTACCAAAGCGGCAATCGCACTGCGCTCGGAGCGAGTAAGCGTGATGTGGGCGAAGAGCGCTTGGCCTTTGAGCGCTTCGATCACACTGGCCACTCCATCGTGTCGCCCCACCCGCAAATTATCGCGCTGCGCCACATCGTGAGTGAGCACCACGCGAGAATTTTGACCAATCCGGCTCAGCATGGTGAGCAAAACATTTCGCTCCAAGGATTGGGCCTCATCCACAATCACAAAGGCATCGTGGAGCGAGCGACCTCGAATGTGCGTCAGGGGGAGCACTTCGAGCAGGCCGCGGGCCATCACTTCCTCGACCACGTTGGAGGGCACCACAGAGCTCAAGGTGTCAAAGGTGGCTTCAGCCCACGGATTCATCTTTTCTTTGGCATCTCCAGGAAGGTATCCGAGGTCTTGGCCGCCCACCGCGTAGAGCGGGCGAAACACCATGATCTTCCGGTGGAGCTGACGCTCTAACACTGCTTCGAGCCCCGCACACAGCGCCAACGCAGATTTTCCCGTTCCAGCCCTGCCTCCCAAGGACACAATCCCCACGCTGGGATCGAGCAAAAGATCAATGGCTAAACGTTGCTCTGCAGAGCGACCGCTGAGACCGAAGAGGTCTCGGTCACCTTTGACGACCGAGATTTTTCCTGGCGCACTCACTCTCCCCAGCGCTGAGCCACGATCAGAGTTGATGATTAGCGAGGTATTAAGCGGCATATCTTTCACCGCACTGGAGGACACAACATCTTTGTCATAGAGGTCATCGAGTTCTTGCGCACCCAACGTGATCTCCGCCATTCCGGTCCACCCACTTTCGGGGGCTAGTTCAGCGCGATATTCCTCCGCAGCTAAACCGAGAGAAGCAGCTTTCACCCGCATCGGCAAGTCTTTTGACACGACCGTTATCGCCAAACCGTCCTGCGCCAGGTTGAGCGCGACGGCCAAGATGCGTGAATCGTTGTCCCCTAGTTGGAGCCCACTGGGCAACACCGATTGGTTGGAGTGGTTGAGCTCCACCCGGAGCGAACCGCCCTCCCCCACCGCAATGGGGAAGTCCAACCGTTCATGCTCAGATCTCAGCTCATCGAGGTAGCGCAGTGCGGCCCTGGCAAAGTACCCAATCTCAGGGTCGTGGCGCTTCTTTTCCAGCTCCGAAATCACCACTACCGGAAGAACTACCTGATGTTCGGCAAAGCGGAACATCGCTCGAGGATCACTGATCAACACAGAGGTGTCGAGGACGAACGTCCGCTCCCCTGTCTTCTTCTGTGATGCCGATGACTGTGCTGTGGGGGGTGCGGATTTTTCCACGGAGGCTCCTTAGCCAAAGTTGGCGTGCCGTCTCAATTGAAAATACGCGAATGCCTTCTTCACATACGGCAATGACACGCCATACCGGCGTGAACACCGGAGAGATTTTCGTAAAGAAACACCTCGGCACCCAACCGAGGGTTAGAAGTCGAGCTTTATCGCCCCCGTGGGGTCATCCCTGCGCCAGTTCGGCAGAGAAAAGTTGAAGGCGATGCTGAGCACCCGGGCCACGGTGATGACGAGCGCCCCAACCAACACGGCAACCAGCGGTGAGCCCCCGACAGCGCCGATACCCCACACCAGCCAGCCTCCACCAAAAGCCAACACCGCGTAGAGCTGAAAACTTGCGACCACCCACGGCAGGTCGTTAAGCATCACATCGCGGAGGACGCCCCCGGTGACGGCGGTCACCATTCCCATCACGGTTGCCACCAGCGGGGTGGACCCCGTCTCCAGGGCAATCTGCGTTCCCGATGCAGCAAATACGCCCAGTCCTAAAGCATCAGGCCATTGGATGGCCCGTGAGGTGGGTTCAAAATGACGTGCCCGGAGAATAATCGCCGAGCCCAACCCCACCCCAATCACCACCCAGAGCCAGTACTCGTGTGCCACCCAAAAAAGAGGTTGGCGATCGAGGAGGACATCGCGCAGCGTCCCACCACCCATTGCCGTGAGAAAAGCAATCACCACCACACCCACAACGTCGAGGCGTTTGCGAACGGCGGCTAGGGCACCCGAGAAAGCAAAGGCTAGAACCCCGATAGCTTCGAAAACGAAGAGCAAAGTCTGAAGCGTTGTTTCACCTAGCACGGTGGTGATTTCCGCTCAATCGAGGATGAAATGACACTTTATTAATTGCTCAAGACCGTGTCGGGAAAAGCGAAGCTCTCACCCAGGCCGGTGTCGCGCTCCGCGTCCAGGAGAACGGTGGCCAACATCGGTTCGAGAGCTTCCCCGACACCCCCGCGGAGGGATGCCGGCGGTAACCTGATGCGACTAGAGGATGAAGCACTGTTCATCATGACAACCCTCTAGAAACCGTAACGGCGCTGGCGCCGGCCAAAGTCTCGGAGTGCGCGGAGAAAATCAATTTCTCGAAGGTCCGGACCCAGCGCCTCCACAAAATAGAACTCACTATGGGCGCTTTGCCAGAGCATAAAGTCACTGAGGCGCTGCTCGCCTGAGGTGCGGATTACAAGGTCGGGATCGGGTTGACCCACGGTGTAAAGGTGTTTGGCAATCGCGGGGACACTGATAGCTCCGGGAAGATCCTCGAGGGTGCCGCCTTGCTCTTGGTGCTCACGCACCAAGCGACTCACAGCATCCGAGATTTCGGCACGTCCCCCGTACCCCACAGCGAGGTTGACGTGGAGACCGGAGTTGCGAGAACTGCGCTCGGCTGCACCCTCAAGGGTTTCCTTCAGATGTGTCGGGAGGCCCTCGGATTGACCCACGTGTTTCACGCGCCAATTGGAAAAACGTGAGAGCTGGTCAGCAAGGCTCTCAATGATGTCTGCAAGGTCATCAAGTTCCTGGGATTCGCGGGCGCTCAAGTTATCGGTGGAGAGCAGATACAGGGTCACGACGCCCACACCCTGCTCTTCACACCAGGAGAGAAATTCGTGAATTTTGTCTGCTCCTGCGCGGTGACCGAGGGCGCTTGATTGAAGTGACCGGGCTTTCGCCCACCGCCGGTTACCGTCCAGAATCATCGCTACGTGGTGGGGCTTAGCGAGGCCATGGATTTCTTTGAGAATTCGGCGGCGGTACAGGCTATACAGTAGCCCCTCGCCCATTAACGCTCTCATCCACTGCACAGACCTACGGTAGTCCCTTTGAGGTGCGTTGGATGTTGCCTACAAAAAAGCGCCGCGTACTCTGACGAGACCTCTAGAGTGAGCCCGTGACCCCCTCCTCAACAGAGTCAAGCCCACTGCACATCCCGCTACTGGAGGATTCGCTCGATCACGAACCCCGCGACGTGAAACCCACGTGGCGCGGGTGGATCCACATCACGACCTTGCCTTTGGCGCTAGCTGCCGGAATTGTGCTGATTGTGTTGGCTAAAGGCGTTCCTGCCACGATTTCTAGCGCTGTTTTTGTCACCAGTTCCGTGCTCATGTTTGGCATTTCTGGCACGTACCACCGCTTCAACTGGAGCGCGCGGACCAAAGTGATTCTGAAGCGTTTAGACCACGCCAACATTTTTTTGCTCATCGCCGGCACCTACACGCCCATTGCCGTCTTAGCTTTGGCGCCCGAGAAAGCCTGGCGACTCCTCATCGCAATCGGAATTGGTACGGTTCTGGGCATTGGCTTACGGGTGTTCTGGATTTCCGCGCCAAGGTGGTCCTACGTCCCGATTTATCTCGGCTTAGGGTGGGCGGCCGTGATGTATCTCGACGACTTACTCGCGGCAAACCTCGCCATGATGGTCCTCGTGATGGTGGGAGGTCTCGCCTACACACTCGGGGGAATTATTTACGGCCTGAAATGGCCCAATCCTTCGCCCAAGAACTTTGGCTTTCACGAAATTTTCCACGCTCTCACCGTGGTGGCTTTTTTGTGCCACTGGAGTGCGGTGTTGCTGATTGCTATGAATCCGCCGCTCGGCTAGCTTCCTCGTCGAGCTTGAGCTTGATTTCTTCACGGTAACGAACATTGCGGACCCTGCGCACCATGTCTAACACCAGAAGCAACACCGCGGCCGCGATGGCGAACGTGAAGACGAATCCAATAACACCGGGGGTGACAGAGTTGGGGTCAACCTCGATAGCAGGAATCAGGTTGTCTTCTTCAAACATAAACACCCGTGTGACAAAGTCCCTCACGATTCCCCTGCTCTTCCCATGCTCGCCGGCTAGCCTTGTCCTAGCGTACCGAGAGAAAACCAGTGATGTCTGATAACAGTGAACGGCTAGCCCAGCGTTATGGGCGCACCCCAGAACGGGCGAGACGCTCGAAGCTCGTGGGCTGGGTCGCAGCGGGTGGGTTCGCCGTCGTGCTGGGTGCCTGGCTGTGGTGGGGCGGGGTATTGGAGACACCCTCGGAGCTTCAATATCGCGATATTGCTCACACGGTGGTCTCGGACACCCAAGTGGACGTAACCTATGAGGTCACCACAGCACCTGGCCGAGCCGTATCCTGTGCTGTTCACGCTTTGAATTCGTCCTACGGCATCGTCGGCTGGGTTGTCGTCGCCATTGCGCCCAGCGAGCAGTGGACCAGAGTGTTTAGCACCACCCTTCGCACCAGCGAGACTGCGGTCACCGGTTTGCTCTACGAGTGCTGGTTACCGTAATCTCAAAGCACTCACCGGCCTTGGGAGGCCGGTTTCTTCTCATTCCAGGAGGCACCAATGGCGCAACCCGATACCTCACACCCCGTGTGGTTGACGCAGGAAGCCCATGACCGCTTAGCGGGGGAACTCGGCGAGTTAACCACGCGTGGTCGCACCGATATCGCTAAGCGCATCGAGATTGCTCGAGAAGACGGCGACCTGAAAGAAAACGGCGGCTATCACGCTGCTAAAGACGAGCAAGCAAAGATGGAAAATCGCATCAGAACACTCACCAGCATGCTTAAGCAGGCGGTCGTAGGAGAAGTACCCGAAAGCACCGGTGTGGTGGAATCAGGCACCGTGGTGAAAGCTCTTATCAACGGTGATACCGAAAAGTTTCTCCTGGGCTCGCGCGAACTCGCTGGCGATACCGATCTGGATGTGTATTCCGCCCAGAGTCCTTTGGGCGAAGCAATCATGGGCCTTCGCGTGGGGGAACGTGGCTCCTACGCCGCGCCTAGTGGAGCAGAAATCGCGGTGGAAATCCTCGACGTCGAAACCTTTATTCCCTAAAACACCACGCGAGGGTCAAACCCCTGAGCCCGCAACGCTTCGAGAACTTCCTGGGCATGTTCGGGCCCCCGGGTTTCGACGTGAAGTTCGAGCTCGACCTGGGAAATTTGTAAACCTGTGCCGTGGCGAGTATGCAGCACTTCAACCACGTTCGCATTGTGGGCGGAAACAATTGCTGCTGTTTTAGCCAATTGGCCTGGACGGTCTGGCAAAGGAATACGCATTTTGAGGTAGCGACCGGCGCCGGCCATTCCGCGGGAAATCACGCGCTCGAGGATCATCGGATCGATGTTCCCGCCACTGAGCACCACTACCGTGGGGCCTGTGGCAGAAATTTTTCCCTCCAGTATGGCGGCCACACCGACAGCTCCTGAAGGTTCCACCACCATCTTGGCGCGTTCCAAAAGCACCAAAATTGCCCGCGCTGTTTCATCGTCACTGACCGTGACGATTTCGTCGACGGCGTCACGAATGATGTCGAAATTGAGCGTCCCCGGCTTCTGGACGGCAATGCCGTCGGAAATAGTAGGCAGAACATCAATGAGAACAGGCTCGCCCGCGGCGAGGGACGGCGGATAGGACGCGGCATTTTCGGCTTGAACACCGATGACCCAGATTTCTCTGCCTTCCAGCGCCGCTTTTTGCTTCATCGCACTTGCCACGCCGGCTAACAAACCACCACCACCGATGGGAACTATCACCGTGGTGACCTCGGGGACCTGGTCCATAATTTCCAATCCGACCGTTCCCTGACCAGCAATGATGTCGGGGTGGTCAAAAGGAGGAATGCGGATAGCACCAGTTTTCTTCGCAAAATCTTGCGCCGCTTTCAACGGCTCGTTGATACTTTCTCCGCCGAGCACCACGTCAGCCCCGTAAGCCTGGGTTGCCTGGAGCTTGGGCAACGCAACCCCGACGGGGGTAAAAATGGTCGCCTTAATGCCCTGCTCCCTCGCTGCGAAGGCGACGCCTTGAGCATGGTTTCCCGCGCTGGCGGCCACCACGCCTTTGGCTTTATCTTCGTCGCTGAGTTTCGACATGCAATAGTAGGCGCCTCGAATTTTGTAGGCACCCGTGCGCTGCAAGTTTTCACATTTGAGATGCACGGCGTGGCCCAGCACTTCGCTGAGGTACCGAGAAAGTTCCACGGGAGTCTTCTGCGCCACACCTTCTAAGACGCGTTGAGCGTCAAAGAAGTCTTCCAGAGTGGGCCCCGGGAAAGCGGACCCGCCAGAGTCCTTGGGAGCCATCACCGCCCAGTATCCGTCTCATCTACTGCGAGCGCCACCGGGTCACTGCGCCAGGAGGCGTGCGCCAGGTAGGACACCACGACGTTCACAAACGCGACAACGGGAACAGCAAATAACACTCCAGGAAGTCCCGCGAGATAGCCACCACCAGCAACGGCCAACACGACGGCGAGCGGGTGGATCTTGACGGCGGCCCCCATCACCAGGGGCTGAAGAATTTGGCCTTCAATCTGTTGCACCCCCAAGACGATGATTAACATAATCAGAGCTGACACTGGCCCCTCATAGACCAGCGCCACCAACACGGCCAATGCGCCGGCGACGGTTCCTCCGACGATGGGAACAAAAGCGCCCAGGAATACCGCTATCGCAATCGGTGCCACAAGGGGTAGACCGAGGAAGAATGCCCCTAACCCAATTCCTACTGCGTCAACAAAAGCGACAAAAACCTGAACCTTCACATAGCTGAGCAGGGTATTCCACCCTGCAAGACCGGAACCCAGCACAGCCGGGCGGGCAGCTTTAGGAAACCACGTTGTCAGGTAACCCCAGATGCGCTCACCGTCATGGATGAAGAAAATCAAAGCAAAGATGGCAATACCGGCGCCCACCAACCACGAACCCACGGAAGAACTCACCGAAAGGGCTCCGCTCACCACCCAGGTCGAATCGATGTCGGCTTCTACGATGAAGGATTGGAACCAGCCGTTCAGCTGCGCTTCGGACACCTCGAGGGGTGAAGCGAGAAGGTAGACGACGAAATCGTCATAAGCCAGGATGGTGCGATCGCGCAACGACCCCCACCCTTGAACGAGTTCTCCGACGACCAGCCACACCAGTCCGGTGACGACACCTATAAAGGCGACAACAGTGGTCAGTGTGGCCAACCAGCGCGGGAACTTGAGCACTCGAAGGCCAATAAATAATGGAGCAGCCAGCGCGGCCAACAACACCGCCACGAGAAGTGGCACCACCAGAAAACTCAGCTGAATGACGACGAAGACGCCTACTGCGGCAGCCCCCGCGATGACCAGAAATCTCCACGACCACGCTGTTGCGCGCTCGAGGCCCACGGGCACTCCAATGGGGGGGCGCATCACGGGACGAGACTTCCTGGGTGTCAGCACCAACACAGTCTAAGCGTCCGAGAATGGGAGGAGACTAAAAGCGCGCTTGATTCTCGAGAAGCCGCTCCACCCGGGCCTGAATGGGTGGGTGGGTTTGGAACATACGGTCGATGATGCCTGGCTTGATGGGATCTGCCATCCACAAGTGCGCCATCGACGCCTGCTGTTTCTTGAGGGGGCGACCGTATTCCCCGAGCTTCACCAGAGCACTGGCGAGGGCTTCCGGGTGCCGGGTGGTGAGTGCCCCTGTGGCGTCAGCCAAATATTCGCGCTGCCGCGACACCGCTGCCTGGATGACAGCGGCCAGCAGAGGGGCAAGAATCATCGCCAAAATGGCGATGATAATCATCAACGGGTTGCCCCCGTTATTACCGCGGCGCATTCCGCCAAAGAACGCCATGCGCGCCAATACATCGGAAATGAGGCCGACCACAACGACCAAGCCGAACACAATGGTGGTGACACGGATGTCAAAGTTTTTGATGTGCGCAAGCTCATGAGCCATGACACCTTCGAGCTCAGAATCGTCCATTATGTCGAGCAAGCCTGTCGTTGCCGCGACCGCGGCATGCTCAGGGTCGCGGCCCGTGGCGAAAGCGTTGGGTGCGGGGTCATCGACGATATACACCTTGGGCATGGGCAAACCCGTCGTGATGGCGAGGTTCTCCACAATCCGAAACAGCCTGGGGTTATCGGCCTTCTCAATGGGCTTGGCGCCTGCCATCGCGAGCGCCTGAGACCCCGAGGAGTAGTACTGAATAGCCACATATGCGATGGCCCCAACAACGACCCCGTAGAACACGAGGCCAGGACCACCGCCGGTGAGATACAGGTCTGCCACAAATCCCAGGCCTGCAATGAGGACCATGAAGAACACCATGATGATCCAGGTGTTGCGTTTATTGGCCGCTATCGCCCGATACACCGCGTGATTCCCGGTAGAGGTCTAGAACTTAACGCGGGGTGCGTTAGCAATGGCAGACGGGTCTTCGACCTCGAAGAAGTCCCTCGAGCCAAAACCCAGTCGCTTGGCAAAGAGAGTGTTGGGAAAGAGTTGAATCTTGGTGTTGAGTTCGCGAACGCCACCGTTATAAAAGCGGCGCGATGCTTGGACCTTGTCTTCGGTGTCGACCAGCTCTGCTTGTAACTGCAAAAAGTTAGCGCTGGCTTGCAACTGCGGATATGCCTCCGCGACAGCGAAGATACTCTTTAGCGCACTCTGCATCATGTTTTCCGCTTCTGCAGCATGGGTGGGATCCCCCGCACTCAACGTCTGAGCACGCGCTTTCGTCACTGCCTCAAAAACTTCTCTTTCGTGCGCTGCATACCCCTTGACAGTTTCAATCAAGTTGGGGATGAGATCCGCTCGGCGTTTGAGCTGAACGGTGATGTCGCTCCATGCCTCTTCTACGCGGACATTGAGCGTAACAAGGGCGTTGTAGGTGGCCCAGAGATAAATTCCCAAAGCGAGGGCGAGCACCACAACTACCGCGACAATCGTGACAAATTCCATAGAGCTAGCCTAGGACGTTTTACTGTGGATTGGAAGATAGCGTGCCCCGGCAGGGACTCGAACCCTGACTGTGACGATTTTAAGTCGTCTGCCTCTGCCGATTGGGCTACCGGGGCTAGAGGCAATGCTAGCGGGAGGTGACTTTCTTACGAGGCTCCTCAGCAGGAGCAGACTTTGACGCGGTTGCCGCTGAATCCCCTGGCCTGGTGGCGAATTCTTCAAAAAATTCACGTGGTCGCTGTACCCGGCGCACACTGGAGAAATCACGGCCCCAGAGAAGGTGAACGAACCAGTTCGTGAACACCCGAGCTTTGCGCTCCCACATGGGTACGGCAAAGCCGTGGTAAATGCGGTGAATGATCCACGCGAGGAAACCAGTTATCGCGATGTTCCCACTTTGGAAGACGCCGTAGCCAATGCCCAAACCGGCGACGGCACCAGCATTCTTGTGGTGATAGTCCTTTGTTTCTTCCCCGCGAAGAACCGCCACGAGGTTTTTGCCCAAAACTTTAGCCTGCCTCACCGCGTGCTGGGCGTTGGGGACACAGTAGCCACCCACGCCCCCACCGCTGAGGTCGGGAATTCGCGCAACATCTCCGGCCGTCCACATTCCCTCTAAAGGAGTATCGCCTTCGGCAACCCGCAGATCAGTAAGAGCGCAAATGCGTCCGCGGTCGTCCAAGGGGATACCCGTTCCCCCGAGCATGGACTGCGCTTTAACACCCGCGGTCCAAATTAGAATGTCGGTTTCGAGCACCATGCCATTGGAGAGCTCAAGGCGACCATCGATTGCGCTCGTGAGCTGGGTGTTGAGGTGAATGTGGGCGCTTCGCTGCTCCAGGTTTTTAATCACCCAGAGTGAACTTTTCAGCGAAACCTCCGGCATGATGCGATCCACTGCCTCAACAAGGTGGAAGTGGGTGTCATCGAGAGTGAGGGTGGGGAATTCTTTCAGCATGGAGGACACCAGACTGCGCAACTCCGCAAACGCCTCAATACCGGCGTATCCGCCACCTACAACCACGACGGTCAACATTCTGTCTCGCGCGGGTCCGGGAGGCATATCGGCCGCGAGGTGGAGGTTGTCGATGACCCGGTCACGCACCGCGATGGCTTCTTCGATGGTTTTCATGCCAATCGCACAGTCGGCAACGCCAGGAATGGGGAAAGTTTTCGACACCGCACCCGCGGTGAGCACGATGTGGTCGTAGTCGAGGGTGAAATCCTCGAGCCCTTCGGGAGTGACGGTGACCGTCTTAGTTTGGTGATTGACACCGGTCACGCGCGCTGTAACGACACGAGTTTTCGGCAGGTGTCGGCGCAGAGGAACAATTGCGTGGCGGGCTTCAATGGACCCGGCGGCAACTTCGGGAAGGAAAGGCTGGTACGTCATGTACGGCAGCGGATCAATAACAATCACTTCGGCTTCGCCGCGACGCAAAAGCTTCTCTAGCGTGAGCGCGGTATAAAAGCCCGCATATCCGCCACCCACAACGACAATTCTGGTCACAACTCACCCCATCTTAGAAGCACAAGCAGAAGCACAAATAGAAGCAAAACACCTCTAATTCTATCCCCTCTGCCGAGCCCGAAAAACACGGAGGGCCCCGATAGCCACAACAACCTCCAGCGCGAGAGCAAAAGCACCGGTCACGACGAATGGCAGGACTTCTCGTCTTGTGTCCTCAACGGCCATCGGAGGAGGAGCAAGCCCCGGGGTCTCTCTGCCCTCTTGGGCAGGCCCTAACGGAAAAACCATCGGGTTGCCTCGTTGTTCGCGATGTAACGCAATCCAGTCTTCTAGAGACCCCAAAGGGTTCGCAGAAACCAAGGGAATCTCCCGGGTCACTGCGTCATAGGCGTTGACCAGGCCATAACCGTAGAGCGGATCGGGAACGTTAGCGGTCACGGGGGTTGCCGTGGCCACGAGGCGATTAATCACATTGTTGGCGTCCATAGCGGGAAAAGCCGAGCGCACAAGGGCGGCAATCCCCGCAACGATGGGCGTGGCCCCACTGGTCCCAGACCAGGAGGAATATCCCCCACCAGGAACAGCACCCACAAGTCCTTCACTGGGCGCCATCAGTGCGATGGTGATGCCCTGAGAGGAAGCCGCATCACTGGCGACTCCTTCCCTAGTAACCCCGCCGACGGCCAACACCCCTGGCATTGTTGCCGGCGCCCCAACGGCCATGGTTCCCGACCCTCGATTCCCGGCAGAGGCAATCACGACCACATCTTTATCCGCCGCATACCTAAAAGCCTCATCCCAGGATTCCGGCCACTCGCTTGTGTTCCGGGTTAAGGAAAGTGAAATAACACTGGCGCCGTTGTCCACCGCAAAGCGAACGGCCCGTGCGATCTGATCGTCCGGGGACACCCGCGAACCATCAAAACTGACGGAGGCGCTCACAATGCTTGCTTCTGGAGCGCTACCAATAACACCTTTGTTATCGCCGTGACCGCGGCCAGCACCCAGGGAAGCCACCATGGTGCCGTGGCCAGCGACTGACCCCACCGGCGTTTGACCATCGCCACTGCCTAAGCCAGAAAAGTCGGCCCCGGCGACTACAGCGCCGGCAAGGTCAGGATGGTTACCATCGACACCGGTGTCGATGAACGCAATACGAACACCAGCCCCGCGAGTAATCGACCACGCCTTTTCAATCCCATAGTCCGCCAGCCAGTATTGGATGTCGCGCACCACACTCGACGGCGCCACACTGGACGGCACCACACTGGCCTGGGCCACGGACGCTAAAGCAATCGGCGGCAATAATCCTAAAATAACGGCGAGGCCCCACGCGAAGGGACCTTTCAGCACTGAGTTTTTTAGCAGCCGCCGCGTCAGCACTGACATACGCCAATACCCCAATCCGTGTCCGCAAGCGCCCAATCCCCCACCGGGTTAACCCCGGGGCCGACCGAGAGAGAATGTGCCATCAGTGTGTGTAAACATTTTACCCGGGTGGGCATGCCCCCTGCAGAGATGCCCGCAATCTCTTCTAGGTGCCCTAGTGCTTCGCGCTCGGTGAGAAAGTCGTCGTGTGCATTCTGATAGGCCGCTCTGGCTTCCTCGTCTTCGACCAGGCGCTCTTGGTAGCGAGCCATAGTGCCATCGGCCTCTAATCGGGATGCGGCTTTCGTCGCAGCCGGTTGGCTGAGGTAGTACAGCGTAGGAAAGGGTGTTCCATTATCCAGTCGGGGTTTCGTGACGACAACTACAGGATTGCCACACACGCAACGTGCGGAGATTCCCACAATATCTCTGGCGGGCCGGCCCAACTGCTCACTGACGCAGACAATGTCTGCGCTCGTGGGAGGCTCCCCGGGTGCCCTCACGGGGCGCGCTGCCCCGGGGAGGGAATCATGACATCGTCGGGTGTGGGAGACCCCCGTGACGTTGTGGCGGCGACTAGGTAGGACGCGAGCAGCGCTTCTCGCCAATCGGTGCTGGCGGCGAGCAGAGTGGTGGATACCGCGATGTCGTGAACGTCGGCGTCTTCTCCAACATCATCAATGACGAGATAGGTGATATCGCCGGGGTAGACAAAAAGCAAGCGCTCCCTGGCCTGTGTTTCGACAAACGCCGGGTCTTTCCACCGCTCCCGTTGCTCTTCGAGGTTAAAAACTTCCTGCTGACTCTCCAGCAGGGCCACTTCGAGGGAGGAAATTTCTTGTTGCTGCTCGGCAAGAATGCTGAGCGTGGGAGAGAGCACAATGACCCCCGTGACCAACAGCACCAGCACCATCACGGCAAAACCGGATGCCTGCAGGGAGAGCAAAACGGCGCCTGGCGCGCTGGTTTTGTGCGACTTCTCCATGGTGTTCGTCACGAAATCATGTTAGACAGCACGTTTAGGCCTCTGCTCCAGGCGCGCGGGCGCTAGGAAAATCGCGGGAAGGCGCCAGCCCCCGCATATACCCCGGCGCGTCCGAGCTCCTCTTCGATGCGCAAGAGCTGGTTGTATTTGGCTACTCGCTCACTTCTCGCAGGGGCACCCGTTTTAATCTGACCACAGTTGGTCGCAACGGCAAGATCAGCAATGGTGGTGTCTTCAGTCTCCCCCGAGCGGTGAGAAAGCACCGCGGTGTAACCGTTGGTGTGTGCCATGGAGACCGCGTCCAAGGTTTCGCTTAGCGTTCCAATTTGGTTGACCTTCACCAGAAGCGAGTTGGCGGCCCCCTGGGCGATGCCTTTTTTAAGCCTGACGGGATTGGTCACAAACAGATCATCGCCCACGAGCTGCACTTTGTCCCCGAGCGCGTGGGTGAGGCCTACCCAGCCCTCCCAATCGTCTTCGTCAAGCGGGTCCTCGATAGTGACCAGGGGGTAACTGGCGACCAAGTCGCCGTAGTAATCCGCCATGAAGGCGGCATCGCGCCTCTTGCCTTCAAAGAGGTAGGTGCCGTCGCTGAACATTTCTGTTGCCGCCACATCTAAGCCCAGGGCAATGTCAGACCCAGGCGTGAAGCCTGCTGAGGTGATCGCGCTCATCAAGAAGTCCAGCGCCGCGCGGTTGCTGGCAAGCTCGGGAGCGAACCCACCCTCATCGCCGAGGCCCGTCTGCATGCCAGCCTTTTTGAGCTCCGCTTTGAGCGCGTGGTACGTCTCTGTTCCCATGCGCAGCGCTTCAGAGAAACTTGTCGCACCGATGGGCAAGACCATGAATTCCTGAATATCCACCGCAGTGTCCGCGTGAGCGCCGCCGTTGATAACGTTCATCATCGGCACCGGCAATACGTGAGCGTTAGCTCCGCCCACGTATTGGTAGAGAGCCAGATCGGCAGATTCTGCAGCAGCTTTCGCTACCGCTAAAGACACACCCAAAATGGCATTGGCCCCCACTTTTTCCTTGTTTGTGGTGCCATCGGTATCAATCAGCATCTGGTCAATCGCGCGCTGCTCGCTTGCATCGAAGCCCTCGATTGCAGGAGCCAGGACCTCCATTACGGCCCTCACCGCACTTTGGACGCCTTTACCCATATAGCGCTTGGCGTCACCATCACGAAGTTCGTATGCTTCAAAAGCACCGGTGGACGCTCCCGAGGGAACCGCTGCGCGGGCCACCACACCATCCTCGAGCAACACTTCTACCTCAACGGTGGGGTTTCCCCTCGAATCCAGGATTTCGCGGGCAAGCAGGGCTTCAATGGCGGCCACAGGGGCTCCTTCGGTTTCGGGGGTAAGAGTTAATTCTAGTAATGCTGAAAGGGTTAGTCGATGTCGCGCCAGGTAATGTCCCCGGCGTTGATGGTCTCCGAGGTGACGTCCCCCACGCGAGAGAACCCGTCGGCAGCAAGGCGCTCGTACACGGCGCGCATGTTGCGCGAACCCGGGACGATGCGCACCTGGTGGCCCGTGGACACCAGGTGCATTTTGATAGCCAGTAGGTGCTCGCCCGGGCTGTCTGCCTCGTAGACGAGGGCGACGCGGTCGAGGTGCTCATGAGGGGACTCGGGGACGACGTCTAAGAGTCGCTCAAACCCCAGCGACATCCCCACCGCGGGAACATCTCGGCCTAAGAACGTCGAAATCATTGCGTCATAACGACCCCCGCCCCCGAGGGAGCTTCCCAGGTCGGGGTGAGAGATTTCAAAAATGGACGAGGTGTAGTACCCCATTCCTCTCACCAGGGTCGGATCAAAGACCACAACACCAGGAGCGAGTAACGCTGCCACCTGGCTTACCCAGGCCATAAGTTCCTCCGCAACACTGTGGGACGCCGGGGTATCACCCATGAGGGTACCGATGCTCCCGGCGTCAAACGCCACCAATGGCGCGTTCACCATCCCCTCGATAACAGACCTCGACCACCCTGGAGGAAGTCGTTGGTCGAGTTCCTCCAGGACACCTGTGGGGCCAATTTTGTCGAGCTTGTCCACCACAATCATGGCGACCGGGTGGTCAGATTCCGCAATGCCGGCAGCGCCAAGAAGTTCGGTGAGCAACCGACGATCGTTAATCCGAAAGCTCCAGCCTTCCACCCCGAGGCGGTCGAGAGCATCAGCGGTGGCAAGGACAATTTCGACCTCAGCGAGCGTGCTCGCCTCGCCCAGGGTGTCAATGTCGGCTTGGACGAACTGGCGGTAGCGACCCTTTTGGGGACGCTCCGCCCGCCACACCGGTCCCGTATGAAAGGAGCGAAAAACGGGAGGCAACGCCCCGTGGTTACTGGCATAAAAACGGGCTAACGGCACGGTGAGATCAAACCGCAGCCCTAAATCGGACAGCTCTTCGGGCATCGCGGCCTCTTGGAGGTCCGGGAGCGTGAGACCACGCTTGAGAACGTGAAAGCTCAGCTTCTCGTTGTCGCCACCCAAACCTGAGTGCAAGGTGGCAGCATCCTCAAGCGCGGGAGTTTCGATGGATTCAAAACCATGGCGCTGATAAACCGACGTAATCTGATTCAGGACGCCTTCGCGGTGCTCTTTATCCCGAGGAAGAAAATCCCTCATACCTCGCGCGGAACTCACAGCCATGCGCTTATTATCTCACGCAGTGGTGGTCTCCCCGGGGCGCTCCCCGGAACGCCCTCTGGCGTTCTTCTCGATGTCGCGCACCGCTAAGCGCAGTGCGCGCTCGGCATCGAGGTCCTGATCGGCGGCGGTGCAGACAATCTGAAGCAACAGCACACCCAGTTCTCGCTCGGTGGAAAACGAGGGTGCAGGAGGAGAAGCGGGGACCACCACCTCTTCGCCAGCACGTCTCATCACACTGTGTGCTCTGGCCAGGGCAGAGAGCTTTCCAGGGATGCCCTCAAAAGGGCTCGCTCGGTGTTTTTTCTGCTCCGCTTTAATTTCCTGCCACCGCTGCTTCACCTCGTCCACGGTGATGGCATCACCCTCGCCAAACACGTGGGGGTGACGCTCGCGCATCTTGGCATCCACATCTGAGGCCACGTCCTGGACGGTGAAAGAATCTCCCACGACCGAGGAGGCAATATCTGCGTGAAAAAGTACCTGATAGAGGACATCGCCAAGCTCTTCGCGAATGTCCGCCCGGCTCCCTGATTCCAGCGCCTCGATGAGCTCAAAGGTCTCTTCCAGGAGGTAAGGGACCAACGATTCGTGGGTTTGCTCGGCATCCCACGGGCATCCACCCGGACCCCGAAGCGTAGCCATGGTGTCAATTAGCGCGCTGAGGCCACGGGGCGAGTTCGTCATATGCCTAGTCTGGTGCCCCCACTGCCACCGGCGCCGGATGCAGGGCGTCCAAGGCACCCTTGACCCACACCACGAGGGCCTGATCGGTGTATTCCTCGGGCAGGGGAATAAGAGCGACTCTCGCCGGTGCCACATAGTGTGCCTTGGGGTAGATCCTTGACAGACGCACCTGGACCGAATCTGGAAGCGGTGGTCCCACCATTCGCAACTTATTGCCCATCACGATAACTTCACTGAGCCCCCTAGCCATCGCTACCCGGCGAAGCCGGGTAACAGACACCAAAGTGTCCACCGGCGTAGGAAGCGCGCCGTAGCGGTCCACCATTTCGTCCACCAGCTCATCAATCGCATTTTCTGGACTGCTGGGCGCGGCGGCACCAGAAAGTTTTTGATACATCTCCAGACGCAAGCGCTCCGAGTCGATGTAGTCCAGGGGAATCCTGGCATCAACGGGAAGCTCCAAGCGCAACTCGGTTTGCCCTGGCGCCACGTCATCCCGGAACGTGGCAATGGCTTCAGAGACCATGCGCAAATACAGATCGAAACCCACCCCTTGAATGTGGCCGGCCTGCTCGGCGCCCAGCAGGTTTCCTGCCCCGCGCATTTCCAAATCTTTCAGCGCAATCCGGGTTCCACCCCCCAATTCGGTGGTGGCGGCCAGGGTTGCGAGGCGATCATGAGCAAGCTCTCCCACCGGCATCTCAGGGTCATACAAAAGGTAGGCGTAACCGCGCTCCCGGCCCCGTCCCACTCGACCGCGCAACTGGTGAAGTTGGGACAGTCCGTAGCGCTCTGCGCGGTCGACAATGAGGGTGTTGGCGTTGGTGACATCCAGACCTGTCTCGATAATTGTGGTGGAGACCAAAACATCAAAACGTCTCTCCCAGAAATCCACCATGACCGATTCGAGATTGGCTTCGGGCATTTGGCCGTGCGCCACCGCCACGCGAGCTTCGGGGACAAGTTCTTGAATGTGAGCCGCGACCCTGTTGATCGAAGACACCCGGTTGTGAACGAAAAACACTTGACCTTCGCGTAACAGCTCTCTTCTGATTGCAGCCACCACTTGGGCATCGTGGTAAGGGCCCACGAAGGTCAGAATCGGGTGTCTGG
This sequence comes from uncultured Microbacteriaceae bacterium, assembly GCA_964445125.1. Lineage (GTDB taxonomy): Bacteria > Actinomycetota > Actinomycetes > Actinomycetales > Microbacteriaceae > Pontimonas. The sequence goes on from CAYUJX010000009.1 coordinate 20,790, forward strand.
CTTCAGGCGGAGTGGCAAGCGTCGACATTTCGCGAATACCGGTGACGGCCATTTCCAGGGTGCGCGGGATGGGTGTGGCACTCATCGCCAACACGTCCACATTGATCTTGAGCGCTTTAAGTAGATCTTTGTGTTCCACGCCAAACCGCTGTTCTTCATCAATCACGATGAGGCCTAAGTCCTTAAAGATGACATTTTTCCCGAGTAACCGGTGAGTCCCGATCACCACGTCAACGCTGCCATCAGCAAGACCTGCGAGGACTTCCGTGACTTGAGCTGGAGTTTGAAAACGCGACAGCGCCCGCAACGTAACGGGGAAGGGCGCATAGCGCTCCTGAAAAGTCTCCATGTGCTGTTTCACGAGCAAGGTGGTGGGAGCAATCACAGCGACCTGTTTGCCCTCTTGGGCCGCTTTGAAAGCTGCCCGAACGGCAATCTCGGTTTTGCCAAACCCCACATCGCCGGCGATAAGACGATCCATGGGAATGGGCCGTTCCATATCAGCTTTGACCTCATCAATGGTGGTGAGCTGATCGGGAGTCTCTGCGAACGGGAAAGCCTCTTCCAGTTCTCTCTGCCACGGTGTGTCCGGTGCGAATGCGTGGCCTGGTGCCGACATTCTCGCCGAATATAGCTTGACTAAATCGATAGCGAGCTCGCGGACCGCTTTGCGCGCTTTGCCCTTGATGGCGGCCCAATCAGAGCCTCCCATCTTGCTCAGCGCCGGCTGGTCGCTGCCGGCATAGTGACTAAGTTGGGCAAGTTGATCGGTGGGAACAGACAATCGATCGGGGGGGCCACCCCTCTTGGAGGGCGCATATTCGAGCACCACGAATTCCCTCTCGCTGATTCGCGCATTCCGCCCGCCCGTGGAAATTTCTCGCGAGACCACTTCGATAAACCGCCCCACACCGTGGGTGTCGTGGACGACAAAGTCACCGGGTGAAAGCTGGAGTGGGTCAACCACCTTGGTCCGCTTTGTCGCAAGGGTGCGTCCGGTGCGAGGTGAAGCGGACACGGCTTTCCCGTATAGCTCTTTTTCACTCAGTACGCTGCGCAGGGATCCTGGCATCGAGAATCCTTCGTGAAGGACCCCCTGCGCAACAGAGACAACACCGGCGCTGGGAGTGACGACGCCTTCCTCCACGCGATGCGGGATTCCCCGCTCACCGAGGAGGTGTGCGGTGCGTTCAACGAGACCGTGCCCGCCCGCCACACAGACCACCTGTTCGCCGTGAGCAACCTTGGCCGCAATGAGATCCCAAACTTCATCAATGCCGTCACTGCCGAGCACGAGAGGTTGGATATCGGGGCGGACTAGGCCCTCAGCCCCCGAATCCAGAACGTCAACACTGATCCAGGCTCTCGGCGAAGCCGAATCGACAACGTCATCGCGGGTAAGAAAATCTCCCGCGGCTAAATCAATCGGGGCGTGTGTTTCACTTTGGGCGGCGGTTTCCCAGGCTGCATGAAGGAACTCACGATTCGTATGGGTGAGAGATTCCGCTCTCGCCGCCACTTTTTGCCACGACACTTCCACGATGACGGTGTCGGCGGGGAAAAGCGTCGCGGGGGCCACCAGGTTCTCCACCAGCAAAGGTTGAAGAGACTCCATCCCTTCGGCAGGAATACCCTCCGAGATTTTGGTGAGCATGGCGCCCAGGCCCGGATATTCTTCAGCGAGCTGCCGCGCTCGGGAGCGGACATCATCATCCAGGAGCATTTCGCGAACAGGCTCGAGAGCTATCTCCTCACAGGGCTCAGGCAAAGATCGCTGATCGGCAACGGCAAAGTAGGAGAGGGATTCGATTTCTGATCCAAAAAAATCCATCCGAACAGGATGTTCCGCAAGCGGGGGAAATACGTCCAGAATCCCGCCCCGCACGGCGAACTCCCCACGCCTGGTGACCAAGTCCACTCGGGTGTAGGCGGCGCGAAGGAGGTAGCCGCTCCACTGATCCAAGGAATACGTGGAATCTCCCGTCTTCGCGACGAAAGACTCAAAGTCAGCAATCGCAGGATTAACTCTTTGCACCAGTGCTCTGATTGATGCCACCACAATCAGAGATCCCGCGCGCTCCCCTTGAGAAGCCAGGCGAAGCGCACGAAGTGCACTCCTTCTGCGTGCGACGGTTTCGGCGTGAGGACTCAAACGCTCATGGGGCAGGGTTTCCCAGGCGGGAAAATCTAAGACCGTTGTCTGCGGGCCGACCAGGCTGCGCAGTTGATCTCGAAGCTGATCAGACTCTCGGCCAGTGGGGCACGCCACGACCGTGACGGTGGGCGTTGAACCCCGCGAAGAGACGGCTGCGATGTAGGGCGTCCAGGCACCGCGGGGTAGCACGAGGGACCCGCCTGCCTCGGCAAGCTCAATCGCGGCGGCGAAATCGGCATCGCCAAGTAGCCACGCGGGAAGGGTCTGCAAGCTCACTGACGAAAGCTTAGACGCCGGGGCTGGACGAGTGGATTTTGCCCTGCGCGAGTAGCAACCCTTCGGTGGCAAGAAGCTCTGTCGCAGAACACACCACGGACAGGGTGGATCCCAGCGTCTCTTCTTCGAGAGAGCTAAATTTTCCCAGCACGTAGTCCGCAGGTGGCATTCGTCCTACGGGTCTGCCAATCCCGACACGAACCCGAAAGAACTCTGGGCTTCCCAACACTCTGGCAATGTCACGCAGGCCGTTATGTCCCGCGTGGCCACCCCCGAGCTTCAGGCGAACGACTCCGGGTTCCAGATCCAGCTCGTCGTGGATGACGATGAGCTGACTGGCGGGAATTTTGTGAAAGGCCAGCATTGCCTGCACGGGAGGCCCCGACACGTTCATGAAGGTCGAGAGCGCAGCGAATCTGAGGCTCACACCAGAAGGGTGTTTTACCACGGCACTCACCCCGTGGGATTTGAACTTCTGAAAGTTCACCCCTGCGCTCTTCGCGCAAGCCGCCACAGCTAAATGACCGATGTTGTGGCGGGTGCGCTCATAGGTGGGACCAGGATTACCCAGTCCCACCACGAGCCACTGTGAAGAGGGGGCTCTGTTACGGGAGGCTGTGAGCCAGGGCAGGACTATTCGCCGCCTGCATCATCGCCGCCCGAGTTCGCTGAAGCATCAGCGGGCGCTGCCACTTCGCCGATGTCGGCAACAGGTGCGACGTCTTCCACCTTCGGTGGCAGCTGAATAATCAGAACCAACATTTCAGGAGCGCTGACCAAAGTGGAACCACCGGGAAGCACAAGGTCTCCAGCATGAATCTGAGCACCTTCTTCGAGGCCTTCAACGCTCACGGTGACCGACTCGGGAATGTGGGTAGCTTCTGCTTCCACACTGATGGAGCTGTGCTCAATCTGGACCATGGTGCCGGGGAAGGGCTCGCCTTCCACGTGAACAGCAATATCAACGGTGACTTTTTCACCCTTGCGCACAATGACCAGGTCTAGGTGTTCGATGATCTGGCGCACAGGGTCGCGTTGGATGTCTTTAATGAGCACCAACTGCTTGCCACCGGGCATCTTCAGATCAAGCAGGGAGTTGGCCCGACGGGCAATCAGCGTGATTTCGTGAGCGGGAAGCGCCACGTGAAGGGGCTTTGAGCCGTGGCCATAGACCACCGCGGGGATTTTTCCGACCTGGCGAAGCTTGCGGGCAGCGCCTTTTCCGAAAGAGGTGCGGATGTCCGCGTCAACGAGGTTCTCAGCCATGGTTTTTTTGCTCCTAGGTAGTGGTTTTCTCGAACTCAAACGCCCCAGCGTGAGGAGAGACCTAAGGAGCCTGCTCCACCGCGTCGATTACGAAGTGTCAAGGGACACTTCCTCGCCGAAGTACCCCATAATCTTAGCCGAGAAAGTCTCTGCTCGTCTAACCGCTGTACTGCCGGGGCCGGATAACCAGAAACCACACTCCGACACCCACCATTGCGACGCTCAGGCCGGTGATAAGGGGAATCCACGGCAGGGTTGCCACCAGCGCCACACACCCCACCAGACCCAGCCACGCAACGACGCGAGGAAGCCTCCGGTCCTGGGAAGGAAGCCGAGCCGCGGCAAGGTGAGCGAGGGCGTAATAACTGAGCACCGTGGTGGAAGAAATGCCCACCAACCACAAAGGGTCAAGTGCCACTGAGATGATCATGGCCACCGATGCCATGGTGATTTCTGCCACCGCGGGGCTCGAAGTCCTCCCCCACACAACACCCAATCTTGGGGGCAGGTCACCTTCGAGCGCCATCGCCATCGACGTTCGAGAAAGCCCGGCCAGGATTGTCGCCAACGAGCCCAAGCTGGCCGCCACAGCGACCACAATAATGACACCCCGCCAGTGTTCTGGAGCGCTGTCGGCCACCGGAGTGGCACTGTCTGCGAGCCCGTCAAACCCCAGTGCCGACAGGAGGGCGGAGCCCAAAAAAGCATACAAAATGATGACAGCTACCAGGGTTCCCACAATGACGCGAGGCAAGACAACGGTGGGATTTTTTACTTCGCCCCCCAGCGTGGCCATTCGGGCGTAACCGGCGAAAGCAAAGAACATGAGCCCCGCCGCCTGCCACACGCTGTAGACACTGGTGTCAGGAGCAACGCCCAGCTCGCCTGCTGACCAGGGTGCCGCGGCACTCACGGCGACCAGGAGCCCGATGACGACAAGAGCCACACTGGCCCCCAGCGCCGCGGTTGAACGTATTCCGGTGATATTTATCCCGGCAAATACGGCAATCATCAACGGAGCGATAACCCGCGCATTCTCTGGTGAAATATACCCAGCGGCAATCACCGCGATGGCAGCGGCAGATGCCGTTTTACCAGTGAGAAAAAACCATCCGGCCATAAAGCCCGCCATCGGTGACACATGCCTCCTGGCGTAGGAGTAGGCGCCACCGGAAACGGGGGAAAGAAAAGCAAGGTGGGCCATACTCAACGCGTTCAGAATGGCCATCACCCCGGCCACCATGATTGCTGCGAGCAAGAATTCCCCGGCGCGTTCCACCACAGGGCCCCACACCCAAAATGCTCCGGCGCCCAACATTGAGGCAAGGCCGATTCCCGAGGCACCCAAGGGACCCAGGGTTCTTTCAAGCGTGGCCACTGGCACACTATAACGAGGGCAACAGACGAAAAGGTTAACATGTCATTTGGTAATGAAGATTTTGAAGAATCAGAGAGGCCCCTCTACTCCCCCCGGCGACGCCAGCTGATGCGCGTTGTGGTGAGTATGGCAATCCTTGCCCTTGTCCTGCCTGGCGTCTTAATTACCTGGGCGACTCAGCTCAGAACGGCCAACTACGCCTGCCAGATCGCTGCCGCGTATTACGCGCCAGAAGCACAAAGCTCAACGGCTTCTTTCCAGGTGAGCGACCCGGCCCTCCTCGGGTGGAATTGCTATGCCCAACTGCGCAATGGAAATGACCTTTTTGTGGGTCACCTGGGAGTTATTCCTGGGGCTCCGCGCCTGGTGCCGCTGACAGGGAGTTAGGC